>NZ_JARVXN010000041.1:0-199226 GCF_048957715.1 Mitsuaria sp. CC2 | reverse complement strand
GCCTGAGCCCGGTGGCGTACCGAGCTCAGGCCATGAGCGCCTAGCTTCCAACTGTCCAACTTCTTGGGGTCAGTTCATTCTCGACCGGCGTTTCCCGTTGGGGGAGGGCGCTTCCTCGCCCTTGATGGGTGTGCTTCGTCCGGAGCGTCTTATTCCAGCGGATCCAGCCGGACGATCGCCAGCGAGAGGTTGTCTCCGGTGCCCTTGGCGCGCTGGCGCGCCTTGTTGACCAGCAGCTCGGCGCCGTCGCGCGGCGGCAGGCTGTGCATCACCGTACCGAGCTCGGCCGGCGAGAAGTAGTGCCACAGGCCGTCGCTGCAGCACATCAGCGTGTCGCCGTTCTCCAGGTGGTCGATGAAGGACTCGACCGGCGTCGGCTCCTGCACCGTGCCCAGGCAGGCGGTCAGCAGGTTGGACTGCGGATGGACCAGGGCCTCGTCCTCGGTGATCTGGCCCTCGTCGACCAGACGTTGCACGTAGGACTGGTCCAGCGAGCGCGTCACCATGTTGGGGCCGCGGAAGTGGTAGATCCGGGAGTCGCCGGTGTGGATCCAGAAGCAGCGCCGGTCGGCCGTCAGCAGGTAGGCTGCCAGTGTGCTGTGCGGTTCTTCCTCGGCCGAGATCGCCGTCAGTCGGATCATCAGGTGGGATTCGGACACGATCTGGCGCAGCAGTTCGGATTCGTCCTCCTCGCCGGGGACGAAACGCTCGAACAGCTGCTGGGCGGTGAGGATGACCTGGTCGGCGGCCTTGCGGCCGCCGCTCTTGCCACCCATGCCGTCGGCGACGATGCCGAGCACGCAGCCGCTCTGTCTGGGATGCGCGATGACCTGGACCTGATCCTGCTGGTACAGACGATCGCCGCGATGGATGCCGGTGGCGGCGCTGAGGCGATAGCCTGGGATGTTGCGACTCATCCCAAAACTATAATCGTCCGGCTCGACTTCCTGGTCGAGTGGTTCCCCGTTTATGGATGAACAACTTCACTCTCCCGCGCGCCGTCTGATTGAACTTCGCATCGCCCATGCAGAGTTGGACGGCCGTATCGACGCGTTGATGGGGATCTTGCCCGTCGGGTCGGAAGCTGTCCTGCCGCTCGTCGACGAACTGACGCTCCGCCGGCTGAAGAAGCAACGACTGGCCCTGCGCGACGAGATCTCCCGGCTCGAGCGCGCCAGCGATCCCGATGAGCCCGCCTGACCCCCACGATCCCGCCATCGCCGCTGTGCCGCACGCCTCGACGGACCACTCGACGGACACGACGGACGATCTGACCGATGACTCCGCCGACGACCTGATGGCGGATGCGCCCTGGGGCGGCGCCGAGGCGTCGCCAGCGCTGGCGGCCTCGCGCGCCCGCGCGGCGGCCGAGGAACTCCGTCCGGGGGAGCTGGAACAGTCCGTGATCGCCGCCTTCGACACCGGCGGCCCGCTGTCGCGACATGGCCCGGGCTACGCGCCGCGTGAGCCCCAGCAGCGCATGGCGCTGGCCGTCGCGCAGGCGATCGCGGGGCGTGACACGCTGGTCGTCGAGGCCGGCACCGGCGTCGGAAAGACCTTCGCCTACCTGGTGCCGGCGCTGCTCAGCGGCGGGCGCACGCTGATCAGCACGGCGACGAAAAGCCTGCAAGACCAGCTCTTCATGCGCGACCTGCCCCGCCTGCTGGACACCTTCGCGCTGCCGCTGCGCGCCGCGTTGCTGAAGGGGCGAGGGAGTTACCTCTGCTTGCACCGGCTGCAGCAGGCGCGCCACAGTGCGGAGCTGCCCGACCGGCGCGCCGTCGCGCAGCTCGCGCGCATCGAGCGATGGGCGATGACCACCCACACCGGCGACTTCGCCGAGATCGACGGCATGGACGAGCGCTCGCCGGTGATCCCGATCGTCAGCTCGACGCGCGACAACTGTCTGGGCACGGACTGCCCGTCCTACCGCGACTGCCATGTCGTGAAGGCGCGGCGCGAGGCGATGGAGGCCGACCTCGTCGTCGTGAACCACCACCTGTTCTTCGCCGATCTGGTGCTGCGCGACAGCGGCGTCGCGGAACTGCTGCCCAGCGTCGAGGTCGCGATCTTCGACGAAGCCCATCAACTGCCCGAAGCCGGCCTGAACTTCCTTGGCCGCCTGCTGGGCAGCGCGCAGCTCTTCGACTTCGGGCGCGACATGCTGGCGCAAGGGCTCGCGCATGCGCGCGGGCTGCAGGAGTGGCAGGCGATCGCCGGGGGCGTCGAGCGCGCGGCACGCGCGCTCCGGCTGGCCTGCGCGGGTGGGCGCGATCTGCGCGGCGTGCTCAAGCTGCGCTGGAACGAGTGTTCGGGTCGCGCCGATTTCGAGGAAGCGCTGAGGCAGGTCACCCAGGCGATCGAACTCAGCGTGGACGCCCTGGCGTCAGTGATGGAAGTCGGCCCCGACCTCGTGCGGCTGCACGAGCGCGCCGTGGAGCTCTACAAGACGGCGCAGCTGTTCGCGCGCCCCGCAGACCCTGGCGCGGTGCGCTGGGTCGATGTCGGCACGCACCAGGTCCGCTTGATGGAGTCGCCGCTGGATATCCGGGAAGCCATGCAGGAGGCGCTCGCCAGCACGCCCAAGGCCTGGGTGTTCACGTCGGCGACGCTGGGCGAGGACGAGGCGCTCACCTGGTTCACCGAACCGGCCGGACTGGGGCAGGCGCGCACGCTTCGCGTCGGGAGCCCGTTCGATTACGCGTCGCATGCGCGGCTCTACGTGCCCAGGCATTTCCCGAAGCCTTCGGAGCCCGACCACGGGGAGTCGGTGGGTTGCCTGGGGGCGCGCCTGGCGGCGCGGCTCGGCGGACGCACCTTCATCCTGACGACGACGCTGCGTCAATTGCAGACCGTGGCCGACGTGCTGCGCCAGCGCTTCGAGGAAGGCGGCCACCGCATCGAGGTGCTGGTCCAGGGCACGATGCCGAAGCGTCAGCTGCTGCAGCAGTTCGTCGATCAGCCGGCCTCGGTGCTGGTTGGTTCGGCCAGTTTCTGGGAAGGCATCGACGTGCCCGGCGACGCGCTGCAATGCGTGCTGATCGACAAGCTGCCGTTCCCGCCGCCGAACGATCCGCTGGTGGAGGCCCGCGTCGCGCGGCTGGAGTCGGAGGGGCGCAATCCTTTCATGGAGTACTTCGTCGCCGAGGCGGCGATCGCGCTCAAGCAGGGCGCCGGTCGGCTGATCCGCACGGAGACCGATCGCGGCCTGCTCGTCGTCTGCGATCCGCGCCTGGCCGGCTCGCACTACGGCAAGCGGCTGCGTGGGGCGCTCCCGCCGATGACGCAGGTGCCGGATGAGACGACGGCGCAGGCATGGCTCGCCGAGCTGAAGGCCTCCCACGACGCATGAACGAAAAAGCCCGCTCAAGAGCGGGCTGATGTCCTTCCGATCGCGCCGGATCTGGCGAGCTTCAGCTCACCAGATGACCCACCAGGATTTCTCTTTGGGCTTGGCTTTTCCGGTCGTCAGGTAGTAGCTGTCAGGGAAGCTCGACTGCAACACGCGGCGGCTGTCGTCGCGCAGCTGTTCCAGGCCGAGCTTGTCGTAGCTCTGCACCATCAGGAACAGCGCCTCTTCCAGCGCCGGGGCATTCTGGAACTCCATCAGCGCGGCCTGGCCACGATTCGCCGCCGCCAGGTAGGCGCCGCGGTTGTAGTAGTACCGCGCCACATGCACCTCGTAGGCCGCGAGGCTGTTGGTGATGTAGTCGATGCGGATGCGACCGTCCTCGGCATACTTCGATTCCGGGAACTGCTCGACCAGCTGCTTGAACGCCTGCATCGAGTCGCGGGCGGCCTGCTGGTCGCGCTCGCTGATGTCCTGCCGGGCGATGCGGCCGAACAGGCCGAGGTCGTCGTTGAAGTTGACCAGGCCTTTCATGTACAGCGCGTAGTCCAGCGCCGGGCTCGACGGGTTGAGCTTGATGAAGCGGTCCAGCACCGTCACGGCCTGCACGCGCTCGCCGCTCTTGTAGTTCGCCCAGGCCAGGTCCAGCTGCGCCTGCTGGCCCAACGTGGTGCCCGCCGCGCGGCCTTCGATGCGTTCCAGCGTCTTGATCGCCCGGTCGTAGGAGCCGGAGAGCATGTCCTCCTTGGCCTCTGCGTACAATTTCTCCAGGTTGGCCTGGGAATTCGGGTCCTCCTTGGGGGCCGACGAACAGGCGGCCAGCCCCAGCACGGCAGCGGTCGCGGCGGTCATCGCCACGCTGCGCCACGCGGCGCGCCAGGAGCCGGACACGTCAGAAGAATCCGCAGTCCGGCGGCGCAACACCCGAGTCTCGATCATGGTCCACAGGGCGCGCGCCACGGCGGCCCTCATCTGAAATTGGAGCGGCGATTATATGGTTCAGGTCGGTCACGACCCGGCGGCACGGAACGGGCTTTACCCGGGTGAGAAACCGGGTGAGAAACCGGGGGAGAAGCCCGGCGGACGGCCCGAGGGCGCCGCTGCGCGCCCCGAAGGCGTGGACGACGCCCAGGACGTCGGCGCCGACGCCCCCGAGCGCCGCAGCGCCGAGGCCGGCCCCGACGAGCTGGCGCTGCGTCTGGACAAGTGGCTGGTGCAACTGGCGCCGGAGTTCTCCCGCAGCCATCTGCAGGGGCTCATCGAGCGCGGCTGCGTCACCCTCGACGGGCAGCGCGTCACCCATGCGTCGCGCAAGCCCCGGCTCGGACAGGTGCTGGTCGTCGACCTGGTTCCGACCGAAGAGGCGCTGGCCTTCCGGCCAGAGCCGCTCGCGCTCGACATCGTCTTCGAGGACGAGCATCTGCTCGTCGTGAACAAGCCGGCCGGCCTGGTCGTCCATCCGGCGGCGGGCAACTGGTCCGGCACCCTGATGAACGGGCTGCTGGCCCACCATGCCAGGGCAGCGACGCTGCCCCGCGCGGGCATCGTGCATCGGCTGGACAAGGACACCTCGGGCTTGATGGTGGTCGGAAAGACGCTGGCGGCGGTGACCGCCCTGGTCCGGATGATCGCGGCGCGCGAGGTGCATCGCGAGTACCTCGCGCTGGTGCACGGCCGCACGCCCGACGAGTGGACCGTCGACGCGCCCATCGGTCGCGATCCGCAGTCGCGCACGCGGATGGCGGTGGTCGGCGGCGGCAAGCCGGCGCGCACCGACTTCTTCAAGCTGGGCGAAGGCGAGTGGCAGGACGCGCGCGGCCTGGGCCGGACCGTGTCCTCGCTGCACTGCGTGCTGCACTCGGGCCGCACGCACCAGATCCGCGTGCATGCCGCGCACCGCGGGCACGCGCTGGTGTCCGACGCGCTCTACGGCGGGGCGGAGGCGCTGGGCGTGCCGCGCCAGGCGCTGCATGCGGCGCGGCTCGGTTTCGCGCACCCGATCACCGGCGAGGTCTTGCGCTTCGATGCCCCGTTGCCCGGGCAGCTGGCGTCCGGTTGGCGCGTCGCGGGTTTGCCCGATCCGGTGTTCTGAGAGCAGTCCGCGCGGTCGCGCTACAATGCTTCCTATTCCTTGCGCTGACACCCACGTGAAGAACGTGCGCAAGGCGGCGACGGGCTGGCAGTCGACCCCGTTCGCAGCGCAGGCCGCGCACCGACGCGGCGCCCCACTGACCGGCCGGATCCACCCACTGAGCGGCGGCCGTTGTTGGAGCGCGGAGCTCCCAAGCAAGCAGATCGAACCCGTCCGGCGCGGCCCATGGCCGTCGCCGACGCCCAAGATGGCGACACACACCGATTTGACCGGCCCCGAGGCCGGCGACATGAACTGAGCCCATGCTGAGCGCATGCTGATCCGATGAATACGCAGGAGGCCAAACGGGTCCTGGAAACGGCGCTGCTGTGTGCGCAGGCGCCGCTGACGCTGCGTGACATGCGCTCGCTGTTCGCGGACGAGCTCAACGGCGACAGCGTGCGGTCGCTGCTCGACGAGCTTCTGCGCGAATGGGAGGGGCGGGGCGTCGAACTGGTGGCCTTGTCCTCCGGCTGGCGCTTCCAGAGCCGGCCCGAGATGCGCGAGCATCTGGACCGGCTGCATCCGGAGAAGCCGCCCAAGTATTCGCGGGCGGTGCTGGAGACGCTGGCGATCATCGCCTACCGTCAACCGGTGACCCGGGGCGACATCGAGGACATCCGCGGCGTGGTGGTGGCCACGCCCATCATCAAGCAGCTCGAGGACCGCGACTGGATCGAGGTCATCGGGCACCGCGAGGCGCCGGGCCGACCGGCGCTGTATGCGACGACGAAGCATTTCCTGGACGATCTGGGACTGCATTCGCTGGAGCAGCTGCCGGCCCTGATCCAGGGCGGCGACCCGACGCCCATCGCCGGGGCGCTGCAGGCCTCGCTGCTCGAGGAGCCGCCCGGCGACGTGATGGTCGAGATCGAGCCGGCCGAACCGGCGCAGGCCGCGGAAGCTGCGGAAACCGTCGAGGCGGCGCAAGCGGCTGACACGGCGGAAGTCGCGGAGACGGTGGAGGCGGCAGAAACGCCCGAGACTGCTGAAACGAACCCGGTGGCGCCCGAATCTTCGGACGCCGCCACTGAAGACGACTCCAAGCCGGTCGCCACGCGCGAACCGGGTGAAGAACCACAGGCTGGGGCCGTCAACCCCGAGCCCACTTGAGCGCCCCGGGAAGGGGCCGTGTCCACCGCTGACAAGGTGCAAGCCGACACATGAATTCCAACGATATCGACGATTCCAAGCCCGAGACGCTGACGACCGACCCGGCCGACGCGCCCGCGAAACCCAAGCGCACCCGCAAGGCTGCCGCGGCGCCGGTGGAGGCGTCCGACCCGGTCGCCGCGCCGGCGGCCGAGGAGGCGCCCAAGCCGCGCGCACGTCGCAAGACGGCCGCCGCCGAAGCACCTGCAGAAGTGCAGGTGGACGTGCCGGCCGCGCCCCCTGGCGCCGAGGAGGCCGACACGCCCAAGCCCAAGCGCCGCACGTCGAAGAAGGTCGCCGAGGCTGCTGAAGCCGTCGCCGAGGCGGACGCCGCCCCGGCGCCATCCGAACGCCCCACGATCCACGTGCCGGTCGCGACCGTCGAGGTCTCGCCCGCGCCGGTGTCGGCGGTGGCCGGAGCGGTCGGCGAGCTGGTCGCGTCCGAGCCGCGTGAATCGCGTGAATCGCGTGAATCGCGTGAAGCTGGCCCCGTGGTCGGTGACGGCGTCGAGGGCGCCGAAGGCGACCTCAGCGGCGAACGCGAAGGTCGCGGACGCAACCGCCGCCGCCGGGGTCGCGACCGTGACCGCGAGTCGGCTGACGGTCAACCGGCCCAGGCGCAGCGCCAGGTGTCGGGCGCCGGCGAAGGCGCCGATGCCGCGCCGTCGCAGGCCGACAGCGCCCAGCTCCAGGCCGAGGCGCAGGCGCGCTTCGATGCGTTGGTGTCCGGTGCCTTCGATGCCGACGCCGAGGATGACGTCGACGCGCCCGCCGCGTCCGAAGAAGGTGCCGATGTCGAGGCCTCGTCCGACGAGGGCTCCGAAGCCGCCGATCAGCCCACCAAGCGCGTGCTCGCCCCCGATGCCGACGCGCCCAAGCTGCAGAAGGTGCTGGCGCAGGCCGGCGTCGGCTCGCGCCGTGACATCGAGGACATGATCGCCAAGGGTCAGATCACGGTGAACGACGAGGTCGCCCACGTCGGTCAGCGCATCTCCTACGGCGACCGAGTCGCCGTGGCCGGCAAGCCGATCAAGGTCCGCATCGCCCCGGTGGCGCCGCGGATCCTGGCGTACCACAAGCCCGTCGGCGAGGTCGTGACCTTCAACGACCCCGAAGGCCGTCCCACCGTCTTCCGCGGCCTGCCGCGCCTGCCGCAGGGCAAGTGGCAGTCGGTCGGTCGTCTGGACCTGAACACTGAAGGCTTGCTGTTGTTCACCAATTCCGGTGAACTGGCCAATCTGCTGATGCATCCGCGCTTCGGCGTCGAGCGCGAGTACGCGGTCCGCGTGCTGGGCTCGCTGAGCAAGGAGCAGAAGGAGAAGCTGCTGACCGGCGTCGACGTCGACGGCCAGCAGGCGAGCTTCAAGAGCATCGAGGACGGCGGCGGGGAAGGCGTGAACCGCTGGTACCGCGTCGTCATCACCGAAGGCCGCAACCGCGAAGTCCGCAAGCTGTTCGAGACCGTCGGCCTGGCCGTCAGCCGCCTGATCCGCATCCGCTACGGCACCGTCGTGCTGCCACGCGGCCTGCGCCGCGGCGTGTACATCGAGCTCGGCGACGCCGACGTGCGCATCATCCGCCAGCTGGCCGGCAACGAGCCGCGCCCGCCGCGCCAGAACGATCGCAACGACCGGGGCGACAAGCGTCGCCGCGGCAACAGCGACGGTCCGCGTCCGAGTCGGCCGGAGCCGCGCAACGAGCAACGCGGAGAGCAGCGGGGCGATCGCGGCGATCGCGGCGAGCCCCGGGGCCATCGTGGCGATCAACGCAACGACCAGCGCGGCGACCGCCAGGACCGCCCGCAACGGAACAACGAGCAGCGTGCGCAGCAGAATCAGCAGCGTCCGCCGCAACAGCAGCAGGAACGCGAGCGCGATCGCCGGCCCCGCGACGAGGACGATGACGACTTCATCCCGAAGCACATCAACCCGTTGGAGCAGACCTTCGACCGCCGCTTCGCGACCGGCAGCAAGCGCATTCCGCAGGGCTTCGGGAAGGGCGGCAGCGATTCCGGCCATAACCCGAACCAAGGCAACAAGCGTGGTCCGGGTGGCGAACACCAGCCGGATCCGATGAAGACCTCGATGGGCTACATAGGCGCCGATGCCTTCATCAACCGCAGCAACAACCGGGGCGGCGGACGTCGCGGCGGCGGCGGTGGCGGGCATGGTGGCGGCGGTGGCGGTGGCCGCGGTCGCCGCTGATCATGTGTCAGTGCTCCGTTCCCGCCAGCCCGGCGGAGCGGGGCGGACCGGCCGGGTTCCATCCCGGCTTTTTGCCTTTCGGTGACAGGCCGCTGATAACGCGATGTCACTTGGGGGCTTGACTTCACGCATTACAATCCCGGGCTTTGCCAAGCCCAAGATTTTCAAGGAAAAAGACATGGCCATCGAACGCACCCTCTCCATCATCAAGCCCGATGCCGTGGCCAAGAACGTCATCGGCCAGATCTACACCCGCTTCGAAGGCGCCGGCCTGAAGATCATCGCCTCCAAGCAGAAGCAGCTGTCGCGCGCCGAAGCCGAAGCGTTCTACGCCGTGCACAAGGCCCGCCCGTTCTTCAACGACCTGGTGACCTTCATGATCTCCGGCCCGGTGCAGATCCAGGTGCTGGAAGGCGAAGGCGCCATCCTGAAGAACCGTGACCTGATGGGCGCGACCGATCCGAAGAAGGCCGAGAAGGGCACCATCCGCGCCGACTTCGCCGACAGCATCGACGCGAACGCCGTGCACGGCTCGGACGCCGCCGAGACGGCCGCCGTGGAAGTGGCCTTCTTCTTCTCCGGCCTGGAAATCAACGCCCGCTGAAACGGGCAAGGCCTCTGACCTCCGGGCCATGAGGCCCTGAGTGGAAACGAGGAACGCATGATGGACACGGTCAACCTGCTCGGATTCGATCTGCAAGGCCTGGCCGCGTACTGCGAGCAGCTGGGGGAGAAGCGCTTCCGCGCGACCCAGCTGTTCCGCTGGATCCATCAGAAGGGCGCGTCGGACTTCACCCAGATGTCCGACCTGGCCAAGTCGCTGCGCGACAAGCTGGCCGGGCGCGCCCACATCACCGCACTGCCGGTGATCTCCGAACATGTCTCGGCCGACGGCACCATCAAGTGGTTGTTCGACGTCGGCCAGGGCAACGCCGTCGAGGCGGTCTACATCCCCGAGGACGACCGGGCCACGCTGTGCATCTCCAGCCAGGCCGGCTGCGCCGTGGGCTGCCGCTTCTGCTCGACCGGCCATCAAGGCTTCAGCCGCAACCTCGAGACCTGGGAGATCGTCGCCCAGCTCTGGTACGCCGAGCATTCGCTGCGCCAGCGCCTGGGCAAGGACGAACGCATCATCTCCAACGTCGTGATGATGGGCATGGGCGAGCCGCTGCAGAACTACGGCGCGCTGGTCCCGGCCCTGCGCATGATGCTGGACGACCATGGCTACGGCCTGTCGCGACGCCGCGTGACGGTGTCGACTTCGGGCGTGGTCCCGATGATCGACCGCCTGCGCGAGGATGTGCCGGTGGCGCTGGCCGTGTCGCTGCACGCGCCCACCGACCCGCTGCGTGACCAGCTGGTGCCGCTCAACCGCAAGTACCCGATCGCGGAACTGCTGGCGAGCTGCAACGCCTATCTGGACAGGGCGCCCCGCGACTTCATCACCTTCGAGTACTGCATGCTGCAGGAGGTGAACGACTCGCCGGAGCAGGCCCGCGAGCTGATCGCGCTGCTCAAGGGCAAGGTGCCCTGCAAGATCAACCTGATCCCTTTCAATCCCTTCCCCGCGTCGGGCCTCAAGCGCAGCACGAACGAGCGCGTGAAGGCCTTCGCCGACCTGCTCATCCAGGCCGGCATCGTGACGACCGTGCGCAAGACGCGTGGCGACGACATCGACGCCGCCTGCGGCCAACTGGCCGGCGAGGTGCAGGACCGGACGCGGGTCCATCTGCGCATGGTGCGCGCGCCCGTGGTGGTACAGCGTGACGCGGCATCGGCTCCCCTCACTCCCACAGGCTCACGTCCATGACCGCTCCGTTGCCCGGCTCCGTCTTTCCGCGTCGTTCCGCCCGAACCCTGTCCGTCGCGCTGCTGGTCGCCGCGGCCCTGGCCGGATCCCTGGCCGGATGTGCGGGCGGCCGGCAGCAACAGCAGCCGCGCACCGAAAGCGACAAGACCGACAACGACCGTCGGGCGCAGGTGCGGATCGAGCTCGCCAGCGGCTACTTCGCGCGCGGCCAGTACGAGACCGCGCTGGACGAGGTCAAGCTGGCGATGGCCGCCAAGCCCGACATGCCCGAGGCGATGCATCTGCGCAATCTGATCTACGCCGCGATGGGCGAATTCGGGCTGGCCGAGGACGGCTTCAAGCAGCAACTGGCGCGCGATCGCAACAACGGGGACACGCTGCACAATTACGGCTGGTTCCTGTGCCAGCGCCAGCGCTATGCCGAGGCCTACCAGCAGTTCGACGCGGCCCTGGCCCTGCCGACCTATCGCACGCCGTCGCGCACGCTGCTGGCCTGGGGCGCCTGCGAGGCGCGCGAAGGCCGTCTGGTGCCGGCGCAGGCCCATCTGACCAAGGCCTTCGAGGCCGAACCCGGCAATCCGACCATCGCCATGAACCTGGGCGAAGTGCTGTACCGCCAGGGGGAATACGAGCGGGCGCGCTTCTATGCGCGTCGCGTCAACAGCAACGTGGAACAGGCGAATGCCGCCAGCCTCTGGCTGGAGCTGCGCATCGAGCGCCGCCTGGGCAACACGTCCAACATGGACGACCTCGGCCAGCAAATGCGGCGCAAGTACCCGCAGGCGGCCGAGACGCAGGCATTGAACAACGGTCGATTCGATGAATGAGGGACATCGCATGACTCCGACGGCCACCGACGAGGCGTCGCTCGCAGCCGATTTCGCTGCTTCCATGTCCGCGCCCAGCTCGGCCGGCGCCGTGCTGCGACGTGCGCGCGAGGCCCGCGGCCTGCACATCGCCGCGCTGGCCGCGACCTTGAAGGTGCCGCAGTCCAAGCTGGAGGCCCTCGAGGCCGATCGCTACCAGGATCTGCCCGACGCGACCTTCGCCCGCGCGCTGGCGCGCTCGTTGTGTCGCGTCATGAAGCTGGATGCCGCGCAGGTGTTGGTCCTGCTGCCGACCAGCGGTGCGGAAGCCTCGCTCGACCGGGTGACGCCAGGCCTGAACCAGCCCTTCCGCGCGCGCTCGGTGAGCCAGGATCCCGCGTTGTCGACGGCCTTGCTCAAGCGTCCGGCAGTGCTGGGCGTCGGCGTGCTGCTGATCGCTGCGGTGGCGGTCTACGCCATCCCGTCGAGCTGGATCGACCATGTCACGCAACGCTTCCAGCGCGCCAACTCTTCCACCGTCACGGCGCCCGGCCCGGGCAACGTCGCCGGCACCCCACCCGCCACGACGGAGGCTCCGCCGACGAACATCGAGGCGCCGGTGGTGAGCACCTCCGACCCGGCGTCGCAGACCAATGTGGGCGCAACGCCGCCGACGTCGTCGACGTCGCCCACGACCCAGGCGGCGCCCACGCCACAGACGACGGTTTCGCCCACGCCCTCGGTCAACGCCCCGACCGCGGCGACGTCCACCGTCACGCCGTCGACGACTGCTCCGATGCCGCCTGGCGCGGCGCCCGCCGGCCAAAGCGCTCAAGGCGCTCAAGGCGGTCAACCGGTCCAGGCCGGCGCCCCCGCACCCGGCACCTCGCCCTTGAAAGTCCGCGCCAGCGCCGAGGCCTGGGTCGAGGTCGTCGACGCCAAGGGCCAAGTGTTGCTGTCGCGACTGCTCAGACCCGGCGACCTGGTCGACGTGAACGGCGTCGCCCCGTTGAAGCTGCGCGTGGGCAACGTGTCCGGCACGGAACTGGTGTTCCGCGGCCAGCCGGTGGACCTCGCCGCGCGGTCGCGCGACAACGTCGCCCGCGTCGAACTGAATTGAACTGAACTGACCGGATCGAACCCGACCCTCCGGGCGCCGCACCAGCCGTATTTCCCTCGCAAGAGCGCCGCATGATGCACAAGCAAGCCACTCCCGATCTCGCCGCAGCCGATGCCGCCGGCGACCTGTCCGACCTGATCGTCGCCGCCGCGCCGTCGGCACGACGGTCGCGTCAGGCCCAGGTGCGCTGGGGCAGCCGCATCGTCACGATCGGCGGCGACGCGCCCGTGCGCGTGCAGTCGATGACCAACACCGACACCGTCGACGTCATCGAGACGGCGATCCAGATCAAGGAGCTGGCGCAGGCCGGCTCGGAGCTGGTCCGCATCACCGTCAACAACGCCGAGGCCGCCGACGCCGTCCCGCACATCCGCGAACAGCTCGACCGCATGGGCGTCGACGTGCCGCTGGTCGGCGACTTCCACTACAACGGCCACCGGCTGCTGACCGAGCACCCGGCCATGGCGCAGGCGCTGTCCAAGTACCGGATCAATCCGGGCAACGTCGGCAAGGGCGACAAGAAGGACCGGCAGTTCGCGCAGATGATCGAGGCCGCGATGCAGTACGACAAGGTCGTACGCATCGGCGTCAACTGGGGCAGCCTGGACCAGGAACTGCTCGCCCAGATGATGGACGACAACGCGAAGCGCGCCTCGCCCTGGGACGGCAAGCAGGTCATGTACCAGGCGCTGATCCAGTCGGCGCTGTCGTCGGCGTCCTATGCCCGCGAACTGGGCATGAACCCCGACAACATCATCATCAGCTGCAAGGTCAGCGGCGTGCAGGACCTGATCTCGGTCTACCGCGCGCTGAGCCGGCGCTGCGATTACGCGCTGCACCTGGGTCTGACGGAAGCCGGCATGGGCACGAAGGGCACGGTGGCCTCGGCCGCCGCGCTGGCGGTGCTGCTGCAGGAAGGCATCGGCGACACGATCCGCGTCTCGCTGACGCCTCAGCCCGGCGAATCGCGCACGCAGGAAGTGGTGGTCGCGCTGGAGATCCTGCAGTCGCTGGGTCTGCGCGCGTTCAACCCGAGCGTCACCGCCTGCCCCGGCTGCGGTCGCACGACCAGCACGACCTTCCAGGAACTGGCCAAGCAGATCGACGATTTCCTGCGCGCCCAGATGCCGGTCTGGCGCGAAAAGTACCCCGGCGTCGAGACCATGAAGGTCGCGGTGATGGGCTGCATCGTCAACGGCCCCGGCGAGAGCAAGCATGCCGATATCGGCATCAGCCTGCCGGGCAACGGCGAGGCGCCGGCGGCGCCCGTCTTCATCGACGGCGAGAAGGCGCTGACCCTGCGCGGCGACAACATCGCCGGCGAGTTCCACGCCCTGGTCGAGACCTACATCGAAAAGCGCTTCGGCGCGGGCGCGGCGAGCGCCGCAAGCACTACGAGCACCACCACCGCATGAGCAAGAACATCCAGGCCGTGAAGGGGATGAACGACATCCTCCCGGCCAGCGTCGACCGCAAGGACAAGCTGCCGAGCAGCCAGCTGTGGAGCTGGTTCGAGACCACGCTGCGCGACGTGCTGCAGCGCTACGGCTACCAGTACATGCTGACCCCGATCGTCGAGCCGACCGCGCTGTTCGTGCGCGGCCTGGGCGAGGTGACCGACATCGTCGAGAAGGAGATGTACTCCTTCACCGACAGCCTGAACGGCGACCAGCTGACGCTGCGTCCGGAAGCCACCGCCGGCATCGTCCGCGCGATGGTCGAGCACAACGCGCTGTACAACGGCCCGCTGCGCCTGTGGACGATGGGACCGATGTTCCGTCACGAGCGTCCCCAGAAGGGCCGCTACCGCCAGTTCAACCAGCTGGACGTCGAGGCGCTGGGCTTCGCCGGCCCGGACGTGGACGCCGAGATCATCCTGATGGTCCGCCGCCTCTGGCAGGAGCTGGGCCTGGTCGTCGGCGAGCACGTGCGGCTGGAACTGAACTCGCTGGGCCAGCCGGCGGCGCGCGCCGCGCACCGCGCCGCGCTGATCGCCCACTTCGAGGCGCACGCCGACAAGCTGGACGAGGACGGCAGGCGCCGCCTGCACACCAATCCGCTGCGCATCCTCGACACCAAGAACCCGGCGATGCAGCCGGTGGTCGAGGCCGCGCCCAAGCTGATGGACTTTCTCGGCGAGGAGACGCTGGCGCACTTCAACGCCGTTCGCGCGATCCTCGACGCCGCCGGCCTGGAGTACCGCATCAACACGCGTCTGGTGCGCGGCATGGACTACTACAACCTGACTGTTTTCGAATGGGTGACCGACCAGCTCGGCTCCCAGGGCACGGTCTGCGGCGGCGGCCGCTACGACGGGCTGTTCGAGCAACTCGGCGGCAAGTCGACGCCGGCCGTGGGCTTCGGCCTCGGCATCGAGCGACTGCTGCTGCTGATCGACGAACTGGGCCTGCCGGTGTCGTCGTCGTCGCCGGACGTCTATGCGATCCTGCCGGATGCGACTGCGCTGCCGCAGGCGATCCCCGTGCTGGAAGCGCTGCGCGCCGGAGGCGTCGCGGTGCAGATGCACGCCGGCGGTGGCTCGTTCAAGTCGCAGTTCAAGAAGGCCGACGCCTCGGGCGCCCGATTCGCCCTGGTGTTCGGTACGGACGAACTCGCCCGCGGCGAAGTCGCCGTCAAGCCGCTGCGCGGCGAGGGCGAACAAGTGACACGTCCGCTTAACACGGTAGCCGCATGGGCGGTCGACCTGCGCACCGCATAATCGCGACCTCGAATTTCAAACCGGACCCTCACTCGAACATGGCGGCTCATCTCGATCTCGAAGAACAGGAACAGCTGGAGCAGCTCAAGGCGTTCTGGAAGCGCTGGGGCAATCCGATCACCTGGCTGCTGACCCTGGCGCTGGTCGCCTACGCGGGCTGGACCGGCTGGAACTACTGGCAGCGCACCGAGGCGGCCAAGGCCGGCGCGATGTTCGGCGAACTGCAGCGTGCGGCGCAGGCCGGCGACCTGGGCAAGACCGTGGCCGTCTTTGGCACTCTGAAGCAGGACTTCGCCGGCACCGGCTACGCCGCGCAGGCCGCGCTGGTCACCGCCAAGCTGCAGCTGGACAAGGAAAAGGCCGACGAGGCCCGCGCCACCTTGGCCTGGGCCGCTTCGAGCGCCAAGGGCGACGCCAATCGCGATCTGTCGCGCCTGCGCCTGGCCGCGCTGCAGATGGACGCCAAGCAGTTCGACGAGGCCGGCAAGACGCTGGACGCCGTCAAGAGCGCTGACTTCGCCGCGCTGGTCGCGGATCGCCGCGGTGACCTGGCGCTGCTGCAGAACAAGCCCGACGTCGCCAAGGCCGAGTTCAAGAAGGCCTACGACGGCCTGGACAAGCAACTCGACTATCGCCGCCTGCTCGAAGTGAAGCTGGCCAGCCTGGGCGTTGCGGTCGGCGGGGACGAACCGGCCGCGGGAGCCGCCCAGTGAAGGCCGGGCTGATGCTGGAACGTCTGGCCCGTGCGCTGCTGATCGGCGGCGTCGCGGCGGTGCTGGGCGCCTGTTCGCTGTTCAGCAGCTCCACGGCGCCCAAGCCGGCGCCGCTGGAGGAACTGACGCCGTCGCTGCAGGCCCGCGTGGCCTGGGAGGCGCGCGTGGACAGCGTGAAGTTCCCGCTGGCGATCACGGCGGTCAGCGACCGCTTCATCGTCGGCGGCTCCGACGGCGTCATCAGCGCGATCTCCGTCGCCGACGGCACCACGCTGTGGCGAGCAGACATCGGCAAGGGCCTGAGCGCCGGCGTCGGCAGCGACGGCCGCTTCGCCGCCGCGGTGACCCGCGACAACGAGCTGGTCGTCACCGAGGGCGACAAGATCCTGTGGCGCAAGACGATGACGACACCGGTCGTCACGTCGCCGTTCGTCGCCGGCGAGCGCGTGTTCGTGCTGACGCTGGACCGCGCGGTGCTGGCCTTCGACGCGGCCGACGGCCGCCGCCTGTGGGAATTGCGCCGCCCGGGCGAGCCCCTGACGCTGCAGCAGTCGGGCGTGATCGGCGCCTACCAGAACACGCTGCTGGTCGGGCAGGGCTCGCGTCTGGCGGGCATCGACCCGACCCGCGGCCTGCTGATGTGGGAAGCGACCGTCGCCAGCCCGCGCGGCACCAACGAGGTCGAGCGCCTGGCCGACCTGGTCGGCCCGCTGGCGCGCGACAACGACGTCTTCTGCGCCCGGGCGTTCCAGTCGGCCGTCGCCTGCGTCAATGGCGAACGCGGCAACACGATCTGGACGCGCAACAACGCCGGCCTGCGCGGCGTGGGCGCCGATGCGACCATCGTCGTCGGCGGCGACGCGTCCGACCGCCTGACCGCCTGGGGCACCCGCAGCGGCGACGTGGTGTGGACCGCCGACCAGTTCCAGAACCGCAAGCTCAGCGCGCCGCTGGTGACCGACAAGTCGGTCATCGTCGGCGACAGCGAGGGCTATGTGCATTTCCTCTCCAAGGACAAGGGCCTGACCGTGGCCCGCCTGCAGACCGACAGCTCCGGCGTCGCCGCGGCGCCGGTGCAGCTCGGCGGCACGGTGCTGGTCGCCACCCGCAGCGGGCGCCTGTTCGCGCTGCGTCAAGACTGATATGAAACCTGTGATCGCCCTGGTGGGCCGCCCCAACGTGGGCAAGTCCACGCTGTTCAACCGGATGACGAAGAGCCGCGACGCCATCGTCGCGGACTTCGCCGGCCTCACGCGCGACCGCCATTACGGCGACGGTCGCCTGGGCGATCGCGAGTTCATCGTCGTCGACACCGGCGGCTTCGAGCCCGACAGCACCACCGGCATCGTCAAGGAAATGGCCAAGCAGACCCGCCAGGCCGTGGCCGAGGCGGACGCCGTCATCCTGGTGCTGGACATCCGCACCGGCCTGGCCGGCCAGGACATGGACATCGCGCGCTACCTGCGCCAGTGCAACAAGCGGGTCTTCGTCGCCGTCAACAAGGCCGAAGGCATGAGCGACAGCCCGCTGCTGGCCGAGTTCCATGAGCTCGGCATGGGCGAGCCGAATCCGGTCTCCGCCGCGCACGGGCAGGGCATCCGCTCGCTGCTCGAGGCGGTGCTGGACAGCTTCAAGGCGCCGGTCGAGGACGAGCCGCTCGCGGAAGGGGCGGGCCCCGATGACGAGCGCGCGATCCGCCTGGCCGTCGCCGGCCGCCCGAACGTCGGCAAGAGCACGCTGATCAACACCTGGCTGGGCGAGGAACGTCTGGTCGCCTTCGACATGCCGGGCACGACGCGCGACGCCATCAGCGTCGACTTCGAGCACAACGGCCAGAAGTTCAAGCTGATCGATACCGCCGGCCTGCGCCGCAAGGGCAAGGTCTTCGAGGCGATCGAGAAGTTCTCCGTCGTCAAGACGCTGCAGGCGATCTCCGATGCCAACGTCGTGCTGCTGCTGATCGACGCGACGCAGGGCGTCACCGACCAGGACGCGCACATCGCCGGCTACGCGCTGGACAGCGGGCGGGCGGTCGTCATCGCGATCAACAAGTGGGACGCGATCGACAGCTACCAGCGCGAGACCATCGAGCGCCAGATCGAGACGCGCCTGGGGTTCCTGCGCTTCGCGCCCATCCTGAAGATCTCCGCGCTGAAGCGCCAGGGTCTGGGCCCGCTGTGGAAGGCGCTGGCGGACGCCTATTCGTCGGCCTACCGCAAGATGACCACGCCGGTGCTGACGCGCCTGATCCAGGAAGCGGTGCAGCATCAGCAGCCGCAGCGTTCGGGCATCTCGCGTCCGAAGCTGCGCTACGCCCATCAGGGCGGGATGAACCCGCCGATCGTCGTCATCCACGGCAATGCGCTGGAAGGCGTCAGCGACGTCTACAAGCGTTATCTGGAAGGCCGCATCCGCGACCACTACAAGCTGGTGGGCACGCCGATGAAGATCGAACTGCGCTCCTCGAAGAATCCGTTCGCCGACACCTGAAAACAGCACGGTCCGGGGAAACCCGGTGCTGTGATAAGGTGTGGCATTCCAACACCTCACTTCCAACACGGAGAATATCGTGAGCAACAAAGGACAACTCTTGCAAGACCCTTTCCTGAACCTGCTGCGCAAGGAGCATGTTCCCGTGAGCATCTACCTCGTGAACGGCATCAAGTTGCAAGGCCATATCGAGTCCTTTGACCAGTACGTGGTGCTGCTGCGCAATACGGTGACGCAGATGGTCTACAAGCACGCCATCTCGACGGTGGTTCCGGGCCGTGCGGTGAACTTCCACACCGGCGAGAGCAACGACGCCAGCTGAAGCTGATTGACCACACAAGACCCCACCCATTCGACGCCGCCCCCCGAGGCGGCGCGCGCCATTCTGGTGGGGGTCGATCTGGGCCGCGGCGAGGCCTTCGACCCCACCCTCGACGAACTCGCGCTGCTGGCCGAGTCGGCCGGTGATACCCCGGTGGCTCGGGTCGTCGCCAAGCGCAAGGCGCCCGATGCGGCGCTGTTCATCGGCTCTGGCAAGGCTGACGAGATCAAGCTGATGGTGCAGGCGCTCGGCGCCCACACCGTGCTGTTCGACCAGGCCATCTCCCCCGCCCAGCAACGCAACCTGGAACGCCACCTCGGCGTCCCCGTGGCCGATCGCACCGCGCTGATCCTGGAGATCTTCGCCGCCCGGGCGCAGAGCTTCGAGGGCAAGCTGCAGGTGGAGCTCGCGCGGCTGCAGTACCTGTCCACGCGCCTGGTGCGCCGCTGGAGCCATCTGGAGCGTCAGAGCGGCGGCATCGGCATGCGCGGCGGCCCCGGCGAGCGCCAGATCGAGCTCGACCGCCGCATGATCGACGACCGCATCAAGTCGATCAAGGAACGCCTCAAGAAGGTCCAGAAGCAGCGCGCCACGCAGCGCCGCGCCCGCGCGCGAAACGGCGTGTTCCGTGTCTCGCTGGTCGGCTACACCAACGCCGGCAAGAGCACGCTGTTCAATGCGTTGACCAAGGCGAAGGCCTACGCGGCCAACCAGCTCTTCGCCACGCTCGACACGACGACCCGGTCGCTCTACCTCGAAGAGGCAGGCACCAGCGTCTCGTTGTCCGATACCGTCGGCTTCATCCGCGACCTGCCGCACAAGCTGGTGGAGGCGTTCAAGGCGACGCTGCAGGAGGCGGCCGACGCCGACCTGCTGCTGCACGTGGTCGACGCGGCCAGTCCGGTGCTGGCCGAGCAGATGGAGGAGGTGGAGCGGGTGCTCGCCGAGATCGGCGCGCACCACATTCCGCAGATCCTCGTCTACAACAAGCTCGACCTGCTCGAGGACAACCAGCGGCCGCGCCAGCTGCAGGACTGGCTGACGCGCGTCGGCGGCGAACACGGCGGGCAGCGTCTGCCGCGGATCTTCGTCAGCGCGGTCCAGGGCGAGGGGCTGGATGAGCTGCGCGCGATGATCGCGTCGCTGATGCAGGCCGCGCCGGTGCCCGAATACGCGGGGCAGGAGACGGACCAGGATGGCGACCGGGATGCCGACCAGGACGCGGACCTCGCGAGCGAGGACGGCACGACCGATGTCGACGACGGCGACTTGAACCCTCAAGACCCGCCCCAAGATCGGTCGGATCCGCAGGATCATCCGCAGGGACGCGCAGGCTGAGGCCGTACGCCAATGCCCGATACTTGCAACAAGACTTCCTCATCAGGATGCGTATGAATCAAGACGATCGCATGTCCGTCGCCGGTGGCGGACGTGACCCGCGGGGTGGAACCGGCAGCCTGCGCCGCCGGCTGGGCCTCTGGATGAGCAATGGCCGCAATGAAGGCCCGCCCGACCTGGACGAGCTGTGGCGCGATTTCAATCGCAAGCTGTCGCGCCTGTTCGGCGGCGGCCGTGGCGGCAATGACGGCAACGGCCCGTCGGGCAACGGCGGCGGCAATACGCCGCCCGACATGCGCGGTGCCGGCATCGGCGTGGCGCTGGTGATCGGCGTGGTGCTGCTGGGCTGGCTGGCGAGCGGCGTGTTCATCGTGCAGGAAGGCCAGCGCGGCGTGATCACCTCGTTCGGCAAGTACAGCCGCACGGTGGACGCCGGCATCCAGTACCGCCTGCCATATCCGTTCCAGGCGCACGAGGTCGTCTCGTTCACGCAGCTGCAGACGGTCGAGATCGGCCGCAACTCGGTCGGCCAGGCGACGGGTCTGCGCGACTCGTCGATGCTGACGCAGGACGAGAACATCATCGACGTCCGCTTCACCGTGCAGTACCGGCTGAAGGATGCGCGCGACTACCTGTTCGAGAACTTCAACACCGACGAGGCCGTCAGCCAGGCGTCCGAATCGGCGGTGCGCGAGATCGTCGGCCGCAGCAATACCGACGCGGTGCTCTACGAGCAGCGCGACGCGATCGCCAACGACCTCGTGAAATCGATCCAGACGCAGCTCGACCGGCTCAAGACCGGCATCGAGGTCGTCAATGTCAACCTCAGCAGCGTGCAGCCGCCCGAGCAGGTGCAGGCCGCCTTCGACGACGCGTTCCGCGCGACCGCCGACCGCGAGCGCCTGAAGAACGAAGGCGAGGCCTACGCCAACGACGTGATCCCGCGCGCCCAGGGCCAGGCGGCCCGTCTGCGCGAGGACGCCGAGGCCTACCGCGCCCGGGTCGTCTCGTTCGCCGACGGTGATGCGCAGCGTTTCAAGTCGGTGCTGGCCGAGTACCAGAAGGCGCCGGCCGTCACGCGCGACCGCCTCTACATCGACACGATGCAGCAGGTCTATTCGCGGGTCACCAAGGTGATGGTGGAGGCCAAGAGCGGCTCCAACCTGCTGTACCTGCCGCTGGACAAGCTGATGCAGCAGACCTCGGGCACGGTCACGACCACGGCGCCGACGCCGGTGCTGCCCACCGAGACGACGCCGACCGGACCGTCGTCGCTGAGTGCCGATCCGCGTTCGCGCGATGCCATGCGCAGTCGCGATCGCGACGGCCGTTGATCGAGGGGAGCCCACAACAATGAATCGCATCGTCTCCGTCGTCGTCGGTCTGCTGATCCTCTTCATGATCGCCAGCTCGACGCTGTTCGTCGTCGACCAGCGCCAGTTCGCGGTCGTCTATTCGCTGGGCGAGATCAAGGAAGTGATCACCGAGCCCGGCCTGAAGTTCAAGCTGCCCCCGCCGCTGCAGAACGTGGTCTTCCTGGATCGCAGAGTGCAGACGCTGGACGCGGCTGATCCGCGCCCCATCTTCACCGCTGAAAAGAAGAGCCTGGTCATCGACTGGCTGGTGAAGTGGCGCATCGTCGATTCGCGCCAGTACATCCGCAACAGCGGTACGCAGCTGCGCAGCCTGGAGACGCGCCTCAGCCCGATCGTGCAGAACGCGCTGAACGAGGAAGTGACCAAGCGCACGGTGCGCGCGGTGCTGGCCACCGAGCGCGAGAAGGTCATGCAGGACGTCCGCAAGCGCCTCGAGGAAGAAGCCAAGCAGTTCGGCATCGAGATCGTCGACGTGCGCGTCAAGCGCGTGGACTTCGCGGCCAACATCACCGAAGCCGTCTACAACCGGATGAAGTCGGAACGCGCCCGCGTCGCCAACGAACTGCGCTCCACCGGCGCGGCCGAGGGCGAGAAGATCAAGGCCGATGCCGACAAGCAGCGCGAGGTCATCACCGCCGAGGCATACCGCGACGCGCAGAAGATCATGGGTGAAGGCGATGCCAAGGCGTCGGTCCTGTACTCGGAGGCCTTCGGACGCGACCCGCAGTTCGCCCAGTTCTATCGCTCGCTGGACGCGTACCAGCGCTCGTTCAAGAACAAGGGCGACGTGATGGTGCTCGATCCGTCGAGTCCCTTCTTCAACGCGATGCGCAACGGCGGCCCTGGTGCCCCCGTGGGTCCGGCTCCGAAGAAGTGAGCCGGGAAGGGCCGGATGATGCGAGCGACGCGTCGCCGGCCTTCTTCATCAGGCTGACCGGCGGCAGCCGGGGGAGGGCGGCCTCATCATGGGTGGCGACAAGTGGCTGGCAGCGCTGGCGCTGCTGCTGATCATGGAGGGGCTGATGCCCTTCCTGAACCCCGCCGCCTGGCGCCAGTTGTTCGCCAAGCTGTTGGCGATGAGCGACGGTCAGTTGCGATTCCTCGGTCTCGCGAGCCTGGTCTGCGGCGGCGTGCTGCTGATGCTGCTCTGAGCAGCCTGTCACGAAGCCTCGCTGAATCGTTGGCGAACCCGTGCCGGACCCCTTCCTGAGGGTCTCGGCGGTCGAGCGGCGCCGCGACCCCGGTACAATGCCGTTTTTAACCCCTCCCTGAACGTCCATGGCCTCTGCTTGGCTGCTGCCCGAGCACATTGCTGACGTCCTCCCCTCCCAGGCCCGCCGCATCGAAGAACTTCGACGCGAGCTCCTGGACATGGCGCGGACCTATGGTTGCGAGTTGGTGATGCCCCCTCTGCTGGAGCATCTCGACTCGCTGCTTTCCGGCACCGGCCAGGCGCTGGACCTCAAGACCTTCAAGCTCGTCGACCAGCTCTCCGGTCGCAGCCTCGGCCTGCGAGCGGACACGACGCCGCAGGTCGCGCGCATCGACGCCCACCTGCTGAACCGTGCCGGTGTAACTCGCCTGTGCTACTGCGGCCCGGTCCTGCACACGCGCGCCGAAGGGCTGACCGCGACCCGCGAGCCGCTGCAGTTCGGCGTCGAGATCTACGGTCATGCCGGTCTTGAGGCCGATCTGGAGGCGCAGGAACTCGCCATCGACGCCATGCAGCGTGCCGGCGTGACGCGGCTGGTGCTGGACCTGGGCGACGCGCGCCTGGTGCGCGGCGTGCTCGGCGACCATGCGCTGGGCGAGGACCGACTGAACGCCCTGGTGGCCGCGATGGCCGCCAAGGATGCGGCCGGCGTGGCCGCGTTCTCGAACGAATTGCCGGACGACGTCGTCGCCGCGCTGCAGACCCTGCTGCGCCTGTACGGCGGCGTCGAGTCGCTGGCCGACGCGCGCAGGGCGCTGCCGGTCAACGCGCTGGTCACGGCGGCGCTGGATGACCTGGAGTGGCTGATCCGCCACCTGGGCGCCGCGTATCCCGACCTGCGCATTGGCGTGGATCTCGCGGACCTGCCGGGCTTCGGCTACTACAGCGGCGTGCGCTTCGCACTGTACGCGGAGGGCGGCAGCGACGCGGTGGTGCGCGGCGGCCGCTACGACGAGGTCGGCGCGGTCTTCGGCCGGCGTCGTCCCGCCGTGGGCTTCAGCCTGGACCTCAAGACGCTGGTGGGCCTGATCCCCGCCACCTCGCTGCGGGCCGCGGTGCGCGCCCCGTGGGGCGAGGATCCCGACCTGCGGGTGGCGGTCCGCCGTCTGCGCGAGCAGGGCGAAACCGTGGTCTGCGTCCTGCCGGGCCACGAGCACGAGAACGACGAATTCGAATGCGACCGCGAACTGGTGCAGTCCGGCGGTCAATGGGTGCTGCGATCGCTGTGAGCGACGCGATTCGCCCCTCCACCCTCAACCTCCCAATCATCGGATGAACGACATGCAAAGCAGTGAGATCGCGCGCGGGCGCAACGTGGTGGTCGTCGGCACCCAGTGGGGTGACGAAGGCAAGGGCAAGGTCGTCGACTGGCTGACGCCCCACGCGCAAGGCGTGGTGCGTTTCCAGGGCGGCCACAACGCCGGCCACACGCTGGTCATCAAGGGCGTGAAGACGGCGCTGCAACTGATCCCGTCGGGGATCATGCGCGACGGCGTCGCCTGCTACATCGGCAACGGCGTGGTGCTGGACCCGACCCATCTGCTGTCGGAGATCGAGCGCCTGGAGAAGGCCGGCATCGAGGTGCGTTCGCGCCTGTACATCAGCGAGTCCTGCCCGCTGATCATGCCCTTCCACGTCGAGGTCGACCGCGCCCGCGAGGCGCTGCGCGAAAGCAGCGGCAGCGGCAAGATCGGCACGACCGGCAAGGGCATCGGCCCGGCCTATGAAGACAAGGTCGCCCGCCGCGCGCTGCGCGTGCAGGACCTGAAGCATCCGGACCGCTTCGCGAAGAAGCTCAAGGAACTGATCGATCTGCACAACGCCTCGCTGACCGGTTACCTGAACTCGAAGGCGCTGGAGTTCCAGCCGATCTTCGACCATGCGATGTCGCTGGCCGACCAGATCAAGCCGATGATGGCCGACGTCGGCTACATGCTGCACAAGGCGCATCAAGCGGGTCAGAACATCCTGTTCGAGGGCGCGCAGGGCACGTTGCTGGACATCGACCATGGCACCTATCCGTATGTGACCTCGAGCAACTGCGTGGCCGGCAACGCTGCGGCGGGCGCGGGCGTGGGTCCGCAGATGCTGCATTACATGCTGGGCATCACGAAGGCGTACGCGACGCGCGTCGGCTCGGGGCCGTTCCCGACGGAGCTGGACTGGGAGCGCGGCACCGTGACCGGTCGCGCCCGTCGCTGCGGCTGGATCGACGCCGCGGCGCTGAAGCGTTCGATCATCATCAACGGCATCTCCGGTCTGTGCCTGACCAAGCTGGACGTGCTGGACGGCCTGGCCGAGATCAACATCTGCGTGGGCTACGAGCTCGACGGCCAGCAGATCGACATCCTGCCGCTGGATGCGGACGAGATCGTCGCCTGCAAGCCGGTGTACGAAGTCTTCCCCGGCTGGACCGAATCGACCTTCGGCATCACCGACTGGGATCAACTGCCGGCCAACGCGCGGTCCTATCTGAAGCGCGTCGAGGAAGTGGTCGGCGCGCCGATCGCCATGGTGTCCACCGGCCCCGATCGCGACCACACCATCCTGCTGCAGCACCCGTTCCAGGGTTGAGCGACCGCTCGCACCCTGTCGTTTTCCGTCTTATCCAGACCTGACCCCATCCATCGCTGAGGAGCCTCCCCCATGTTGACCGACGACGGCAAACATCTGTACGTGTCGTGGGATGAATACCACCTGTTGATCGAACGCCTGGCGCTGAAGGTGCATGCCTCCGGCTGGGAGTTCGACCAGATCCTGTGTCTGGCTCGCGGCGGGATGCGTCCCGGCGACGTGCTGTCGCGCGTGTTCGACAAGCCGCTGGGCATCATGTCGACGAGCTCGTACCGCGCGGAAGCCGGCACGATCCAGGGACGTCTGGACATCGCCAAGTACATCACCATGCCCAAGGGCGAACTCGCCGGTCGTGTGCTGCTGGTCGACGATCTGGCGGATTCGGGTGTGACGCTGAAGGCGGTGGTGGAACGACTGCGCGGCATGCCGTCGATCAGCGAACTGCGCTCGGCCGTGATCTGGACGAAGAGCGTCTCGGAATACACCCCGGACTACTACGTCGAGATGCTGGAAACCAGCCCGTGGATCCATCAGCCGTTCGAGGACTACGATTCGCTGCGCCCCGATGCGCTGGCGAAGAAGTTCGCGATCTGATGTACGAAGGGCTGACGACTGTCAGCCCTTTTTTCTTGTTGGTGTCGCGAGTCTTGCTGTCGAGTCCTCGACGGGGCGCCAATGAGAAAAGCCGGCGCGAGGCCGGCTTTTCGAATCTGGTGCCCAGGAGAGGACTCGAACCTCCACGGAGTTACCCGCTAGTACCTGAAACTAGTGCGTCTACCAATTCCGCCACCTGGGCAAGGTCAGAAGCCTGCTTCTCGCGAAACCTGGCTCAAGCCACTTCTTGAAGTATTCTTGAGGCTCGGTTTCTCGAAACACAGAAATGCTTCTGCGTTTCAGGAAAGACAAGGATTCTACTATCAAAAACTTCAAGAATGCAAGCCCCCAGGGCGCTCAGAACGCGCAGCTGATGGGGGAGATCGAAGGCACGGTGCAGGGTCACCGCGACGGGCACGGTTTCCTGATGCCCGACGATGGTCAACCGGACGTTTATCTGTCCTCGCAGGAGATGCACGCCGTCATGCACGGCGACCGCCTGCGGGTGCGCATCGTGCGCCACGACAAGCGCAACCGTCCCGAAGGCCGCGTGCTCGAGATCCTCGAACGCCGCAAGAAGCCGATCATCGGCCGTCTGCTGCTCGAGTCCGGCATCTGGCTCGTCGCCCCGGAAGACAAGCGCTACGGCCAGGACATCCTGGTCCCGAAGAACGCGATCGCGAACGCAACCGCGGGTCAGATCGTCGCCGTCGAACTCACCGAGCCGCCGTCGCTGTATTCGCAGCCCGTCGGTCGCGTGACCGAAGTGCTGGGCGAGATCGACGACCCCGGCATGGAGATCGAGATCGCCGTACGCAAGTACGAGGTCCCGCACGCCTTCAGCGCCGATACCCTGGCGCAGGCCGCGAAGCTGCCCGACAAGGTCCGCGCGGTCGACATGAAGCATCGCATCGACCTGCGCGACGTGGCGCTGGTGACCATCGACGGCGAGGACGCCCGCGACTTCGACGACGCCGTCTACTGCGAGCCCCACAAGCAGGGGCGGGGCAAGACCGCGTTCGTGGGCTGGCGCCTGCTGGTCGCGATCGCCGACGTCAGCCATTACGTGAAGCCCGGCGAGGCGCTCGATCGCGACGCCTATGAGCGCGCAACCTCCGTCTACTTCCCCAGACGCGTCATCCCGATGCTGCCGGAGAAGCTGTCCAACGGCCTGTGCTCGCTGAACCCGGAGCAGGACCGCCTGTCCATGGTCTGCGACATGCTGGTCAGCGAGGCCGGTGAGGTGCACGCCTACCAGTTCTATCCGGCGGTCATCAACTCGCATGCCCGCTTCACGTACACCGAGGTGGCGGCCATCCTCGGGAACACGCATGGTCCCGAGGCCCACAAGCGCAAGACGCTGGTGCCGCACCTGCTGCATCTGCACGAGGTCTACCGCGCGCTGCTGTCGCAGCGCGGCAAGCGGGGCGCGATCGACTTCGAGACCACCGAGACCCAGATCGTCTGCGACGACAACGGCCGCATCGAGAAGATCGTGCCGCGCACCCGCAATGAGGCGCACCGCCTGATCGAGGAGGCGATGCTGGCCGCCAACGTCTGCGCGGCGGATTTCATCGCGGGCGGCAAGCACGCGTCGCTGTACCGTGTCCACGAAGGTCCGACGCCGGAGAAGCGCGGCACGCTGCAGGCCTACCTGCGCGCGCTGGGCATCGGCATGGGCATCAGCGACGACCCGTCGCCGGGCGAATTCCAGGCGATCGCGCAGGCGACCAAGGACCGGCCCGACGCACAGCAGATCCACACGATGCTCCTGCGCTCGATGCAGCAGGCGATCTACACGCCGGCCAACGCAGGTCACTTCGGTCTCGCGTACCAGGCCTATACGCACTTCACCAGTCCGATCCGGCGTTATCCGGACCTGCTGGTGCACCGCGTGATCAAGTCCTTGCTCGCGTCGAAGAAGTACACGCTCGACGCGCACAAGATGGAAGCGGCGAACCCGATGCCCAAGCGGCCGGGCAAGCCGGCGTCGAAGGCGCCGAGTCCGGCGTCCGCCTCGACCGAGGCTGAACGCTGGGAAGTCGTCGGCGCGCACTGCAGCGCGAACGAGCGCCGCGCCGACGAAGCCTCGCGCGACGTCGAGGCCTGGTTGAAGTGCCGCTTCATGCGCGATCACCTCGGTGAGGAGTTCGCGGGCACGGTGAGCGCGGTGACGAGCTTCGGCCTGTTCGTGCAGCTGGATGCGTTGTACGTCGAGGGCCTGATCCACATCACCGAACTCGGCGGCGAATACTTCCGCTTCGACGAGGTCCGCCAGGAGCTTCGCGGCGAACGCACCGGCATCCGCTATGCGACGGGCGCGCGCGTGCAGGTGCAGGTCAGCCGCGTCGACCTGGACGGTCGCAAGATCGACTTCCGCCTCGTGCGTGACGGCGACGAGCAGCGCCTGCTGCGCGGCGCCCATCGGGACAAGTTCGGCGATCGCCGCGGTGGAGACGGCAAGGGCCCGGGAAGGAAGCAGGACAAGCGCGCCGAGCAGCGTGCACGCCGCGAGGCCGCCGCGGCTCCGGCGGCGACGGTGGTGCCGATGCCTCAGCCTCAGCCGGATCCGCCGACGGCGGTCGATGCGCTCGAGCGCATCGAACAGGCCGACCGCGTGCTGAAGGCCGAGCGCCGCAAATCCGAGCGTGCGACGAAGGGAGCGGCGACGCACCCGGTCCAGGCGGCCAAGCGCACGGCGCGCAGCGCGACGAAGTCCGTCGCGGCGAAGGGCAGCGGCGCGCCCGCGGCCAAGACGACGCGGCGCAAACGCGGCGCCTGACCTTCGTCCGGCCGGTTCAGTCTTCTTCGATTGAGCCGTCGACAAACCAGGGCCTGGTCTCCGCCAGGCCCTTGGTGTTTCTGCGTTCCGCTGGCGCTCAGGCGGACCGGCTGTGCAGCGCCGCCATGGCATCGATCAGGTCGGCGGCGAGCAGCGGGCCGGCATGGCCCTCGGCGGCCGCGCCATGCCATGCGACGGCGGCGCAGGCGAGGTCGTGCGGCGCGATGCCTGGCGACTGGGCCCAGAGTCCGCCGATCCAGCCGGCCAGCACGTCGCCGGTGCCTGCGGTCGCGAGCGCCGACGAGCCAGTGCCATTGATCGACAGGCGTCGCTCTGGTGTCACCACGACGCTGCCCGATCCCTTGAGCACGACGGTCGCCGAGAAACGCATCGCCAGCCGCGTCGCGGCGTCCAGGCGATCGGCCTGCACCTCCGCGGCGGAGGGCAGTCCCAGCAGCCGTGCCGCTTCCAGCGGATGCGGCGTCAGGATCGTCGGCCAGCCGTGGGCTGCGCGCCGCTGCAGCGCGTGCTGCAGCGTCTCGTCCGCGGCGACCAGGTTCAACGCGTCGGCGTCGAGCACGACGCGCGTCGCGCCGTGCAGCACCATGGAGAGGGCCGATGCGATCGCCGTGCCGCCGCCGCACCCGCACACCGCGACGATGTCCCGCCAGGTGTGCGGCGACGCGCTCCAGCGCGCGGCAGGCCAATGCATGAGTTCCGGTCGGGCCGGCCACGGTTGCCCGTCGTCGTCGGGCAGCGCCGCGTACACGCGACCCGCGCCGGCGGACAGCGCCGAGGTCGCGGCGAGCCATGCCGCGCCGCGCATCGTCGGCGCGCCGCCCAGCACGACGACGTCGCCGTTGCGACCTTTGTGGCTGGCCGCCGAGCGCGCGAATGCGCTTTGCCAGCGCGCGATGCGGCTGGCGCCGAACAGCAGGCCGACGCCGCTTTCGTCAACGGGTACGCCGAGATCGTCGAACCAGACGCGTCCCGCGAGCGCACGGCCTTCCCCGGTGAAGAGGCCGGGCTTCAAGGTGAGGAACGTCAGCGTGTGATGCGCGCGGACGGCATCGGCGCCGAGCGCCTGACCGGTGCGGACATCGATGCCGCTGGGCACGTCGACGGCCAGCACGGTTGTCCCGGCGTCACGGAGCATGGCGATGGCCTGGATCGCCGACGCGAACGCACCCTCGGGCGCACGGCTGGCGCCAAGGCCGAGGAGGGCGTCGATCGCGACATCGGCCCGACGAGGCATGAGCGGGATGTCCTGGCGCAATCGCAGGCCGGCCCCTCTGGCGGCGTCGAGCGCATGCGCGGCATCGCTGCCTGGCTCCGGCTCAGGGCCGACGAGGAGAACCTCAACGGCCCATCCCCGGGCTGCCAGGTGCCTTGCCGCGATGAGGCCGTCGCCGCCGTTGTTGCCGGGGCCGGCGACCACCACGGCGCACTGGCCGAAGGGCTTGAGCGCCGCCGCGAGCCGAGCCACCGCCAGGCCGGCGCGCTCGATCAGCGTGTGCGGCGGATGCAGCGACAGCGCCGCGGACTCGATGCGCCGGCTCGACGGCGCATCATGCAGGGATCGATCGTGGAAGGCGGGTAGCACCGGCAGCATGCCGCCGACTCTATCCCGGTCTCAGTTCTGCTGGTCTCAGTTCTGCTGGTGTCGGTGCTGCCGGTCTCGCTTCACTTGAGCCGTCCCGGCTCCAACAACGCCGCGTCGATGCCGGGATCCTTCTTCGCGAGCCGGGCGGCGAGCAATTGCGCCGCGGCACCGGCCATCGTCCAGCCGTGCTCGCCGTGGCCGATGTTCAGCCACACGCCGGGCAGGCCGGACTCGCCGATCAGCGGCAGCTCGTCGGGCAGCAGCAGCCGCGAGGTCTTCCACCGCTGCTGCCCGCCGGCGAGCAGCGCACCCGGGAACCAGTCGTGCGCGGCCTGATGCAGCGTGCCCATCGACTGGCCGTCCGGCTGCGACGACGAGCCGCCCAGTTCGTTCGCGCCGCCGACGCGCACGCGCTGTCCGAGCCGCGTCAGGCTGACGCCCAGGTTCATGTCGATGACGGTGGCGCGCGGACCCAGGTCCGGATGCGCCTCCAGCATGCGCAGGGGCGCCGTCAGCGTGTGGGTGTGGACCGTGCCCCACGGCAGCTTCAGCCCCTGGGCGGCAAGCAGCGAGGCGGCGCCCTTGCCGGCGCAGACGAGCACGGCGTCGACGCGCAGCGGCTCGCCCGCCGCGACGTGCACGGCCGGCTGGTTGCCGGGCTCGATGCGCAGCACATCGGTGTTGAAGTTCCATTGCACGCCGAGCCGTTGCGCTTCCAGCTTCAGCGCCTGGCTGAACTGGCGCGCGTTGGCGGCCTCGTCCTGCGACAGCAGGATGCCGCCGTGCAGCCCGGTCTCGGCGTTGAGCCCGGGTTCCTGCGCGCGGCAGCCGTCGGCGTCGAGCTCGCGATGCGGCACCTGCCGTGCCTGCAGCCGGGCCAGCACCGGCGCCGCCGCCTTGTAGTCCTTGGCGGTGCGCCACAGCAGCAGGATGCCGGCTTCTCGCTCGACCTCCATCTTCAGTTCGCGCCGCCACACCGCCATCACGGCCTGTCCTCGCAGCGCCAGCGCATGCAGCGCTTCCGGCATCGCGTGCGCGCCGCGCGCCCGGCCGGCGCGCCAATGCGCGAATTTCCAGCCGAGCTGACCGGGCTTGCCGCGCCACGCCATGGGCGTGTCCGGTCGGGCGGCCATCAGGCCCGGCGCGATCAGTCCCGGCGGCGCGAAGCTCGCGCCGGTGGCGACGCTGGTGTCGCGTTCGAAGACATGGACGTCATGGCCCTGCAGCGCAAGCTCGTAGGCGCTGGTGACGCCGGCCAGGCCGGCTCCGATGATGGCGACCCGCATCTCAGCGGTCCCCCGCGGCGGCCGCCGGTGCGCGCGTCCCCCGGCGTGCCGCCTGGAGTGCCGACTCCACGCGCGATGCGGCGCCCAGCACCGCGCGGTCGTGCATCGCGGGTGCCCACAGCATCAGGCCGACCGGCAGCTCGCCGGGGTGCTCGCAGGGGATCGAGATCGCGCAGCCGTCGAGCAGGTTCACGACGGCGGTGTTGCGCAGCAGGCGCGTGTTGGTGGCGAGAAACAGGTCGTCGCTGGACAGCAAGGGGGCGATCTCCGGGGCTTGGAGGGGAACGGTGGGGCTGAGGAAGGCGTCGATGCCCGACATCGCCGCGGTCATGTCGACGATCCAGCGGCGGCGGGCATCGAGCAAGGCCTGGTACGCCTCGGGAAGGATGGCTTCGCCGCGGCGGATGCGCACGGCGACGCGCGGGTCGTAGCGGTCGCCGCGTTCGGCGAGGCGCGCATGGTGCCATGCCCAAGCCTCTGACGCGGTGATCCCGCCCTGCGTTTGCAGTTCCGCCACACGCGGCAGGGCGGGCAGCGTGCGCTCCTCGATGCGGGCGCCGGCGGCGCGCAGCGTGGCGAGCGCGCGTTCGAACAAGACGGCCACGGCGGGCTCCAGTTCGTCCTGCATGAAGGTCGGCGTGATCGCGAGGCGCCATGCGGACAAGGGGCGCTCGTCCAGCTTGGCCGGAGCCCCGCTCAGCACCGCGTGCAGCAGTGCGGCGTCGCGTACCGAGCGCGTGATGGCGCCGGCGGTATCCAGCGACGGCGCCAGGGGCACGCAGCCCTCGAGCGGCACCAGCCGCGCCGTGCTCTTGAAGCCGACCAGTCCCTGCAGCGCGGCCGGGATGCGCAGCGACCCGCCGGTGTCCGAGCCGAGCGCCGCCCAGGCGGCGCCGGCCGACACGCTGACCGCGCCGCCGGAGGTCGATCCGCCGGGGATGCGTTCCAGGCCGTCGATGGCGCGTGTCACCGGATTCCGGGGCGTGCCGTGATGCGGATTGATGCCGACGCCGGAGAAGGCGAACTCGCTGAGGTTGGTGTGGGCCATCAGCGCTGCGCCCGCGGCGCGCAGCCGGGCGACGGCGGGGGCGTCGCGCACGGCGAGCGGTGCATCGTCCATCGCAGCGGAAGCGGCGGTCGTCGGCTGGCCGGCGACGTCGAACAGGTCCTTGACGGAAATCGCCAGGCCGCCGAGCGCCAAGCGGGCTTCACCGCGTGCCGCGGCCGCATCCGAGGCCTCGGCCGTTGCGCGGGCAGCATCGTCGAAGCGGCGCAGGAAGGCGTGCGCGCACGCCGGCCTGTCGGCGTGGGCGAGGTTGTCGGACAGCAGGGCACGCGCCGATTGCCGGCCCAGGCGCAGAGAGGCGAGCGCCTCGGTCAGGTCGATCGGCATGCAAAAACGGGTTATACTCGTTGGGTTTTTCCCGGATAAGCCAGCCGTTGGGGCTGGAGTCCGGTGAGAGACGCGGTTGGTGGCGGGCTGACGTGAAGTCTCAGGCTGTGCCACACATCGCAAATTCGCGAGTCCGGCTAATCGAGGTGTTGCGAGGTCTTTCAGACGTCGCAATTCGTGCCGGATTCTAGAACCAACCTTCGGAGTTACTTATGTCCGTCACGATGCGTGAGATGCTGGAAGCCGGCGTCCATTTCGGTCACCAAACCCGCTTCTGGAATCCCAAGATGGCCCCGTATATCTACGGCCATCGCAACAAGATCCACATCATCAACCTCGAGAAGACGCTGCCCGCGTTCGAGGAAGCCCTGAAGTTCGTGCGCCAGCTGTCCGCCAAGCGCGGCACGATCCTGATGGTCGGCACCAAGCGCCAGGCGCGCGACATCGTCGCCGCCGAAGCTGAGCGCGCCGGCGTCCCGAGCGTCAACCAGCGTTGGCTGGGCGGCACGCTGACCAACTTCAAGACGGTCAAGACCTCGCTGAAGAAGCTCAAGGACATGCAGGCCCAGATCGACGCCGGCACGCAGCCCGCGATCAAGAAGGAAGCCCTGATGTTCACGCGCGACATCAACAAGCTGGACAAGAACATCGGCGGCATCCAGGACATGGTCGCGCTGCCGGACGCCCTGTTCGTCATCGACGTCGGCTACCACAAGATCGCCGTCCAGGAAGCCAAGAAGCTGGGCATCCCGGTCATCGGCGTCGTGGACACCAACCACTCGCCCATCGGCATCGATTACGTCATCCCTGGCAACGACGACTCGGCCAAGGCTGTCGCCCTGTACGCCAAGGCGGTCGCCGACGCCGTGCTGGAAGGCCGCGCCAACGCGTCGAACGAAGTCGTCACGGCCGTCGCCGCTGAAGGCGACGAATTCGTCGAAGTGAACGAAGGCGCCTGATCCAGGCCCAGACCCTCGACGGGTTCTGACAAGGGGGCTGATTCAGCCCCCTTCGTCCAAGCAGATTCAGATTTTCAGCGGTGCCGGAGCGTTCCGGGCCGCGACACACGGAGATTGAAATGGCAGCAATTACCGCAAGCATGGTCGCCGAGCTGCGCGCCCGCACCGACTCCCCGATGATGGAGTGCAAGAAGGCGCTGACCGAAGCCGACGGCGACATGACCCGCGCTGAAGAGATCCTGCGCGTCAAGCTGGGCAGCAAGGCCGGCAAGGCCGCCTCGCGCGTCACCGCCGAAGGCGTCGTCGCCGCGGCCGTGAAGGGCAATGCCGGCGCGCTGATCGAAGTCAACTGCGAAACCGACTTCGTCTCCAAGAACGACGCTTTCCTGGCTTTCGTGAATGCGCTGGCCGGCCTGATCGTCGACAGCAACCCCGCCGACATCGCCGCCCTGTCCGCCCTGCCGCTGTCGCAGGAAGGTTTCGGCCCGACCGTCGAGGACGTGCGCGCCGGCCTGATCGGCAAGATCGGCGAGAACATGACGATCCGCCGCTTCAAGCGTTATGAAGGCGCCAAGCTGGCCTCGTACCTGCACGGCACCCGCATCGGCGTGATGGTCGAGTTCGACGGTGACGAAGTCGCCGCCAAGGACGTCGCCATGCACGTCGCCGCGATGAAGCCGGCCGCGCTGTCGTCCGCCGAAGTCCCGGCCGAACTGGTCGAGAAGGAGCGCAAGATCGCCGCCGAGAAGGCTGCCGAGTCCGGCAAGCCCGCCGAGATCGTCGCCAAGATGGTCGAAGGCTCGGTGCAGAAGTTCCTGAAGGAAGTCTCGCTGCAGGACCAGGTCTTCGTGAAGGCCGCCGACGGCAAGCAGACCGTCGCGCAGATGCTGAAGGACAAGGCCACCACGGTGAAGTCCTTCACCCTGTACGTGGTCGGCGAGGGCATCGAGAAGAAGGTCGACGACTTCGCCGCCGAAGTGGCCGCCCAGGTGGCGGCTGCGAGCAAGCAGCAATAAGCGTCACGACTCGAAAAGGGCGCCTCTGGCGCCCTTTACACTTGTCCGCTTGCGCATGCAGGCGCACGCACGACACTCCCTCCATCGGCTGTACTGACGAGGTAACAATGCCCGCCCACAAACGCATCCTGCTCAAGCTTTCCGGTGAAGCCCTCATGGGCGACGACTCCTACGGCATCAACCGCGCCACCATCGTGCGCATGGTCCAAGAGATCCAGGAAGTGACGAAGCTCGGCGTGGAGGTCGCGGTCGTCATCGGCGGCGGCAACATCTTCCGCGGCGTGGCGGGCGGCGCGGTCGGCATGGACCGCGCCACGGCGGACTACATGGGCATGCTGGCGACGGTGATGAACTCGCTGGCCCTGGCCGACACGATGCGCCAGGAAGGCATGACCGCGCGCGTCATGTCGGCCATCGCGATCGAGCAGGTCGTCGAGCCCTATGTGCGTCCCAAGGCGCTGCAGTACCTGGAAGAGGGCAAGGTCGTCGTCTTCGCCGCCGGCACCGGCAATCCCTTCTTCACGACCGACACGGCCGCCGCGCTGCGCGGTGCCGAGATCGGCGCCGAGATCGTGCTGAAGGCCACCAAGGTCGACGGCGTCTACACCGCCGACCCCAAGAAGGATCCGACGGCCACGCGCTACTCGCGCATCAGCTTCGACGAGGCCATCGGCAAGAACCTGCAGGTCCTGGACGCGACCGCGTTCGCGCTGTGCCGCGACCAGAAGCTGCCCATCAAGGTGTTCTCGATCTTCAAGCCGGGCGCGCTCAAGCGCGTCGTGATGGGTGAGGACGAGGGCACGCTGGTGCACGTCTGACCGGGCTGGCGCGTTAGACACCCGCCGCCCCTGATCGAGGAAAAGAACATGAGCATCGCCGACATCAAGAAGAACGTCGAAGCCAAGATGGCCAAGTCCGTCGAGGCGTTCAAGAACGAACTGCAGAAGATCCGCACCGGCCGCGCCCACCCGGGCCTGCTGGACCAGGTGCATGTGGACTACTACGGCTCGATGGTCCCCATTTCCCAGGTGGCCAACGTCACGCTGCTGGACGCCCGCACGGTGAGCGTGCAGCCCTGGGAAAAGGGCATGAGCCAGAAGATCGAGAAGGCCATCCGCGAATCGGACCTGGGCCTGAACCCGTCGTCCATGGGCGACCTGATCCGCGTGCCGATGCCGCCGCTGTCCGAAGAGCGCCGCCGCGACCTGGTCAAGGTCTCCAAGGGCGCCGCCGAGGACGCCAAGGTGGCCGTGCGCAACCTGCGCCGCGACGCCAACGAACAGGCGAAGAAGATGGCCAAGGACAAGGTCATCACCGAGGACGACGAGCGTCGCAGCCAGGACGAGGTCCAGAAGCTGACCGACCGCGTCGTCTCGGACATCGACAAGCTGCTCTCGGCCAAGGAAGCCGAGATCATGGCCGTCTGATCGTCGCATCCTCGTGAGCGCCGACAGCAAGGCGGGAGTGCCCCGCCATGTGGCCATCGTCATGGATGGCAACGGTCGTTGGGCGAAGAAGCGCTTCCTCCCGCGCTTCTTCGGCCACAAGCAGGGCGTCGACGCCCTGGTGCGGGTGGTCCAGGCCTGCATCGATCGCGAGATCGAGTACCTCACCGTCTTCGCCTTCTCCAGCGAGAACTGGAAGCGTCCCAGCGACGAGGTGTCCGGCCTGATGGGCCTGGTGCTGGCGGCGGTGTCGCGCTATCTGGCCCGCATGGGCGCGATGGGTGTGCGCATCCGCATCGTCGGCGACCGCGAGGCGGTGTCGGACAAGCTGCGCGCCGCCTGGGCCGAAGCCGAGGGCTCCACCGCCCACAACAGCAAGCTGACGCTGAACGTCGCCTTCAACTACGGCGGCCGCTGGGACATCGTCCAGGCGTGCCGCCAGGCGATGGAAGCGGGCGTGCCGCCTGCCGAGCTGACCGAGGCCCGCTTGTCCGAGTTCATGGCGATGAGTTATGCGCCGGATCCGGACCTCTTCATCCGCACCGGCGGCGAGCTGCGCATCAGCAACTTCATGCTGTGGCAGACCGCGTACACCGAATTCGTGTTCTCCGACTGCCTGTGGCCCGAGTTCGGCGAGGCGCAACTGGACGAGGCGATCGCCGCGTTCCGGGCGCGCGACCGCCGTTTCGGCGGGGTCAACGTTCCGGGCGTCGCCCAGGAGGCTTGAGATGCTGCTTCAGCGCGTGATCACGGCCCTGGTGCTGCTGGCGATCCTGCTGCCGGCGCTGTTTGCTTCGAACCCGATCTGGTTCGCGCTGCTGACGCTGGTGATGATCGCCGCGGCCGGCTGGGAATGGTCCCGGCTGAACGGCAGGCCGGGGGCGGCCGCGCTGGTCTTCGGCGGGGCGCTCGGCGCGGTCTGCGCGGCAACGCTGTACACCGTCGGCTTCGCGGTGCCGGCCTGGTGCTGGTGGCTGGCCGGCGGCATCTGGGTGCTCGGCGGGGTGCGCGCGCTCGCGGCCGGCGTCGCCGGCTGGCCCAGGCTGTCGCCGGTGCTGAGACTCGTGCTCGGCGCGGTGCTGCTGTGGGCCGCCTGGCTGGCGCTGATCGTCGCGCGCCAGCGCGGCATCAACTTCCTGCTGTCAGCGATGTGCCTGGTCTGGATGGCGGACATCGCCGCGTACTTCTCCGGCAAGGCCTTCGGCCAGCGCAAGCTCGCGCCGGCGATCAGCCCGGGCAAGAGCTGGGAAGGCGCGATCGGCGGCCTGGTCGGCGTGATCGTCCTGGGCTTCGTCTGGGTCCACGTCATCGACGTGCGCGTGCCCGTCGACTCGGCCTCGATGTACACGGTGCTGGTCCAGCGCCTGGGCATCGTGTCGCTGCTGGCGCTGGTGTTCCTGTCGGCGATGAGCGTCGTTGGCGATCTCTTCGAATCCCTGGTCAAGCGCGCCGCCGGCGCCAAGGACAGCAGCCAGCTGTTGCCCGGCCACGGCGGCGTGCTCGACCGTGTCGACGCGCTGCTGCCGGTGCTGCCGCTGGCGCTGGCGCTGACTTCCCTCTGAGTCCTTGAACCCCTGATCCCCTGATCCACGGGACTTCCGCGAGACCTTCAGCGATGACCGCTCACCTCCACCGCCCGCAGCAAGTGTGCGTGCTGGGTTCCACCGGCTCCATCGGCACCAGCACGCTGGACGTGATCGCCCGTCACCCGGATCGTTATCGCGCCTTCGCCCTGTCGGCGATGAGCCGTGTCGACGAGCTGGCCGCGCAGTGCGTGCAGTTCCAGCCGAGATTCGCCGTGCTGCCCGATGCGGCGCTGGCCGCCCAACTGCGCGCGAAGTTGCGAGAAGCGGGCTCCCGCACCGAGGTGCTGGACGGCATGGCCGCGCTGAGCGAGGTCGCTGCGCATCCCGACGTCGACGCGGTCATGGCCGCGGTCGTCGGTGCCGTCGGCCTGCCGCCCGCGATGGCCGCGGCGCGCGCGGGCAAGCGTCTGCTGCTCGCCAACAAGGAAGCGATCGTGCTCGGCGGCGCGCTGTTCATGCGCGCGGTGGCCGAGGGCGGCGCCACGCTGCTCCCGGTCGATTCGGAGCACTCGGCGATCTTCCAGTGCCTCCCCGAGGACCGCTCGACCTGGTCGCAGCGCATCGATCACATCGTGCTGACGGCCTCCGGCGGACCGTTCCGCCAGCGCGATCCGGGCTCGCTCGCCGACGTCACCCCGGAGCAGGCCTGCGCCCATCCGAACTGGGTGATGGGCCGCAAGATCTCGGTCGACTCGGCCACGATGATGAACAAGGCGCTCGAGGTCATCGAGGCGCGATGGCTCTTCGACCTGACGCCCGAGCAGATCAAGGTGCTGATCCACCCGCAGAGCATCGTCCATTCGATGGTCGTCTGCCGCGACCACTCCGTGCTGGCCCAGCTCGGCACGCCCGACATGCGCGTCCCCATCGCCTACGCACTGGCCTTCCCGGAGCGCGTCACCTCTGGCGCCGGCGTGCTGGACCTGCTGAAGACGCCCAGCCTCACGTTCGAAGAGGCCGACGCGCAGCGTTTCCCCGGCCTGCACCTGTCCTGGCAGGCCCTGCGTTCGGCCGAAGGCAGCACCGCGGTGCTCAACGCCGCCAACGAGGAGGCGGTGGCCGCCTTCCTCGATCGCCAATTGCGCTTCGACCACATCTGCCGTGTCAACCGCGCGGTGCTCGAATCCGTGAATCCCGAGGCCGGCGAGATCGACAGCGTCGAGGGCCTGCTGGCGCTCGACGGCCGCGCCCGCCGGCACGCGCGACAGCAGATCGCGGCGCTCGCCGCGGCGGTCTGATCCTCCGGTCGCAGACCGACGCCCAGCCCCAGCCCCAGACTTCGATCCAGGACGCCCGCGATGCTCTCCCAAGTCCTCTATTTCCTCGTCACGCTGGGCATCCTCATCGTCATCCACGAATGGGGCCACTACCGCGTGGCACGCGCCTGCGGCGTCAAGGTGCTGCGCTTCTCGGTCGGCTTCGGCCGCGTGCTGCTGCGTCGGCGCAAGTCGCCGGACAGCACCGAGTTCACGCTCAGCGCGATCCCGCTCGGCGGCTACGTCCGCATGCTCGACGAGAGCGATGGCCCGGTCGCGCCCGAGCAGCAGTCGCAGGCCTTCAACCGCAAGACCTTGTGGCAGCGCGCGGCGATCGTCGCCGCCGGACCGGCGGCCAACCTGATCCTGGCGGTGGTGCTGTTCGCCGTGGTCGGCTGGATCGGCCGCGACGAGCCCAAGGCCGTGCTCGGCTCGCCGGTGGCGGGCGGCCTCGCCGAACGCGCCGGCCTGCGCGCCGGCGACTGGGTGCAGGCCTGGTCCCACGACGGGCAGGAGTGGGAGGACGTCCGCTCGATGCCGGACTTCGCCTGGCAGCTCGCGCAGGCCGTGGCGGACAAGCAGGCGCTCCTGATCAGCGTCAGCGACGCGGGTGGCCATGGCCGCCGCACCGTGCGCCTGCAGACGGACACGCTCGAGAGCCGCGACTTCGACGAGAAGACGATGGCCCGCATCGGGCTGGGCGGCGTGTTCGTCGAACCGGTGATCGATCGCCTGAGCGACGGCGAGCCGGCGCAGTCCGCCGGACTGCTGCCCGGCGACCGCGTGCTGCGCGTCAACGACGAGCCCGTCCCGGACTTCTCCTGGTTCATCCAGCGCGTGCGTCGCGCCGTCGTCGACGGACAGGGCCAGCCGCTGCGCGTCGTCGTGCAGCGCGACGGCCAGCAGCTGGAACGCGTGATCACGCCGCGCGTGGAGATCAACGGCGACGATCGGATCGCGCGCATCGGCGCCTATTTCGTGTCCAGGCCGACGACCGTCCAGGTGCATTACGGCCCCGTCGAATCGGTGCGGCAAGGCCTGACCCGCACCTGGGAGCTGAGCGCGCTGACGGTGAAGACGCTGGGGCGCATGTTGATCGGTGAAGCCTCGGTAAAGAACCTCAGCGGACCCATCACCATCGCCAAGGCGGCGGACCAGTCGGCGAGCCTCGGATTGACCGCGTTCCTGAGCTTCCTCGCCGCGGTCAGCGTGAGCCTGGGCGTGCTGAACCTGCTGCCGCTGCCGATGCTCGATGGCGGACACCTGATGTATTATCTTTTCGAGGGTTTGAGCGGCCGCCCTGTCTCTGAGTGGTGGCACAAGCAGCTGCAACGCGCAGGCATCGCCGTCGTGCTGCTGATGATGAGCCTGGCCCTTTTCAACGATCTGACCCGCACGCTGGGTCTGCACTGAAGCTTCCGCATGCCCCGATTCCTGCCCGACGCCTTGCGCCCCCACGTGATCCAACTGGCGGTGCTGGCCACCGCGCTGCAAGCCGGTTCCGCCTGGGCGGCCGAACCCTTCGTCCTCAAGGACATCCGCGTCGAAGGCCTGCAACGGACCGACCCGGGCACAGTGTTCGCGGCACTGCCGTTCCGCATCGGCGACACCTACAACGACGAGAAGGGCGCCGCCGCGCTGCGCGCGCTGTTCGCGACCGGCCTGTTCAAGGACGTGCGCATCAACCTCGACACCGACGCCGTCGTCATCGTGATCGAGGAACGTCCGATCATCGCCAATGTCGGTTTCGTGGGCCTCAAGGAGTTCGACACCGAGGCGCTGACCAAGTCGCTGAAGGACGTCGGCATCGGTGAAGGCAAGCCGTTCGACAAGGCCCTGGCCGACCGCGCCGAGCAGGAGCTCAAGCGTCAATACCTGACCCGTTCGCTGTACGGCGCCGAGGTCACGACGACCATCACCCCGATCGAGCGCAACCGCGTCAACGTCAGCTTCTCGGTGACGGAAGGCGAGCCCGCCAAGATCGCGGAGATCCGCATCCTGGGCAACAAGGTCTTCAGCGAAGGCACGCTGACGGGGCTGCTGGAGCAGACCACGTCCGGCTGGCTGACCTGGTACACGAAGACCGACCGCTACTCCCGCGCCAAGCTGAACGCGGACCTGGAAACGATCCGCTCGTACTACCTGAACCGCGGCTACCTCGAGTTCAACGTCGAGTCGACGCAGGTCACGATCTCGCCGGACAAGCAGAGCATCAGCATCGCGATCACGGTGAACGAAGGCCAGCCCTACACGGTCAACGGCGTGAAGCTCGAAGGCGACTTCATGGGTCGCGACGAGGAGTTCAAGCGCCTGGTCGCGCTCAAGCCCGGCCAGCCCTACAACGGCGAGGCGGTCGCGCAGACCACGCGCAACTTCCAGGACCTCTACGGCACCTTCGGCTACGCCTTCGCGCGCGTCGAGAGCCGCCCGGAGATCGACCGGGCGACCGGCCAGGTGACGGTGACGCTGGTCGGCGAACCGCAGCGCCGCGTCTACGTGCGCCGCGTGCTGATCTCCGGCAACACCCGCACGCGGGACGAAGTGATCCGCCGCGAGTTCCGCCAGTTCGAATCGTCCTGGTACGACGGTGCCCGCATCAAGGCCTCGCGCGACCGCGTCGAGCGCCTGGGATACTTCAAGGACGTCACCATCGACACGACCGAGGTCCCGGGCTCGCCCGACCAGGTCGACGTGACGCTGACCGTGACCGAACGTCCGACCGGCAACATCCAGATCGGCGCCGGTTATTCCAGCGCCAGCAAGCTCTCGCTGTCGGGCTCGATCTCGCAGGAGAACGTGTTCGGTTCCGGCAACTACCTGGGCATCCAGGTGAACACCGCCAGCACCGGCCGCTCGCTGGGCGTGACGACGGTGGACCCGTACTTCACCGTCGACGGCGTGTCCCGCGCGATCGACGTGTTCTACCGGACCGTCAAGCCGATCAACAACCTGGGCGAGGAATACGAGTTCGCCTCGTACGGCGGCTCGGTGAAGTTCGGCGTGCCGTTCTCCGAGGACGACACCGTCTTCTTCGGCATCGGCTACGAAACCACGCGCATCACGACCCGCACCGGCCTGCCCAACAGCTACTGGCTGTTCCGCGAGCAGTTCGGCGCGTCGGCGATGTCCATCCCGCTGACCATCGGCTGGAAGAAGGACAACCGCGACTCCGTGATCACGCCGACCGCCGGCTCGATGAAGCGGGTCAACCTGGAAATGAGCCCGGTCGGCGATTCGCGCTACACGATCGCCAACGCGCAGTACATGGAGTTCTTCCCGCTGGGCCGCAAGTTCTCGCTGATGATCAACGGCGAGTTCGCATACGGGAAGGGCCTGGGCGGCCGTCCGTATCCGATCTTCAAGAACTTCTACGGCGGCGGTCTGGGCTCGGTGCGGGTGTTCGAGCCCGGCACGCTGGGCCCGGTCGACGTCACCGGCTCGTACACCGGCGGCAACCGCAAGTTCAACCTGAACACCGAGTTCTACGTGCCGGTGCCGGGGTCGGGCAACGACAAGAGCTTCCGTCTGTTCGCGTTCGTGGACGCCGGCAACGTGTGGGGCCAGGACGAGAAGCTCAGTTTCAGCGAGGTGCGCGCGTCGGCTGGCGCGGGCATCAGCTGGCTGTCGCCGATGGGTCCGCTGCGGCTCAGCTACGGTTCGCCGATCCGCAAGAAGCCCACGGATAGAATCGAGCGATTCCAATTCCAGATCGGGACATCATTCTGATGAAGAGCAAGCTGTCGCAGATCGTCGCGACCGTCCTCCTGGCGGGCGTGGCGACGCTGGGCGCGCAAGCCCAGGAAGTCAAGATCGGCTACGTCAACAGCGAGCGGATCCTGCGCGAAACGAATCTGGCCAAGGCGGCGGAGACCAAGCTGCAGGCCGAGTTCAGCAAGCGCGAAAAGGGCCTGGTCGACCAGGAGAGCAAGCTGCGCGGCGCCGCCGAGAAGCTCGACAAGGACAGTCCCGCGCTGGGCGAAGCCGAACGCAGCCGCCGCCAGCGCGAGCTGATCGAGCAGGACCGCGACCTGCAGCGCAAGCGCCGCGAATTCAACGAAGACGTTGCCCAGCGCAAGAATGAAGAGCTCTCCGCCGTGATCGAGCGGGCCAACAAGGTCATCAAGCAGATCTTCGAGCAGGAGAAGTACGATCTGATCGTTCAGGACGCGATTCATGCCAGCCCCCGCGTGGACATCACGAAGAAGGTGATCGACGCGCTCAACAATCAGAAGTGAGAGACCCGCAGTGACCGTGAAGCAGGTTCTGGTCTCCGATCTGATCGCCGCCTTGGGCGGCGATCTTGTTGGTGCCTCTGATACGGCGATCCGCGCGATGGCCCCGTTGGAGGATGCGGGCGCGGACGCGATCTCCTTCCTCTCCAATCCGAAGTACGAAGCGCAGCTCGCGACGACGCAGGCCGCCTGCGTCATCGTGGCGCCCAAGCTGGCGGAGGCCGCCGCGGCCCGTCGCGGCGACGGGACGAGCGCGTGCTGCATCGTGGCGCCGGATCCCTACCTCTATTTCGCGCGCCTGACCCAGTGGTGGGCCGCGAACATGCGCAAGCCACGCGCCGCGCCCGCCATCCATGCGACCGCGACGGTCTCGGCGGACGCCGTGATCGGCCAGGACGTCGAGGTCGGCCCGCATGCGGTGATCGAGTCCGGCGCGGTGCTGGGGGACGGCGTGCGCATCGGCGCGTTCACCATCGTCGAACAGGACGCGCGCATCGGCGCGCACACGCGGCTGGCGCCGCAGGTGGTGTTCGGCCATGACTGCGTGATCGGCGAGCGCTCGATGCTGCACAGTGGCGTGGTGATCGGGGCGGACGGCTTCGGCTTCGCGCCGACCAGGCGTCCGGACGGCGAGCCCGGGGTGGCGTGGGTGAAGATCGAGCAGCTTGGCGCGGTGCGCATCGGCGACGACGTCGAGATCGGCGCCAACACCTGCGTGGACCGCGGCGCGCTGGGCGACACGGTGATCGCCGACGGCGTCATCATCGACAACCTGGTCCAGATCGCGCACAACGTGAAGATCGGCAAGGGCACGGCGATCGCCGGCGCGACGGCGATCGCCGGCAGCGCCGAGATCGGCGCCAACTGCATCGTGGCCGGCGCGGCGCGGATCAACGGACACATCCGCATCACCGACGGCGTGCAGATCGGCCCCACGGCCAACATCAGCAACAGCATCGACAAGCCCGGCGCCTACGCCGGCATGTGGCCCTTCGAGGACGCCGCATCGTGGCAGAAGAACGCCGCCGCCCTGCGCGGGCTCTACGAGCTGCGCCAGCGCGTGCGCGCCCTGGAAAAGAAGACGACATGACTGAGACCCGCATCGACATCCACGGCATCCTCGAGAAGCTGCCGCACCGCTATCCCATCCTCCTGGTCGACCGCGTCCTGGAGGTGGAGAAGGGTGTGCGCATCCGCGCGATCAAGAACGTCAGCATCAACGAGCCCTTCTTCCAGGGCCACTTCCCGCACCGTCCGGTGATGCCGGGCGTGCTGATCCTGGAAGCGCTGGCGCAGGCCGCGACGCTGCTGGCGGTCGAGAGCTACGACTTCACGCTGGACGAGAACCATGTCGTGTACTTCGCCGGCATCGACGGCGCGCGCTTCAAGCGTCCGGTGGAACCGGGCGATCAGCTGATCCTCGAGGTCACGCTGGACCGTGCCAAGGCCGGCATCTACAAGTTCGGCGCCAAGGCGCTGGTCGGCACCGACGTCGTGGCCGAAGCCGGCCTGATGTGCACGATGCGCAAGCTCGACTGCTGAGCTTCGCCGACCCTCGCAGACCTTCGCTGACTCCGGACGCCCATGGCCCGCATCCATCCCACCGCGATCATCGACCCGCAGGCGCAGCTCGACGAGACCGTCCAGGTCGGCCCGTACGCGGTGATCGGCCCCGAGGTCCGCATCGGCGCGGGGACCCGCGTCGGTCCGCACACCGTGATCGAAGGCAAGACCACCATCGGTCGCGACAACGTCATCTTCCAGTTCGCGTCGATCGGCGCGATGCCGCAGGACATGAGCCACGGCGGCGAGGTGACGGAGCTGGTCATCGGCGACCGCAACACGATCCGCGAGTTCTGCACCTTCAACACCGGCACGTTCAAGGAGCAGGGCGTCACGCGCGTCGGCTCCGACAACTGGATCATGGCCTACGTGCACCTGGCGCATGACGTGATCGTCGGCGACCACTGCGTGCTGGCCAACAACGCGACCCTGGCGGGTCACGTGCACGTCGGCGACTGGGCGACGATCGGCGGCCTGACCGGCGTCCATCAGTTCGTGCACGTCGGCGCGCACGCGATGATCGGTTTCCAGGGCCATGTGGCGCAGGATGTCGCGCCCTACATGACGGTCGACGGCAATCCGCTGACGGTGCGCGCGGTCAACCTCACCGGCCTGCGCCGCCGCGGCTTCAGCAACGATCGCATCGGCGTGATCCGGGAGATCCACAAGCTGCTGTTCCGCGACGGCACGACGCTGGAGCAGTCCGTCGCCAACATCGAGGCGCTCAAGCAGGGCCAGGACGCCGAGTCCATCCGCGACATCCAGGCGATGCTGGACTTCCTGGCGGGCGCCAAGCGCGGCCTGGTCCGCTGACAGCCCCGGACGACCGACATGAGTTCCACGGATCCTCGACTGGGCCTGGTGGCCGGCGAGGCCTCCGGAGACCTGCTCGCCAGCCTGCTGCTGCAGGGGCTGAGGGCGCGCTGGCCTGAGCTGAGCTCGGCCGGCATCGGCGGCCCGAAGATGCAGGCGCAGGGCTTCGACGCCTGGTGGCCCAGCCACAAGCTGTCGATCTTCGGCTACTGGGACGCGATCAAGAACATCCGCGAGCTGCTCGCGATCCGGCGCCAGCTCGGCGACCGCCTCATCGCCGAGCGGCCGACGGTCTTCGTCGGCGTCGACGCGCCCGACTTCAACTTCGGCCTGGAGCACCGCCTGCGCGAGGCCGGCATCAAGACGGTCCACTTCGTCTGCCCGTCGATCTGGGCCTGGCGCGCGGAACGCGTGCAGACGATCAAGCGCAGCGCGGACCACGTGCTGTGCCTGTTCCCGTTCGAGCCCGCGATCCTGGAGAAGGCGGGCATCCCGTCGACCTACGTCGGCCATCCGCTGGCCGACCAGATCCCGTTCGAGCCGCCGCGCGAGGAAGCGCGACGCGACCTCGGCATCGCGGAGGACGACACCCTCGTCGCGATCCTGCCGGGCAGCCGTCGCAGCGAGCTGGACTACATCGGACCGCCCTTGCTGGACGGTGCCCGGCGCATGCATCAGGCGCGGCCCGCGCTGCGCTTCGTCATCCCGATCGCGCCGGGGCTGCGGCCCATGGTCGAGGCGCTGATGGCGCAGCACGGCCAGGGCCTGCCGATGACGCTGATCGACGGTCGCGCGCAGGACGCGCTGGCCGCCTGCGACCTGACGCTGGTCGCCAGCGGCACCGCGACGCTGGAAGCGGCACTGCTGAAGCGGCCGATGGTGATCGCCTACAAGCTGCACTGGTTCAACGCGTGGCGGATGAAGGGCAAGGCGCTGTTGCCCTGGGTGGGCCTGCCCAACGTGCTCGCCCGCGAGACGCTGGTGCCCGAGTGCCTGCAGGACGAATGCACCGGCGAGCGCATCGCCCGCGAGGGCCTGGCCTGGCTGGACGACGCGCCGCGTCGGGAGCGGCTGCGCGAGCGCTTCCTCGAGATCCACCAACAGCTGCGCTGCAACACCGCGCAAAGGGCCGGCGATGCGATCGCGAAAATCCTCGGCGCTTGAACTCCCGACGCAACTGGGCCTCGAATGGGTCCGCGAGGGCCTGCTGTGCGGTGTGGACGAAGCGGGCCGTGGACCGCTCGCGGGACCGGTGGTCGCCGCGGCGGTGATCCTCGACGACCAGCACCCGATCAAGGGGCTGAACGATTCCAAGGTGCTCAGCGAGAAGAAGCGCGAGCAGCTGTTCGACGAGATCCGCGCCAAGGCGCTGTGCTTCTGCATCGCGGAAGCCACGGTCGAGGAGATCGACCGCGTCAACATCCTGCAGGCCACGATGCTGGCGATGCGCCGCGCGGTCGAGGGCCTGCGACTCAAGCCCGCGCACGTGCAGGTCGACGGCAACCGGCTGCCGGTGCTGCGCATCCCGGCCGAGGCCATCGTCAAGGGCGATGCGCTGGTGCCGGCGATCTCGGCCGCGTCCATCCTGGCCAAGGTGCACCGCGACCGCTTCTGCCTGCAGATGCACGAGCAGCACCCGCAGTACGGCTTCGACAACCACAAGGGCTACGGCACGCGCGAGCACCTGGACGCGTTGCGCGTGCACGGTGCGACGGTGTGGCATCGCCAGAGCTTCGCGCCGGTGCGCTCGCTGGACCTTTCTGAACAACGCATCGCATGAGCTGGCAGTCCATCACCGCGCGTGACAACCCGAACCTGCAGCGCCTGCGCAAGCTGGCGCAGGACGGCGGCGCCTACCGCAAGCTGGGCGGCGTCTGGCTGGAAGGTGACCACCTCGCGCGCGCGGCGGTGCAACGCGGCGTGAAGCCTTCGCTCGCGCTGATCACGGACGTGGCCGCGGCGGACGAGGCGCTGCATGCGCTCGCCGACGTGGCGCCGAAGGTGCTGGTCGTGTCGCCGGCGTTGTTCAAGACGGTGTCCGGCCTGGAATCGCCGGCGCAGATCGGTTTCGAGCTGCCGCTGCCCACGCAGCCGCGCATCGAGGCGAAGGCCGATTCCGTCGTGCTGGACCGCCTCCAGGATGCAGGCAACGTCGGCACGATCCTGCGCAGCGCCGGGGCGCTGGGCTTCCGTCAGGTGCTGGCCTTGAAGGGCACGGCGGCGCTGTGGTCGCCGAAGGTGCTGCGCGCCGGCATGGGTGCGCACTTCGGACTGAATCTGGTGGAAGGCCTCAGCGTCGAGGATCTCGACGCGTTGAAGGTCCCGCTGCTGGCGACGAGCTCGCACGCCGACGCGCTGCTGCACGAAGCCGATCTCCCGAACCCCTGCGCCTGGGTCATGGGCCACGAAGGGCAGGGCGTCGCCGAGGCGCTGATGCAGCGCTGCGCGCTGCGCGTCGGCATTCCGCAGCCGGGCGGCGAGGAGTCGCTGAACGTGGCGAGCGCCGCATCGATCTGCTTGTACGAAAGCGCGCGTCGAAGACTGGTCTGACGGCGCGCTTGGAACGGCCAGAAGGCCGGAGCATCAGAGACGAGTTCAACGCGCCATCGCGAGCGCTGCGACGCCCAGCGCGATGAACACCGCGCCCGCGATGCGCCACCCGCGCTCGCCTTCACCGAGCAACTGTCCGCCGATCAGCGCGGCGAACAGCATCGACAGTTCCCGCGCCGGCGCGACGCGCGACAGCGGCGCCAGCTTCATCGCGTACAGCACCAGGATGTAGGCCGTCGGCGCGCCGACGATGACGATCAGTGCGTGTTTCCACTGCCGGCGCAGGGCGTCCGCGAAACCGCTGCGATCGCGCAGCACCGCCGGCAGGATCAACGGCAGGCGCAGCGCGTTGCACAGGTACTCGTAGAGGATCGGCGACAGCGCCAGCACTTTCACCGCATAGCCGTCGATCACGCTGTAGGTCGCGATCGTGGCGCCGGTCAGTGCGCCCCAGGCGATGCCGAGCTTGCGCTTGCGATGCAGGTCGGGATCGCGGTTCGCGCCCTTGGCAAAGAACGTCGGTCCCGCCGTCATCAGCAGGATCCCGCCGACCACGCCCGCAAGTCCGAGCCCGCCGCCCAGTCCGAGGTGTTCGCCCAGCACCACCACCGCGACCAGCGACGACAGCAGCGGCCCGCTGCCGCGCGCGACCGGATAGACCACCGTCATGTCTGCCGCGCGGTAGCCGGCCAGCAGCGCGTTGAAGTAGGCCAGATGGACGATCGCGCTGGCGATCACGGCGGCCCAGGCCTGCCAGCCCCAATCGGGCAGCTCGTCGAAGCCGGCGACGAGCGCCGCCGGCAGCCACAGCAGGCTGATGCCCAGCGCGGTCATGCAGGAGAAATGATGGTTGCCCTGGGCCTTCTTGGCGGCGAAGTTCCACAGCGCGTGGATCAGCGCGGCCGCGATGACCAGGGCCAGCGCGCTCGCCGGCATCGGTCGCGGACGGCCTCAGTACATGAGGCGGTCAGGACGGATGTCGCGGAGGATGGTGGTCGCGATTTCCTCGATCGACTTGTGCGTCGACGACAGCCAGTTGATGCCGGCCTTCTTCATCATCGTCTCGGCCTCGCGGACCTCGTAGTGGCAGTTCATCAGGTCGGCGTACTTGCTGCCGGGACGGCGCTCGTTGCGGACCTGCGCCAGGCGCTCCGGATCGATCGTCAGCCCGAAGCACTTCTTCTTGTGCGGGATCAGCAGTGAGGGCAGGTGGCCGCGGTCGAAGTCCTCGGGGATCAGCGGGTAGTTGGCGGCCTTGATGCCGTGCTGCATCGCCAGGTAGAGGGAGGTCGGCGTCTTGCCGCAACGACTCACCCCCACCAGGATCACGTCGGCCGAGTCGAGATTGCGGGCCGACTGTCCGTCGTCATGGGCCAGCGAGAAATTGATCGCCTCGATCCGGTCGTGGTACTCCTGGCTTTTCGCGACGTCGGAGAAGCGACCCACGCGGTGGCTAGACTTGATGCGGAACTCGTCCTCCAGCGGCGCGATGAAGGTGCCGAACATGTCCATGACGAGGCCCCGGCACTCCTGGCGCACGACGTTGAGCACCTCCCGGTTCACCAGCGTCGCGAACACGATGGGGCGCACGCCTTCGCGCTCGCCGGTCTCGTTGATCTCCTGGACGAGCTGCTGGGCCTTTTCGCCGCTGTCGATGAAGGGGCGGCGCACATGACGCGCCTTGACCGAGAACTGCGCCAGGATGGAGTTGCCGAAGGTTTCGGCGGTGATGCCGGTGCCATCCGAGACGAAGTAGACGGTGTGCTGGGTCATGGGAAGCCTTTGGTTCGTGCTCGTCGGGGGGGGGCGGGCGTCCTCGCCGGGCCGAGGCCGGCCCGGATCGGGCATGCCACATGCCGAAGCGGGAAGTTCGGCCATTGTTCAGCCCTCGTGCTGCCTCGGCCCGGCCCCGAACGGGGGCTTACATCATAGATCGGCGACCCACTAGAATCGTCCGCAACTTGCCCCTGTCCATCGCATGAACGCTGCCTCGCGACGCCCACAAGAATCGACAAGACCTGTCGTGCGCCGCGTCATGCCTGCCTCCCTCGAAGCCGCCGATGCGATCGGCCTGCTCGGGAGCGCGCGGGGAGCCCCGGTTTCTCAACATCACGGAGTTTTCCCATGTCTGATGCGCGCTTCGAGGCGACCGCCCTGGTCGTACCCTTCGAAAAACTGAGGATGACCGACGTCGAGTCGGTGGGCGGCAAGAACGCCTCGCTCGGCGAAATGATCTCGCAGCTGGCCGAAACCGGCGTGCGCGTGCCCGGCGGCTTTGCCACCACGGCCCACGCCTTCCGCCAGTTCCTCAAGCATGAAGGCCTGGACGTGCGCATCCAGAAGCGCCTGGCCGACCTCAACACCGACGACGTCCGCGCGCTGGCCGCGGCCGGCGCCGAGATCCGCGGCTGGCTGGAAGCGCAGCCGTTCCCCGCCGACCTCGAGGCGGCCATCCGCGACTCGTTCGCCGGCCTGACCGCGGACAACCCTGACGCGTCCTTCGCCGTGCGCTCCTCCGCCACCGCGGAAGACCTGCCCGACGCCTCCTTCGCCGGCCAGCAGGAGACCTTCCTGAACGTCGTCGGCATCGAGGACGTGCTGCACAAGATGAAGGAAGTCTTCGCGTCGCTCTACAACGACCGCGCGATCAGCTACCGCGTCCACAAGGGTTTCGCGCACAGCGACGTCGCGCTGTCGGCGGGTGTCCAGCGCATGGTGCGCTCCGACCTCGGCGCCGCCGGCGTCATGTTCACCATCGACACCGAGTCCGGTTTCAAGGACGTCGTCTTCATCACCTCCAGCTACGGCCTGGGCGAGACGGTGGTGCAGGGCGCCGTCAATCCCGACGAGTTCTACGTCCACAAGCCGGCGCTGCAGCGCGGCAAGTTCGCGCTGATCCGCCGCAACCTGGGTTCCAAGCTGATCCAGATGACCTTCTCGACGCCGGAAGAGAAGGCCGCCAGCGGCAAGCTGGTCAAGACCGTCGACGTCGAGGTCGAGCAGCGCAACCGTTACTCGCTGACCGACGACGACGTCGTGCAGCTCGCCAAGTACGCCGTGATCATCGAGCAGCATTACGGCCGCCCGATGGACATCGAGTGGGGCAAGGACGGCAACGACGGCCAGCTCTACATCCTGCAGGCGCGTCCGGAGACGGTGAAGAGCCAGGCCGAGGGCCAGGTCGAGCAGCGCTTCAAGCTCAAGGGTTCGGGCACCGTCGTCGCCGAAGGCCGCGCGATCGGCCAGAAGATCGGCACAGGCCCGGTGCGCCTGGTCGACAGCGTGGCCGAGATGGAACGTGTGCAGCCCGGCGACGTGCTGGTCACCGACATGACCGATCCCAACTGGGAGCCGGTCATGAAGCGCGCCAGCGCCATCGTGACCAACCGCGGCGGCCGCACCTGCCACGCGGCCATCATCGCGCGTGAACTGGGCATCCCGGCGGTGGTCGGCTGCGGCGACGCGACCGACAAGCTCAAGGACGGCCAGCTGGTGACGGTGGTCTGCTCCGAGGGCGATACCGGCTTCATCTACGACGGCCTGCTCGAGACCGAAGTCAGCGAAGTCCACCGCGGCGAGATGCCTTACAGCCCGGTGAAGATCATGATGAACGTCGGCAATCCGCAGCTGGCCTTCAACTTCGCGCAGATGCCCAACAGCGGCGTCGGCCTGGCGCGGCTCGAGTTCATCATCAACAACAACATCGGCGTCCACCCGAAGGCGATCCTGGACTACCCGAACATCGACAACGACCTGAAGAAGGCGGTCGAGTCGGTGGCCCGCGGCCACGCTTCGCCCCGCGCCTTCTACGTCGACAAGCTGGCCGAAGGCATCGCCACCATCGCTGCGGCCTTCTGGCCGCAGCCGGTCATCGTGCGCCTGTCCGACTTCAAGAGCAACGAGTACCGCAAGCTGATCGGCGGCTCGCGCTACGAGCCGGACGAAGAGAATCCGATGCTGGGCTTCCGCGGCGCGTCGCGCTACATCTCGGGCGAGTTCCAGGACGCGTTCGCGATGGAGTGCGAGGCGCTCAAGCGCGTGCGCAACGACATGGGTCTGACCAACGTCGAGATCATGGTGCCCTTCGTGCGCACGGTGAAGCAGGCGCAGAAGGTCGTGGAGATGCTGGCGGAGCGTGGTCTCAAGCGAGCGGCCAACGGCGGCCAGGACGGCCTGCGCGTCATCATGATGTGCGAAGTGCCGAGCAATGCCATCCTGGCCGAGCAGTTCCTGGAGCATTTCGACGGCATGTCGATCGGCTCCAACGACCTGACGCAGCTGACGCTGGGACTGGACCGCGACTCGGGTCTGGAGCTGCTCTCCGGCGACTTCGACGAACGCGATCCGGCGGTGAAGGCGATGATTTCCCGCGCCATCGCGGCCTGCCGTGCCACGGGCAAGTACATCGGCATCTGCGGCCAGGGTCCCAGCGACCATGCCGATTTCGCCGAGTGGCTGGCCGCCGAGGGCATCGCCTCCCTGTCGCTGAACCCTGACACGGTGGTCGAGACCTGGCAGCGTCTCGCCAAGCGCTGAGCTTTTCTCACCTCACTCGCCCAACGGCCCTGCGGGGCCGTTTTTCATGGTCATCGGTCCCAACACCGTGGAACGACGCCAGTGGTGGGGGACGGCATGGCGTGGGGTTTCGGAGCTTGCCGCCGGGGCCCACGCCATGGCGGCCAGCGCCCGGACGAATGCAGGTGGGCGGTCCCTGAGTTTCTCCGGGGGAAGTTGTGGATGCGCCTGCACCGCAAGCGGGCGATGATCCGTCCCCATGTCGACTCCACCACCAGACGCCGCCTTCCGTCGCCGGCTTCACCGCATCTACGGTGCCTACACGATCGGCTTTGTGGCGCTGGTCGGCGTGCTCGGTGTCCTGGAGCGGATGGGCATGCCCAAGCAGTGGCTGGGGTTCTCGTTCCTGCTGCTGACAGTGCTGATCTACGCTGGCATTGGTGTGTTCAGCCGTACCACGGACCCGATCGAGTATTACGTGGCTGGGCGCCGCGTGCCGGCGTTCTACAACGGCATGGCTGCGGGCGCCGACTGGATGAGCGCGGCGAGTTTCCTCGGCATGGCGGGGAGCCTGTACCTGGCGGGTTATGGCGGCCTGGCGTTCGTGCTTGGATGGACGGGCGGCTTCTGCCTGGTGGCGCTGCTGCTGGCGCCGTACCTGCGCCGCTTCGGCGGCTTCACGGTGCCGGACTTCCTCGGCGCGCGTTTCGAGAGCCGCGGCCTGCGCGTGATGGGTGCGGCGGCGGCGGTGATGGTGTCCTTCATCTATCTGGTCGCGCAGATCTATGCCATCGGCCTCATCACGACGCGCCTGACGGGACTGACCTTCGAGATCGGCCTGTTCGTCGGACTCGGCGGCGTGCTGGTCTGTTCCTTCCTCGGCGGCATGCGGGCGGTGACCTGGACCCAGGTCGCGCAGTACATCATCATGATCGTGGCCTACGTGGTGCCGGTGATGTGGCTGTCGACGATGCAGACCGGTTCTCCGCTGCCGCAGTTCACCGCGGGGACGGAGGTCCAGGAGATCACCGTCCGCGAGCAGCAGCTGCTGCACGATCCCAAGGAAATCCAGGTCCGCGGTCTCTACGAACAGCGGGCCAGGGACTTCGAGCACCTGCTGGCCGAACTGCCACATTCGCTCGACGCCGAGCGTCAGCGTGTGTCTCAGGTGATCGCGAAACTGAAGTTCGAAGAGGCGCCGCTCGCGCAGATCCAGGCGGCGGAGAAGGTCCGCGCCGCGCTGCCCCGCACCGAGGCCGAGGCGCGCGATCTCTGGCAGCGCGCCGTCGCCGCGAATCGCCAGCGCGCCGAGCCGCTGGCCGGCATGCCGCTGCATGCGCGGCCCTTCGCCGGCGACCCCGACGGCACGCCCGCCGAGCAGGAGGCCTACACGCTGGCGCGCCGCAACTTCCTGGCGCTGGTGCTGGTGCTGATGGTGGGCACCGCCGGGCTGCCGCACATCCTCACACGGTACTACACGGTCCCGACGGTCGCGGAGGCGCGCACCTCGGTCGCGTGGACGCTGTTCTTCATCGCGCTGCTCTACCTGTTCGCGCCGGCGCTGGCGGTGATGCTCAAGCACGAGGTGCTGCATCACCTGGTCGGTTCGCCGATCGCGGAATTGCCGGGGTGGATGAAGCAGTGGATGCGCGTCGACCCGAGCCTGTTGAACATCCAGGACATCAATCACGACGGGATTCTTCAGCTCGGCGAGCTGCGCCTGGGCGGCGACATCGTCATGCTGATGACGCCCGAACTCGCCGGCCTGCCGTACGTGCTCTCCGCCATGGTGGCGGCCGGCGCGCTCGCCGCGGCGCTGTCCACGGCCGACGGGCTGTTGCTGACCATCTCCAGCGCGCTTTCCCACGACGTCTACTACCGTGTGATGAACCCGCGCGCCTCGATGACGCAGCGCGTGACCATCTCCAAGGCGCTGCTGCTGGCGACGGCGCTCACCGCCGCGGCGGTCGCCGCGCAGAAACCGGCCGACATCCTGCTGCTGGTGTCGGCGGCGTTCTCGCTGTCGGGCTCGACGCTGGTGCCGGTGCTGGTCGCGGGCATCTTCTGGAAGCGGGCCAACAAGCAGGGTGCCGCGGCCGGCATGCTTGCGGGTCTGGGCATGACGCTCTACTACATGGTGACCGCGCATGCGGGCCTGCGCCAGGCGCTCGGGATCGGCGGCGACCCGCAGTTGTGGTGGGGCATCCAGCCGATGGCGGCGGCGCTGTACGGGCTACCGGCGGGCATCTCGGCCCTGGTCGTCGTGAGCCTGCTGACGCCGCCGCCGTCGCCGACGGCCCGCGCGCTGCAGGCCCGGCTCACCGGTGCCACGCCCTGAGGTCGTCGGAGCGGGGAACTGCACGTCGGATGGACGCGACGTCCGAACTCGTCTAGAATGTTCGATTCCCCTTGCCGGGCCCACGAGTAGACGCTGGGGTCCGGCTTTCAGGCCGAGGGCTGGTGTTCACACACTGTGGTTTGTGCGCCGTGCCGGAGGTCGCCGAAATCCATAAGGAGTTCGAATGCGTCATTACGAAATCGTTCTGCTGATCCATCCGGATCAAAGCGAACAAGTTCCGGCGATGCTGGAGCGCTACAAGGGCCTGGTCACCAACGGTGGTGGCAAGGTGCATCGCGTGGAAGACTGGGGCCGCCGTCAACTGGCCTATCAGATCCAGAAGCTGGCCAAGGCGCATTACCTGTGCCTGAACATCGAGTGCAGCAAGGAAATCCTGGCTGAAATCGAGACCGGTTTCCGCTTCAACGACGCCGTGCTGCGTCACCTGACCGTCGTCAAGGACAAGGCCGAGACGAACCCGTCGGTGATGATGAAGGCCGTCGAACGCGAAGAAGCCCGCAAGGCCCCGCAAGAAGCGACCGCCTGAGCTGACAAGCGCGACCGCTGACGTTTCTGAGCGTTCCCGAATCCTGATCCGCCGAGCCTGCCCGCACGCATGAACCGACTGGTCCTGCAGGCGCAGATCCTCGACATCGCGGCGATCCGATACACCCCCGCCGGGCTCCCCGCCCTGGACTTGATGCTCAAGCACGAGTCCATGGTCGACGAAGCCGGCTCCCCGCGCAAAGTCGCGATGGAGATCAAGGCGGTGGCCCTCGGTGACATCGTGAAGCGGATCCAGGCGTTGAGCCTGACGGAGAAGACGGTGTTCACCGGATTTCTCTCGGCACAGCGACAGGGGCGAGGCACGGTGTTTCACATCACCGGCTTCGCGGACTGAACGGGAATGAGCAGGACAACAGGTCGCGCAGATCGTTTCAATCTGGATAGATAGCAGGAGTTCACTATGCCCCCGCCACGTGGTAAAGGTCGGTTCTCGAAGGACCGCAAGCCCAAGCGCAACCAACAATCGCTGCTGTTCCGCCGCAAGCGTTTCTGCCGCTTCACCGTCGCCGGTGTTGAGCAGATCGACTACAAGGACGTCGACGTCCTGCGCGACTTCATCGGTGAAAACGGCAAGATCGTGCCCGCCCGCCTGACCGGCACGCGCGCCTTCTTCCAGCGTCAGCTGTCGGTGTGCATCAAGCGCGCCCGCTTCCTGGCCCTGCTGCCGTACAGCGACCAGCACAAGGTCTAAGGAGTCCACCCATGCAAGTCATCCTGCTGGAAAAAGTGGCCAACCTGGGTAACCTCGGCGACGTCGTCAAGGTCAAGGACGGCTATGCCCGCAACTTCCTGATCCCGACCCGCCAGGCGCGCCGCGCCACGGAAGCCGCGATCAAGGAATTCGAAGCCAAGCGCGCCGAACTGGAAAAGGTCGCCGCCGAGAAGTTTGCCGCTGCGCAGGCCCTGGGCGAGAAGATCAGCGGTATCACCGTGACCATCTCGCAGAAGGCCGGTGTCGACGGTCGTCTGTTCGGTTCCGTGACCAACGCCGACATCGCTGAAGCGCTGACGAAGGCCGGCACGGCCATCGTCAAGTCGCAAGTGCGTCTGCCCAACGGTCCGCTGAAGACCGTCGGCGAGTTCCCGATCAACGTCGCTCCGCACACCGACGTGGTGGTGGAAGTGACCGTGAAGGTCGTCGCCGAGGTCGAGTAATTGCTCGAAACACCCGTTGGGCGCTCTGCGCGTCCATCGGGGTTGTCACGGGATTCGCGGGTCACACGGCCGGCCAAGAACGGGGCAACATCAAGAAAGCCGACAGCTGCAAAGCGGTCGGCTTTCTGCTTTTCAGGGGCTTGAGTTATCCCGCTCGCTCCACAAGCTATCAAACGTCCATCCACAGGCTTGTCCACAATGTCCGCGATCTTCACCCCGCCAGGATCCAGTGCCAGCGACAGCGACATCGCGCGACTGCGCGTGCCGCCCAACTCGGTGGAAGCCGAGCAGAGCGTGCTCGGCGGCCTGCTGATCGACAACACCGCCTGGGACAAGGCGGCGGACACGCTCAGCGACACCGACTTCTACCGCTACGAGCACAAGCAGGTCTACGCCGCGATCGGCAAGCTCATCAACGGCGGCAAGCCGGCGGACGTGGTGACGGTGTTCGAGGAATTGACCTCGCTCGGCAAGGCCGAGGAGTGCGGTGGGCTGGCCTATCTGAACGCGCTGGCGCAGGGCGTGCCCAGCGCGGCCAACCTGCGGCGCTACGCCGAAATCGTCCGTGAGCGCGCCATCCTGCGCAAGCTGGTGGCGACCTCGGACGAGATCGCGACCGCCGCGCTGAATCCCGCCGGCCGAGCGGTCAATGAGATCCTGGACGAGGCCGAAGGCAAGATCTTCCGCATCAACGAGGAAGGCTCGCGCGGCGGCACCGGTTTCCAGAGCATGGACCGGCTGATGGTCGAGCTGATGGACCGCGTCAACGAGCTCGCGGAGCAGGGCGCCGAGGACGTCACCGGCGTTCGCACCGGCTTCTACGACCTGGACCGCATGACGGCCGGCCTGCAGCGCGGCGACCTGATCATCCTGGCGGCACGGCCGTCGATGGGCAAGACCGCGTTCGCGATCAACATCGGCGAGGCCGTGGCGATCAACGAGGGCCTGCCGGTCATCATCTACTCGATGGAAATGGGCGCCGCGCAGCTGGCCTTGCGGATGGTCGGCTCGATCGGCCGCATCGACCAGAGCGGGCTGCGCACCGGACGCCTGAAGGACGATGAATGGGGCCGGCTGGCCGAGGCCGTCGACAAGCTCGGCAACGCGCCGATCTACATCGACGAAAGCCCGGGCCTGTCGCCCAGCGAGGTGCGCTCCAGAGCGCGACGCCAGGCGCGCATCTCGGGCCAGATCGGCCTGATCATCATCGACTACCTGCAGCTGATGAGCGGCAACGGCGGCGGCAGCGAGGAGAACCGCGCGACCGTCGTCGGCGAGATCTCGCGGGGCCTGAAGGCGCTGGCCAAGGAGCTGCGCTGCCCGGTGATCGCGCTGTCGCAGCTGAACCGGTCGGTGGAAACGAGGCCGGACAAGCGACCGATGATGTCCGACCTGCGCGAGTCGGGTGCCATCGAGCAGGATGCGGACATCATCATGTTCATCTACCGCGACGAGTACTACACCAAGGACGAGTGCAAGGAGCCGGGCGTGGCGGAAATCATCATCGCCAAGCAGCGTAACGGCCCGGTGGGCACGGTGAAGCTGGCCTTCGCGAGACAGAACACCAAGTTCGAGAACCTCGCGCCAGGCTACGTCGGCCCGGGCGACGAGTATTGACCGACGGTCGGATCGGTCGTTCCGTGCGGCGCTCGGTACTGCGCCCTCAACGCTCCACCCGCACCGTCTCCGGCAAGAGCCGATAGCCGCTGGTCGCGAGCGCCGAGTTGAGCGCATGGACCTGGAGCTTGCCGGTGACCGTCACGATGGACATGGCGCGAACGCCCTCGATCTTCGAGGGCGTTTTCACATGGACGATCTGGTTGGGCGGCGGCGGCGGGCTGTGGATGCACGCACCGAAGGTGGGCACCAGCAGGAACTCGTCGGTGCCGCCCCAGCCGACGCCGATGGGCACCGCGTAGCCGCGCAGCCGCACGCGGCGGCCGTCGAGCTCCGGACGCACGGGGGCGTTGTCGAAGGCGTCCCGCAGGTCCTTCAGCATCTGGCGCGCGATGGGATCGTCGTCCGAGAGCTGGGCGATGTCGGGTCCTCCCGCCTCTCCCGCCTCTCCAGCCTTTCCAGCCCTTCGAGCGTTTCCCACCTTGGCCCGCGGATCCCAGCCCGGCGGCATGAGCTCCGACCATTCGATCGCCGTCACGTCGGCGGGTGGATCGCTCGCGAGTGGCGCGGAGGCGATGGCCTGCGACGGATCGGTCCGATTCAGCAGGATGCCCGCGGGAACGCCGACGGCGAGGACCGCGATCACCGCGAACAGGATCCGCAGATGATCCCAGGAACGCCAGGACGGCCAGGACCGCATGTGTCGCGCCATCAACGCGGCTTGTTCCGGTAGGGCTCGACGTTCGCCGCGTCCAGGCGATATCCGCTGACGCCCATGTCGCTGGGCTGCCGGTCCAGACGCATCACGCCGCTGGCCCAGACCGTGTCCATGGACCGCAGCTGCTTCGAAGGCTGGGCGAGCTTCACCAGGATGATCTGGTTCGCCGGCGGAGGCGGCATGTGGATGCAGGCGCCGAAGTAGGGCACGAGCAGGAACTCCCGCACGCCGTCGCGATCGGTCTGCAGCGGCACCACATAGCCAGGCAGACGCACCGGCGCGTCCTGCAGCGACTCGACGAGCGGCGCGTTGTCCAGCTCGTCGCGCAGATCCGCCATCAGCGCGGCGGTGCGCGGGCTGTTGTCGCTCAGACGCCCGATGCCGACGTCGCGGAAGCGCTTCATCGGATCCCAGCCCGGCGGAACGAGCTGGATCCAGGTGAGGTCGCGGTAAGCGGATGTCGGCGCACTGGCAGCCTGGGCGGCAGGCGGTGCGGTCGGCGCAGCGCGGGCTGAGGAGGTTGCCAGCACGATCGCGAGCGAAGCCGGGAGCGCGACGGCGAGAGCGGCAGCACGAAGGGGAAGGGATGTCATGTCAGACCTTCGGAGAGAGACCGTCGCTGAGCGACAGCGCGTAGGCGCGCAAGCCGGGCAGCAGGCTGGCGGCCCAGCCGAGCGCGGTGACGAGGCCCAGCAGTTGCCACTCGGCCGCCGACGGCAGACCGGCGCTGAGGCCGATGCCGAAGCGCAATTGCACCCAAGGCCCCAGCGCCGCGATCAGCAGCAGGCACAGCGCGGCGCCGAGCGCGACGCCGCAGACGGTGACCAGCATGCCCTCGACTGCCAGCAGGCTGAAGATGCGCGCCGGGTTGGCGCCGACGGCGCGCAGGATGGCGAGCTCGCGGCGGCGCTCGTTGAGGCCGGCGAGGATGACCGCGACCAGCCCGCACAGACTCACCGCGGCGACCATCGCGCTCATCAGCGTCAGGCTGCGCTCGCCGAGCGCGACCACGTCCCACAGCTCGTCCAGCGCGACGCCGGGCAGGATGGCCATCAGCGGCTCGCCGGGAAAGTCGTTGATGCGCCGCTGCGTCGAGAACACCGCCGTGCGCCGCTTCAACCCGACCAGCGCGGCCGTCACCTGATGCGGTGTCAGGTCCTGCCCGGCCAAGGCGTCGAGACTGACCGCCTGGCCGGGGATGGGCGCGCCGGCGACCCAGTCGAGGTGGATGGCTTCCATCGCCGCGAGGCTGATGTGCAGCGAACGGTCCACCGGCGTGCCGGTACGCTGCATCACGCCGATGACGTGGAAGGGCTTGTCGGCATGGTCATTGGCGGCGAGTGCGCCGTCGCCATGACTGAGGACGACCTTGTCGCCGATCCGATAGCCCAGGGACGCCGCGACGTCGGCGCCGAGCACGACGCCGAAGAGATCGGGCGGCAATCCCTTCGCTTCTTTCGATCCATCCGGTCTGCTCGATCCATTCGATCCCTTCGAATCGGCGGGCGCGTCGTCGAACGCGCGGCCCTCTGCCAGCGCCAGGGGTTGGGCATCCCCGTACCGGAAGCGGCGGAAGTAGTCGTCCGTCGTCGCGACGACCGGGAAGCCCCGGTGCGAGTCGCCGAGCGAGATCGGCACGACCCAGTCCACGCCGGGGAGTTTGGCCAGCGACTGCACGCTGGACCATTGGATGTTGTTGGTCGCGCCGCCGATGCGGAAGACCGAATACAGCAGCAACTGGACCGAGCCCGTGCGGGCGCCGACGATCAGGTCGGTGCCGGAGACCGACTGCGCGAAGTTCTTTCGGACGTCGTCGCGCAGCCGCGCGATGCCGAGCAGCAGCAGCGTCGACAGCGTGATCGACAGCGCCACGAGCGATAGCACGAAGCGGCGGTTCCACGCGCTCTGTGCGGCGAGTCGGATGAGCGCTCTCATGCGAGGACTCCCTCGACGCGTGCGGAGCCGCGCTGCAGCGCCGGCAGGTCCAGGCAACGCGGAAAGCGCGCGGCGAGCCGCGTGTCGTGGCTGACGAAGAGGAGCGCGCTGCCGGACTCGGCGCAGACCTCGCGCAGGATGGCCATGAAGGCGTCGCGATGCGCGTCGTCGAGCGCGGAGGTCGGCTCGTCGGCGATCACCAGGTCCGGATGCCCGATGAGCGCGCGCGCCGCGGCCACGCGCTGCTGCTGGCCGACGGACAGCTCGCTGGCCCGCCGTGCGATCAGCTCGGCGCCCAGGCCCATGCGCTGGAGCAGCTCCCGCGCGCGTTCCCGCGGCTCTCCGGCCCGCGCGGCGCGGCGGCGCGAGAACTCGCAGCTCAGCAGCACGTTGTCCAGCGCCGAGCGGTAGGGCAGCAGGTTGAACTGCTGGAAGATGAAGCCGACATGGTCGGCGCGCAGCCGGTCGCGCTGGCGGCCGGCGCATTCCGACAACTCATGGCCGAGCAGCTTCAGCCGCCCCGCGCGCGGCGTGAGGACGCCCGCGATCAGCGCCAGCAGCGTGCTTTTGCCCGAGCCGCTGGGCCCGCGCAGGAAGACGGCCTCGCCGGGTTCGACGCGCAGCGCGGTGATATCCAGGCAGTCCCGCGTGGAGCGCGGCCAGCGGAAGGTCAGGTCCCGGGCTTCCAGAACGGGCACGGTCATCGCGGGCACGGTCATCGCAGGCACGGTCATCGTCAGCCGCCGAGCGTCAGCGTCGCGGCCGGGCGTTGCAGCACCTGGCGGGACTGTCCCTTCGGCGTCGCGACCTGCGCGTCGATGCGCTGGATGCGCGGGAAAAGCGCGAACAGCTGATGCGACAGCGTCTTCAGATCGGTCGCCGCGGCGCAGCGGAAGCGATAGCTGACGTCGACGTCGAGGTGTTCCAACTTGTTCGCGGCGCTGTCGGTGGACGGCTTGGCGATCAGGCCGGATTCGAGCTGGGCCGCTTCGAATCGGCACTGTCCGCGCGCATCCGGCGTGAAGAGCACCGCGCCGCCCCGCAGCGTGGCGAGCATCCGTTCGACGGACTGGCGTTCCGCCGGCGTGCGCGGCTGGCGCTCGAAGCCGAGCACGCTGTCCAGCGGCGATTCCAGCTGGATCGCCAGGGTGTCGCCCTCGATCGCGACGTCCAGGTGCACGACGCCGTGCTCGTGCTTGTCGCCGTGCGCCTGCGCGGCGCCCAGCATCATCAGGCCGGCCACGAGCGCGACGGCGTGGGAGCGGCGGGAGTTCTTCTTCGGGATCATCTCAGTGGATTCCTTCTTGCGGAGAGTCGAGGTCCCACCTCGGCCAGGGATCGGCGACGGGCGAGGTGGCGAGCGGCGCGACGGGTGAGATGAGGCAGGCGTCGAGCGCGCGGGTGAGGGCGGGGAGGTCGAGGTCCTGGCCGATGAGCACGAACTCCTGGCCGCGTTCCCCCAGCGGCACGCTCCATCGGCCGACCGGATCGAGCTGATGGCCGCGCCCCGCGCCGGACAGACAGGCGAGCCAGTCCAGCCGGCTCGCGAGCCACACATACCCCTTGAAGCGCAGCAGCCCGGGCCAGGGCTGCGCGATCAGCGCATGCAGTCGGGCGGCATCGAACGGGCGGTCGGCGCGATAGACGAAGCTGGAGAGGCCGTATTCATCGGCCTCGGAATGGTCGTGCCCTTCCAGGGCCCGGATCCATCGGGGTTGTGATTCGGCCTGCTCCATCTTGAAGAGGCCGGTGCCGAGCAGCTCGCCGATCGGCACGTCGCCGCGGCGGGCGTCGATGATGCGCGCGGCAGGGTTGAGCGCCCGGATCACGGCGTGGACCTGCGCGAGCCGCGCCGCGTCGACCAGATCGGTCTTGCTCACGACGACGACGTTGGCGAATTCGATCTGCTCCACCAGCAGTTCGACAAGCCGGCGGCTGTCCTGCGCATCGACGCCGCTGTCGCGCTGCGCGAGAAAGTCCTCGCTCGCGTAGTCGTTCAGCAGATTGAGCGCATCGACGACGGTCACCATCGTGTCGATGCACGCCAGGTCGCGCAGTCCCTGGCCGTGTTCGTCGACGAAATCGAAGGTCGCCGCGATCGGCATCGGCTCCGAGATGCCGGTGGATTCGATCAGCAGGTAGTCGAAGCGCCCTTCTCGGGCGAGGCGGCCGACCTCCTTCAGCAGATCGTCGCGCAGCGTGCAGCAGATGCAGCCGTTGCTCATCTCGACCATCGCCTCGTCGGTGCGCGACAGGCCCACGCCGGCGCGCTCGGCGCCTTCGCGGACGAGTTCGGCATCGATGTTGAGCTCGCTCATGTCGTTGACGATCACCGCGACACGCAGCGGACCGCGGTGGCGCAGCACCTGGTTGAGCAGCGTCGTCTTGCCGGCGCCGAGGAAGCCGGACAGCACCGTGGCGGGCAGGCGATGGGGCGGGGTGGCGGTATCGGAGAAAGCGGTATCGGCGAAGGCCGTCTCCGCAAAGGCGTCATCGACGTCGGGGGCGTCGATCGTGGTGGTCGTGTCGAGGGCGGCGGCATTGGACATGAGCGTCTCCGGGGCGAAGCAGGTCCGTTCGCCTGGCTTTGATGCTAATGCGAACTCATTCGCAATATAGCAGCGTGACAGAATGCGCGAGCCCACCCGATCTGCTTTTGCGGTGCCCTGATCGCCCGCGCCTTGACACTTATGGAACGTTCGACCCGACAGCGCAGTGCCATCCGTACGGTCATCGACGACGCGGGACGTCCGCTGTCGCCGCAGGAAGTGCTGGACGCCGCTCAGGGCGAGGTGCCGGGGTTGTCGCTGGCGACGGTCTACCGCAACCTGAAGCAGCTGCTGGAGGCGGGCGAGATTCAGTCGGTGTCGCTGCCCGGGGACAGCCCCCGCTACGAATCGGCGCATCACGACCACCACCACCACTTCCAGTGCACGGACTGCGGCCGCGTCTTCGACGTGCACGCGTGTCCCGGCGACATGGCGCAACTGGTGCCCGAAGGCTTCACCGTGGCGCGGCATGAGCTGACGCTGTACGGGCGCTGCGCCGATTGCGCGACGCCGAAGCGGGCGGGGCGCAGGCGCGCCGTCAGTGCGTCCTGAAGCGCGTCCTCAAGCGCCTCTCCACGTTCCCGACGTCCAGAAAGCATGGCCGTTTCAGGCCGGCCTAAGTTTCGGGATTGAATTCAATCAACTAGTTGGTAGACTGAACGACATCGAACTGAGCGGAACCGAATTCATCATGGCCTCCTCCTCCACATCCGTCGCCACCAGCCTCCAGCAAGACCTCTGGCTCAGGCGCTACACCCTGGTGCGCGCGCTGTTCTCCATCGTCTGGGTCGCCGCTGCGATCGTGATCGGCGGCAAGTCGTCCGCGATTGCCGCGGTGCTGCTGGTGCTCTATCCGGCCTGGGACGCCGCCGCCAACTGGGTGGACGCGAACGCCAGCGGCGGCCTGCAGGCCAACCGCACGCAGCGCATCAACGTGTGGGCAAGCGGCCTGACGACGCTCGCCGTGTGCCTGGCGCTGACCGTCGGCATGAACGCCGTGCTCGGGGTCTTCGGCGTCTGGGCCATCGCGTCGGGACTCATGCAGCTCGGCACGGCGCTGCGCCGCTGGAAGTCGCAGGGCGGGCAGTGGGTCATGGTGCTGAGCGGCGCCCAGTCCGCGCTGGCCGGCGGCTTCTTCATCGCGCAGGCGCAGAAGCCCGACGTTCCCTCGATCGTGAACGTCGCGGGTTATGCCGGCGTCGGCGCGCTGTACTTCCTCATCTCCGGCATCTGGCTGAGTGTGAGCCTGTCGCGCCGCGGGAAGCAGGCCACTGCCTGACCCGATCACGGCTGTTCATGGCCGATCACGGTCGGTCACGGCCGGTCACGGCGGCGGATACTGTGCCGCCGTGCGCTGTCCCTCCACGCCGACGCTGCGCTGCAGCCGCACGCCGAAGTTCCATCCCAGCGTGCGCTGGTCCTTGCCCTTCTCGCGCACGATCAGCATCAGCGGACGCCATGTCGAGTCCTGCGCCATCGTGCGGTCCGCATTCGCGCGCGCCTCGGCGGCGCCTGACGCGTCGCCGCGCAGTTGCGCCAGTCCCTCCAGCGCGCGGAAGGTGTCGATCCACGCCGACGCCTGCGGGCGCATCGAGAAGTTGATGTTGTACTGGCAGAGGCTGTCCTTCGGCAGCCCCTTCAGCTTGGCCTCGAAATCGCTCAGCAGCGACTCCGCCTTGTCGCGGTTGGCGCGCGTGTTCTTCTCGCCGCTCGCATCGGGTTCCAGCGTCTCCACGCAGCGCGCAATCCAGTCGTCCCGCTGTTCGCCGATCTTCTCCAGCATCTGCTTGGGCGTGCTGAAGTGACGATCGAGGTCGGCATCCTGCTTCCCGCCGATGGTGAACGGCGAGACCGCGTTCTTCTCCAGGTTCCAGAACAGGTCGCGGTTGACGTCGAGCAGGCTCGGCAGGCCGCCGCCGCTGATCGAGCCGTCCTTTCCGTCCGGGCCGAGCTTCACCTCCGACGGGTTGGCGGGCGTCAGCGTGTTGACCTGGACGCCGACCGACAGCTTCTGCTGCGCGGTGTCGCCCTTGTCCGCCGTCACCTGGATGTGGCCGCCGCGCTCGGTGCGTGATTCGGCGATGCGCTCGGCCTTGAGCGCCGCACCCGCGCTGACGCCGACGCGGTAGGTGTTGCCGTCGCCGCCCGTCATCTTCACATTGGCGCCGGCGCTGACCTTGGTGACGAAGCTGCGCGTCAGGCTCTGGCCGTGGATTTTGCCCAGGCTGACCTTGGGGTGGCGGTCCAGCACCGCTTCCAGCGGACCGGCGTAGGGCGGCGCGCCCTTCGCATGCACCTGGTCCCAGCGCACCCAGCTGTCGAGCACGCCCAGCATCTCCTTGCGCAGCTCGTCGTCCTTGCCGCGCTGACGGAACAGCCGCAGGATCGTTCCCTCGGTCTCCTGGTGTGTGCGGCTCATCTTCTCGGTGGCGCTGACCTGCGCCTTCACCACGCCGGGCAGGTCCGGTCCGACGGCCACGCCGACGGTCGCTTCCGGGCCGCTCGCGCGCGTGCTGCCGAGCGAGATCTCCATGCCCAGGATCGGCATGAAGGCCTGGAAGAAGGCCTCCTCCTTGCGCGACCAGCCGGCCGAGACGATCGGCGACACGACCGGCAACGGCACGCTGTAGGGCAGCGAGGGCAGACCGCCGCCGACCACGCCGCCGCCGGAGAGCTTCACCTTGTCGCGCAGCTGCATCGACAGCAGGATGGGCTCGAAGTAGCGGACCACGGCCTCCTTGCTCTGGAAGCGCTTCTGGCGCGCGGCGTCGGCTGCTTCGTGCATGGCCACGTCGTGCGTGAGCGCGCCCTGGCGCTCCGCGGGCGCGGACTCCGCGAGCGTCAGCTTCACATGATCGATGACGGCACGCAGCGCGTCCGGCGCCGACGCGCCGTCCTTGGCGAGTTCCTCGAACAGCGTCGGCAGCGGGTGCTCGCGATTGGGCTTGTGCAGGCGAGCGGGCTTGTTCGCGCTCACCGGGTTCTCCAGCGCGTAGACCGCCGCGCGCAGCTCGCTGGCCTCGCTGCCCTTGAACTGCCATTGCGCCGGATGCCCTTGGCCCTGACGCGTGGCCCGCTCGGCCAGCGCCTGCGTTGCGGCGGCGAACGCCCGCGCTTCAGGCGCGGGAACACCGGCCGCAGTCAGGTCGCGCGCGAGGTCCGATCGCGCCCAGTCGCCGAGCTCCCCGGCCGTCTTGCGCACGCCGCTGTCGGCCTGACTGCGGTGGGTTGTCATGCCGAAGCTCTCGGCGATCGCCGTGGCGCGCTGGAGGCCCGCGGGCGTGAACGGCGTCTTGTGCCGGTGCGGCGTCACCACGCGCTGCAACCACGATGCCGACGGATCTTCCCGCGACAGCCACTCGCCGATGGCCTTGTTCATGCGGGCATCGTGACGGGCGTAGGGCGAGCCGGCGGAATTGGAGAGGCAGCCGTTGCGCACGGCGTGATACGCCGCGCGCCCGGCGCCGGTGATGTCCGTGCCGACCTCCGCCGGCAGCTGTCGCGCGACGCGCTTCGCGCCCGCCAGCCATTGGCGGACGGCGGCGTCCGTCTCCACGCGCTGCGCCGCGTCGGCCGACCAGAAGCTGCGCATCGCCTGCAGCGTCTCGCTGTCCGGCATGCTGCCTTGCGGATCGCCGAGCAGATGCACGACCTCCGCGCCGCGCGGCAGCACGCTCGCCTGGCGCAGCAGGTTGCGGACGTCCGATTCCGCCTGCGTGGGCGTGTGGCCGGCGCCGCTCTCGGAGACGTGATCGGGACCATGATCGGGCAGATCGGGCACGCCCTGCATCCAGTGGCGTGTCGGACGCGATTGCAGCGCCGCCAGGGCCTCCCGCGCACGCGTGGCGTCGCCTTTGCAGACCACCGACAGCAGCTCGGAGGCGATCTCCATGACCCCGATCGAGGGCAGCGCATCCGCAGATGGATTGGCGGGGCGGCCGTTCACCGCCTTGAGCAGCAGCGCGCCGAAGCGTGCGTTCTCGACGGCCGGAGCGAAACCGCGCGGTCGTGTCGCCTGGGCCTGCAAGGCCTGCGCCTCCCGCGCGTCGAACGCCGCCTTGGCGACGGCCGGGTCGGGCGGTGTGTCGACCCTCGACGCCAAGGTCATCGACGCCTGCAGTACCGCCGACACGCCCGCGTCGGTCGCATGCAGCGTGGCGCGCGCCGCTGCGTCGTTTGCGCCGCCGGGTTGGCGCAACTGTGCGATCGCTTCCGATCGCGCGCCGTAGAGCGCGTCCTTGGTGTCGTCCAGCCGCTGCCGGACGAAGCGATCCTTGTCGACCACCTGCTGCCGGGTCTGGACCTCGGCGGCCAGCGGCTGCAGGCCGCCGGCGACAGCCTGCGTGATCGGGCTGCGGGCCTCCAGCACGGGCGTGGCGTTTCCGGGTTGCGGCTTGTCCGCGTGTGTGCTGGCCTCCTCGGTCAGCGGGCGCGGCTTGAGCCAAGGCACCACGATGGTCGCGAGCCGGTTCCCCGTCGAGCGCGTCGGCGCATTCCACGGAGACGGCGTGTGCGGCGGCAGGCGCGCGTTCAGGCCTTGCGCCTGGGCGGACAGGGCCGCGAGCTGGCTGGTCGCGTCGGTCGGCGCTGCGGACTGCGGCGTGGGCAGCGACGCGCGCACCGGACGCTCCACGGTGCCGCCGACGCCGGGCACGATGGCGTTGAAGGCCACTTCGCGACCGAACACCGCGCGCTTCGCGCGTGCCGGCAGGCCCTGCAAAGCGCCGGAGGGCGAGGGCGTCGTGACGCCAGCGGTGGGCGTCAGCGTCGATGGCGTCGATGTCGTTGCACCGGTCGGTGCGCCGGTCGATGTGTTGGTCGATGCGCCGGCACTGCTTGAATCCGTGGGCACGACCGGTCCACCGGTCGTCGTGAGCTTGGAAGAAACCATCGTCGGCGCGGACTCCTGAGTGCGATCGAGTCACTCTAGAAGCGCGCCTCCCGGCGCCCAACGAACCGAAACGCGTTAGGTCATGCGACTCAACGACATGAGCCTCGACGACATGCGGCTCATACCGCGATGTCGCGCAGCAGCATCGGCCAGGCCGAGCTGCCTGCCCATCGTGGCTTCTGCCAGGGGCGGCCTACGGTGGCCGTGGCGATCGGGAACGCGCGCGTGACCGGATTCACGTCGCGCCAGACCTCCTCGCCGTCGACGAACACGCGGCACTCGCCGGTGGTCAGCGGCTGCCACGCCTCGTCGGCGGTGAGCGGATCGGTGGCGACGAGGACGATGCGATCGTCCGCGCCGTTCATCGCGCTCAGGTCCAGCGACATGTCGCAGTCGACCAGCCGCGCCATCGGGAACGGATGGCGCCGCTGCAGCACCTGCAGCCGGCTGGAGCAGTGGGTGTACAGCGCCGCGCCGTTGGTGAGCAGGAAGTTGAAGTTGCCGTGGCGGGCGATGACTTCGCTGAGCTGCGCGACGTGGGGCGCGAGCTCGCGCCAGCTCGGCGGCTGATCCCGCTCGAGGTCCCGGTCCGCGAAGCGCTTGCGCAGCTCCTGCAGCAGCCAGCAGAAGGCGCGCTCGCTGTCGGTGCTGCCGACGGGCCGGTACGGGCCGTCGAGCATGGGCTGGAAATCCTTCAGGTCGCCGTTGTTGGCGAACACCCAGGTCTGGCCCAGCCATTCGCGCTGGAACGGATGACAGTTGGACAAGGAGACGCTGCCTTGCGTCGCGCGTCGCAGATGCGCGATCACGATGCGCGACTTGATGGGGTAGCGGCTCAGGAACTCCGCGAGCGGCGATGCGCTGGCCGGCTGGTCGTCGTGGAAGACGCGGCAGCCGGAGCGCTCGTAGAACGCCATGCCCCAGCCGTCGATGTGCTCCGCCGTGCGACCGCCGCGGGCAGCGAACCCGGTGAAGGAGAAGGTGATCGCTGCATCGCTGTTGCAGTTCATTCCCAGCAGTTGGCACATGGCGGCGACTATCCCGCGCGGGGGCAGGGCGGACAAATGCGGAACCCGCATGCGCTCATGCGGTTTCGGGGGCGATGCGCGTGCCGAGGATGTCGATGGGCGGACGTCGCCCACGCATTGGGAATAAGCGCCGTCGCCGGGTGTCTACAGCAGGGAAGGCCGTTGCCTTTCAACCTGGAGCCGGACATGACCTCAAACAGCACGCAGCCTTCCCGGCCGCGTTCGCGCAGACGCCCGCGGGTGTCGCGGTGGATCGCGGCCACCGCGGCGACTGCGGCGACCGCGGCCATTGCGGCCGCCGCTTGGGCCGGCGCCGCCACGTCGGCGGACGCCTTTCATGCGGAGAACGCCGCGGCGATGGACCGCATGATGGCCGCGATGGAGATCACCCCTTCGGGCGACATCGACCGTGACTTCGCGGCCATGATGATCCCCCACCATCAGGGCGCCATCGACATGGCGCTGGCGGAGTTGCGCCACGGCTCCAATGAGCAGCTGCGACGCATCGCGCAGGAGATCATCGTCGAGCAGCAGCAGGAGATCGCGGCGATGCGGCTCGCGGTCGGCGACGCGTTGCCGCGCCCTGCGCCCGCACCGACGCAGGTCGGGCGCGCGACATCGGCACCGGCGGCATCGGCGCCGGCCTCCACCCATCATCATTCGAAGTAGGAGCTCCCATGCTGAAGCCTCTCTTGCGCTCCTCGCTGCTGTTCCTCGCCGTCTGCGGCGGCGCCGCCACGGCAGGCCAGGCGCCGGGCCGCGCGACGGATGCCGACATCCCCGTCAGCCACCGCGACCGCATCTACGCCGCCGAGCAGTTCTCCAACACGCTCTCCGTCACCGACCCCGTGGACAACCGCCTGCTCGGCGTCATCCGCCTGGGCGACCCGTCGCCGGGCAATTTCAGCCCGCTCTACCGCGGCCAGGTGCTGGTGCACGGCCTCGGCTTCTCGCCGGACCACCGCACGCTGGCGGTGGTGTCGATCGGCTCGAACTCGGTCACCTTCATCGACACGCGCACCAACGCGATCAAGCACACGACCTACGTCGGCCGCTCCCCGCATGAAGCCTTCTTCACGCCGGACGGCAAGGAAGTCTGGGTCACCGTCCGCGGCGAGAACTACGTGTCGGTGATCGACGCCGCGACCTTCCAGGAGAAGACCCGCATCGTCACCGCGGCCGGACCGGGCATGCAGATCTTCTCGCCGGACGGCAAGTACGGCTACGTCTGCTCGTCCTTCAATCCGGAGACGGCGGTCGTCGAGGTCGCGAGCCACAAGATCGTCGCGACGGTGAAGCAGGACAGCCCGTTCTGTCCGAACATCGCCGCGTCGCCAGACGGCCGGCAGGTGTGGTTCACGCTGAAGGACATCGGACGTACCACCGTCTTCGACGCGCGTCCGCCGTTCGGGGTCGTCACCTCCTTCGACACCGGCCCGATCACCAACCACGTGAACTTCGCCAAGACCGCCAAGGGCACCTTCGCCTACGTGACCGTGGGCGGGCTGAACCAGGTGAAGGTGTTCCGCACCGACGACTTCTCCGCTGTGACCACCATCGCGGTGGGCCCGCTGCCGCACGGCGTCTGGCCGTCGGGTGACGGCAGCCGGATCTACGTGGGACTGGAGAACGCCGACGCGCTCGCGGTGATCGACACGGCGTCGAACACCGTCGTCGGCCACGTCCCCATCGGACAGGCGCCGCAGGCCATCGCGTATGTGCCCGACGCCGTGCCCGACGGCGATGGCCTGCAGGGGTTGCAGCCGCTCGGGATCGCGGGGCAGGTGGCCTCGCTGACGCTGCGCGCGGTCGCAGGACCTCCGGACACCGCGCCCACCAGCGTAGCGCTCTTCGATCAGGGCCTGCTGCAGGTGTTCCAGGCGTCCGTGACCGGGCTGAAGCCGAAGCAGCCGTATGTCGTGGCGCTGGCCGAGCAGGCGGACGGCTCCGGCCCGCTGCAGCCGTTGGCCAACTTCATGACGAATCCGGCCGGCTCGGCGATCGTCAACGCCATCGGACCGATCCGCCAGATCGTGCAGGCCGAGGTGGCGGCGACCCGGCGCTACCTGGTCATCGCGCCAGTGGCCGACGGCAGGCCCGGCTCGCCTGTGCAGGTGCAGGCCGCGATGACAGCTCCCGTGAAGGCCCCTGCGCGATGACCCGCGGCGCCGGCATGGCGATGATCGAGGCGATCGAGTCACTGATCCCGGCCCTGCGCCGCTATGCCAGCGCCATGCTGCGCGATCGCGATCTGGCGGATGATCTGGTCCAGGATTGCCTGGAACGCGCGATCAGCCAGTGGGGGACGCTCCGGCAGAAGGAGAACACCCGGCAATGGCTCTTCGCGATCGCGCACAACCTGATGGTCAACCGCTTCCGGCAGCAGGACCGGCGCGGCGAGCATGTGGACATCGCGGACCTCGCGCCGGCCACCGAATCCGCTCTGACGGTACCGGCGCCGCAGGAGCATCGGGTGCAGCTCGGCGAGCTGATGACGGCCCTGGACGCCTTGCCGGAGGAACAGCGCAGCGTCGTGCTGCTGGTGTCCGTCGAAGATCTGTCGTATGCCGAGGCGGCGAAGGCGCTCGGCATCCCGATCGGGACGGTGATGTCGCGACTGGCGCGAGGACGTGAGCGATTGCAGCGCGCGCTCGACGGTGAGTTGCGCGGAGCGTCGCCGGCGCACGGCGCGGGCTCGCATCTGCGAAGGATGAAGTGAATGGACAGACCCGCCGGGCCTACCGGCCCCATGAAATCGTCACCTGTCGTTGAACACGATCTCCACGCTTTCGTCGACGGTGCGCTCGATGCTGCCCGTCGCAAGGAGGTGCAGGACCACCTGGACAGGAATCCGGACGCGGCGGAGGCCGTGAGCCGGCTGATGGCCCAGCGGCAGTTGTTGAGGTCCACGCTCGCGCCGATCGCCGATGAACCGGTACCGCAGCGGCTGCAGCTCGGGACACTGCTCGCGCAACGGCAGGAGCCGCCGACGCGTCATTGGCGCTGGGCCGCGGCGGTGCTCGTCGCGCTCGGCGCCGGCAGCGTCGGCGGGTGGCAGGTCCGCGACCGGTGGGAGCCGGTGGATGTGGCGGCGAACGGTGCGGCAGGTGGTGCCGCGAACGGTGTCGCGGCGCTCGCCGGCGAAGCGCGCAGCAGCTACCTCGCCTATGCGTCCGAAACGCCGGAGGACCTGGACCGCGAGCGGCTGCTGCGCGTGGTCTCGGACAAGCTCCGTCGGCCGGTGGAGATCCCGGACCTCAGCGCGGCCGGTTATCGGTTTGCAGGCGGCCGTCTGGTCGCCACGGCCCATGGTCCCGCGGGCATGTTCTTCTACGACCGGGCGGACGGCACGCGGATGGCCGTGATGCTGCGGCCGATGACCATCGAGAAGGAGGCGCCGATGCTGGTGCAGGCCTCGGGGGCCATCGGCGGCTACAGCTGGGCCATGCGCGGGCTGGGCTACAGCGTCGTGGGCACCGAGAGCCCGACGACGCTGCATCCGGTCGCCGACGAGGTGCGCCGGCAGGCGCGCGAGACATCGTCCACCTGACCCGCGGTCCTCCCCGTCATGCGGCGGGCAGCGCATCGGGCGACAGACCCGCCTCCGCACGCGCCCACATCCGCTCGTAGAGCGCCTCCAGGTCGCGCGCGAACGCCCGTGAATCGATCCACGTCGGGATCGCCGGTTTCGACGCCGTGGCGCGTGCGCAGACCTGTTCGACATACGCCTCGGGCGTGTCGCAGACCAGCGCGTGCAGCCCGGCCTGGACGAGCAGGCTTTCCGCCACGCGCGACGCGAAGCCGTCGCCCCGCAGCGTCACGACCGGCACGCCGGCGGCGAGCGCATCGCTGGTCGTCGTGTGTCCGTTGCACGGCCATGTGTCGAGCGCGACGTCCGCGGCGGCGAGGCGGTTCCAGTGTGCCGCCATGTCCACCGGCGGCATGAAGACGAGCCGCTCCGGCGCGATGCCGCGTGACGCGGCCTCGGCGCGCAGCTGCGCATCAGCCTGCTCGCCGCCGCTGAGCTGCCATAACAGCGCGTGCGGCAGGCGGCGCAGGATGGCCATCCACGTGTCGAAGACGGCGGGCGTGATCTTCAGCACCGTGTTCGCCGAGAGCAGCACGATCGCGTCGTCCGGCAGGCCGAGCTCGGCGCGCGGCGTGGGTTCGATGCAGCGCGTCGCATCGCCGGGCTGGTAGCAGCGCGGTAGCTGCGCGATGCGTTCTGAATAGAACGGCGCATCGGGCAACGGCGTGACGATCGCATCGCCGATGACGTAATCGATGAAATCCGCCCCGCAGGTGCCGGGGAAGCCGAGCCACGCGACCTGCACCGGTGCCGGCTGCGCGGCGAGCGCGGTGAAGCGGCTGCCGGCGGTGTGACCCTTCAGGTCGACGGCGATGTCGACGCCCTCCGCGCGCATGCGCGCGGCGATGGCGGCGGGATCGAGATCGCCGACGTCAACGAAGCGCTCGCAGGCCGCGCGGATGCGCTGCTGCAGCGCGGAGCCGTCGTCCGGTCCGTGCGAGAACAGCAGCACCTCGAAGCGCCCGCGATCGCGGTGCTCCAGGACCTCGACCATCAACGCGGCGGTCGCATGAGCGTGGAAATCGGAAGACAGGTAACCGATGCGCAGCTTGGGCTTGGCGACGGCCTTCACCGCCGGCAGGGGCACGATGCCGCGGCTCAGGAAACGCGTGCTCAGTCGCGCGACCTTCAGCAGATCCGAGGCTTCATGCGGCAGCGTCGCCAGCGCGAAGGGCACGCCGAATTCATCGTCGGCGTCGTCGGGCTTGGCCCGGATGACGGCGTGCAGCGCCCGCAGGTTCTCGTCGAAGTCCGACCAGCGCGCGCACTGCTGGTCGCCATGGGCCTGGTAGGCCAGCGCCATCACGCTGTCGGGCCGCAGCGCGGCGACGGTGCGGAAGCACTCGGCCGCCTCGGCCTTCATCTGCAGCGTCTGCAGCGCGAAGGCCAACTGCAGATACGCGTCGACATCGTCGATCTTCAGCGCGAGCGCCTGCATCAGCGGACCGATCGCGTCCTGCGCCCGGCCGCAACGCCGCAGCGATTCGCCGAGGTAGCGCTGCAGCTCGTTCGAGGCGACCTGCGCGTGCGGCTCCAGCAGCGCGACGGCTTCGGCGTAGCGGCCGCGGCCCATCTCGTGGAGGGCGTTGCGCAGCAGGTCTTTCAGGGCATCCATGGGGGACGATTATGGAAGCTCAGGCGCTCGTGGCCGACGGCGCGCAGAGCTCGACGCAGAACGCCATGAAGGCCTCCACCGAAGCCGGCGGCAGGCGCCGCGACGGCCGCACGATGTACAGCGGGAAGGTCTCGCCCGGCCAGTCCGGGAACAGCTCCACCAGCGTGCCGTCGGCGATCAGGTGCTCGACGCTGAGCGCCAGCACCTGCGCCACGCCGGCGCCCGCGACGCAGGCCTGCACCATCGCGTCGGCGTCGGTCATCGTCAGCGTGCCCGCGGTGGCGACCGTCAACTGCTCCTTCGCGCGGCCCTTGCCGCGCAGGAAGATCCATTCGAAGGGCTTGCCGCGCTGCGGATCGATGTACTGCAGGCAGTCGTGCCTCGCCAGCTCCGGCGGCTTGCGCGGGCGTCCGCGACGATCGAGGTAGGACGGCGCCGCGACCGTCAGCACGCGGTTCTCCAGCAGCTTGCGCGAGGTCATCGTCGACGCCGGCTGCGGACCGAAACGCACGGCCACGTCCACGCCCTCCGCGACCAGGTCGCCGCTGCCCGGGAACTGCACCATCGTCAGCGTGAGGTCCGGATAGAGCGCCTGCAGACGGGGCAGGGCGGGCGCGAGCACGTAACGCGCGAACAGCGGGTTCAGGCTCACGCGCAGGGCGCCGCGCACGCTGACCGCCGCGCCGGAGACGAGGTTGGCCGCCTCCTCGATGCCCTCCAGATGCGGCACCGCATGCTCGTACAGCCGCGCGCCCTCGCCCGTGAGATGCAGTGAGCGCGTCGTGCGGTCGAGCAGCCGAACGCCCAGGCGCTCCTCCAGCCGCGACACCGCGCGGCTGACGCCTGAGGCCGACAGGCCCAGCACCTCGCCGGCCTTGCTGAAGCTGCCCGCTTCCACCACCGCCGCCAGCACGCTCATGCCGGCCAGCAGGCGTCCATCGATGCTCATCGTCCGCTCCTCATCTGCTGCTCCTCGAAAGCCGCTTTTCGAATGCTGCCCATTGGCGTTCGTGCTTATCTTTGAATTTCAGCAAAGATCATTTGAGCGACTCTACCTTTATCAAAGATCGTCCGCTTCGCATCATGCGGTCCGTTGCCTCAATCCCGAGTCGATTTCCCTCAACGCATCGTCCAACGAATCGTCCAGCGAATCGTCCAACGATTCTTTCAACGATCTCTCCAACGGAGTTCCCCATGACCGATCGCGACACCCTCTTCAAGGCCGGCACCGTCGTCACGATGGATCCCGCGCTGCCCAACCTTGCCGTCGGCGACGTGCTGGTGCGCGACGGCCGCATCGCCGCCGTCGGCGCGGACCTGTCCGCCGGCGACGCCGAGGTGATCGACGCCGCCGGCAGCATCTTGATGCCCGGCCTGATCGACGCCCACCACCACGCCTGGCTCGGCGTGATGCGCCGGCTGATGCCCGACGTCGACGACCTCTTCGCTTACATCGACGTGGTCGCCAGCAAGCTCGGCGCTCACTTCCGTCCGCGGGACATGTACACCAGCACGATGCTGACGGCGGCCGCGTCGCTGGACGCCGGCATCACGACCCTCGTTGACGCCTGCCACAGCTCGCGCAGTCCCGAGCACACCGACGCCGCGCTGGAGGCGCTATATGCCTCCGGCATCCGCGCGCTGCACATGGTCGGTCCGGCGATGGACAAGGGCGCCTCCTCGGCGCATCTGCCGGGCGATCTGGCACGGCTGGCCGCGCGCTGGAACGGCTCCGACAGCCGCGTCCAGGTCGGCCTGTTCGGCCAGTTGAAGCTGGACTGGTGGGAGGTCGCGCGCGGCCTGGACATGCGCATCCTGACCGAGTTCATCGGCGATCTCGCGCAGCTCGGCCCGGAGTTCGCCAAGCCCGGCGTGCTCGGCCCGCACAACCTCTTCAACCACTGCACGCGGGTGCCCGCAGCGACGTGGAAACTGTTCGCCGACGCCGGCGTGAACATCACGGTGAATCCGCGCTCGGACGCGCTGTTCGGTTTCGACGACGAGACCTTCGCCTACCAGGTCGCCGTCGACCACGGCCTGGCGCCGGCGCTGGGCATCGACCTCGACACCGCCTTCGGCAGCGACCTGTTCGGCGAGATGCACGCGCTGTTCCATCAGCAGCGCGCGGCGATGCGTTATCGCCGCTTCCGCGGCGAGTCCGGCGTGCCCGCGCCGATCGGTGTCGAGGAGGTGCTGCGCGCCGCCACCATTAACGGGGCGCGCGCCGCCGGCATCGAGCACCGTGTCGGCACGCTGACGCCGGGCAAGGCCGCAGACCTGATCATGGTCGGCACCCACGGCGCGGCGGTGTTCCCGGTGACCCACGCGATCGCCACCATCGTGCAGGCGGTGGAGCGCGCCGACGTCGACACGGTCATGGTCGGCGGGCGCCTGCGCAAGCGCGGCGGCCGGCTGATCGACGTCGACCTGGCGAAGCTCGCCGACGACGCGGCGTCGTCGCGCGACTTCCTGCTCGACGCCAGCGGGCACCGCGTCGATCTGTTCAAGACCGCGGCATGAGCACGCCGACCTCCACCGCGACGCTGAGCCGACCCGCGCCCGGCGTCATTGCGGCGCTGTTCTGCGGCTATCTGGCGGTCGGCCTGCCGCTGCCGGTGCTGCCACTGTTCATCCACGAGCGCCTCGGTTTCGACGCGCTGACGGTTGGGCTCGTCATCGGCCTGCAGTTCCTCGCCACGGTGCTGACGCGCGGCTACGCGGGTCGGCTCGTCGACGGGCAGGGCGGGCGGCGCTCGGCGCTGCAGGGCGCGATTGGCTGCGCCTTGGCGGGCCTGCTGTACCTCGTCGCGGCGCTGCCCGAGTGGTCGCCGACGGCCGCGTTGGCCATCGTCGTTGCCGGACGGCTGGTGGCCGGCTTCGGCGAAAGCCAGTTCGTCACGGGCTGCGTGTCGTGGTCCATCGCGTCGGTGGGGCCGCAGCGCGCGGGGCTGTCGATGTCGTGGACGGGCATCGCGATGTTCGGGGCGCTCTCGATCGGCGCGCCGATGGGCATGTGGCTGTATCGCGGGCACGGCCTACCTGCCGTGATGGTCGCGTGCATCGCCGCGCCCCTCGCCGCCTGGGCAGTCGCGCGGGCGACGGCGACGTATCGGATGGTCGGCGGCCCGCGCCTGGCGTTCCGGCGCGTCGTGGGCCAGATCTGGCGCCAGGGGCTCGGGCTGACGCTGCAGGGTGTCGGGCTGGCCGGCCTCACGGCCTTCGCCTCGCTGTACTTCGCGGCGCGCGGGTGGTCGCATGCCGGCGTGGTGATGACCTGCTTCGGCGTGGGCTTCATCGCGGTGCGGCTGCTGCTCGGGCATCTGCCCGACAAGATCGGCGGACGGCGCGTGGCGCTGGGGTCGCTGGTCGTCGAAGCGATCGGGCAGGCACTGGTCTGGGGCGCGCCGCTCGAGGTCGTCGCGTTGGCCGGTGCCTTCGTGAGCGGCCTGGGTTGCGCGCTCATCTATCCGGCGCTCGGCGTCGAGGCGCTCAAGCGCGTGCCGCCGGCCAACCGCGGCAGCGCGATCGGCGCGTTCGCGGCCTTTCTCGACATCGCCTACGGCCTCGCCGGGCCGACAGCGGGGCTGGTCGCGGGGCGTTTCGGCTACGCGGCGGTGTATGCGCTCGGCGCGATGGCAGCATTGCTTGGCGTGGCGCTGGTCGCCACCGGGCGGCAGGACGCTTGAAGGAGAAGAACCATGTCCCGCATCTTCATCACCGGCTCTTCGGAAGGCCTCGGCCTGATGGCCGGTCAGCTGCTGGCGTCGCAGGGCCACGAGGTCGTGCTGCACGCGCGCAATGCGAAGCGCGCGGCTGACGCGCGGCACGCACTGCCGCAGGTCGCCGAGGTCGTCGTCGGCGACGTGTCGACGATCGCCGGCATGCGTGAGGTCGCCGCACAGGCGGACGCGTACATCGGCGCGCACGCCGATGCGCAGCCGGATGTCGCCGGCTTCGACGCCGTCATCCATAACGTCGCCGTCGGTTATCGCGAACCGCGCCGGATCACGACGGCGGACGGGCTTGCGCATCTCTTCGCGATCAACACGCTGGCGCCGTACCTGCTGACCGCGCTGATGCGCCGGCCGAAGCGCCTGATCTATCTGAGTTCCGGCATGCATCACCACGTTGACGCGAATCTCGACGACCTGCTGTGGACGTCGCGCCGCTGGGACGGCTCGACCGCGTACGCCGAGAGCAAGCTGCACGACGCGATGCTGGCCTTCGCGATGGCGAGGCGCTGGCCGGACACCGTCAGCAGCGCGCTGGAACCCGGCTGGGTGTCCACGCGCATGGGCGGTCGCGGTGCTCCCGACGACATGGACCTCGCGCACCGGACGCAGGCCTGGCTGGCGGTGAGCGAGGACGCGCAGGCGCGACGCTCCGGCGCCTACTGGTTCCACCAGCGCCGGCTCGCGCCGAACCCGCAGGCCCTGGTGGCGGCGCTGCAGGACCGGCTGCTGGCGCGCTGCGCGGAGATCTCGGGCGTGGTCATGCCGACGTGATGCGGCGAGCGGGTCATGCCCATGGACACTGGCGAAAACTGGCAATACTGTATAAATTGACAGTATGCCGCAAGACACCAAGATCGCTGCCCCGCCGCTGTACCTCCAGGCCGATGCGCTGAAGGGGCGTGGCAGCGCGTGGGCGATGCCGCACCGTTTCGAATCGCGCGAGCGCGAGCAGTACGACGACGGCTGGGGCACGCTGGACCAGGAGGCGCTGGAGGAGCACATCGCCCCGAAGACCGAGATCATCGAGGAACACGCGAAGAAGATCGTCAGCGGCAACCAGTCGCCCGACATCGGCTTCGACCTGTCGATCAATCCGTACCGCGGTTGCGAGCACGGCTGCATCTACTGCTTCGCGCGGCCGACGCACAGCTACCTGAACCTGTCGCCGGGCCTGGATTTCGAGACCAAGATCATCGCGAAGGTCAACGCCGCGGAGCGGCTGCGGGAGACGCTGGCCTCGTCCGCGTACAAGCCCGCGCCGCTGGTGCTGGGCACGGCCACTGATGCGTACCAGCCGATCGAGCGCAAGCTCGGCATCACGCGCGCCGTCGTGGAGGTGCTGACGGAGGCGCGGCATCCGTTCTCGGTCGTGACCAAGTCCAGCGGCATCGAACGCGACCTCGACCTGATCGTGCCGATGGCGCTGAAGCGGCAGGTGTCGGTCTACCTGTCGGTGACCTCGCTGGATCCGGCGCTGTCGCGCATCCTGGAGCCGCGGGCGGCGTCGCCGCAGCGGCGGCTGCAGACGATCAGGACGCTGGCGGAGGCGGGCGTGCCGGTGGGGGTGAGCGTGTCGCCGGTGATTCCCTTCCTCAACGAGCCGGAGCTGGAGCGCATCCTCGAAGCTGCGGCGGAGGCCGGGGCGACCAAGGCATTCAGCATCCCGCTGCGGCTGCCCTGGGAAGTGGCGCCGCTGTTCCACGATTGGCTGCGGCTGCATCAGCCGGACAAGGCCGCGCGCATCATGGCGCGGCTGCGCGACATGCGCGGCGGCAAGGACAACGATCCGCGCTTTGGCACGCGCTTCACCGGCGAGGGCATCTGGGCGGAGCTGCTCCAGCAGCGCTTGCGCAAGGCGTCGAAGCGCTTGGGCTTGGGTCGCGAGCGGCACCAGTTCGACTTCAGCGAGTTCCGGCCGCCGTCCAAGGTGGTGGGGCAGCAGTCGTTGTTCTGAAGGCAGGCGCAACGTCGGCTCAACGTCGGCAAGACCTGACCCCGCGCCAGCCGGTCCGCCGCCAGCCGATCTCGCAATGAACTTCCTCAGTATGCGCAGGGGGAGTGACCTACCGAGATCAACATCCCCCGTCGAAACGCCCTTCGGAGGGAATGTGTTCCGAGCGCATCACGCAGAGACTGGTTGCCATTGAGTCGAGGACTCGCAATGCAGGAGTGGTGATGACTGTTCAAATGAACGAAGGCCCTGTCTTCCATGCATCGGGCCGACTGGTCACGGTGATGGTGCAGCCGATGCCGGTCCCGGAAGGGATGACGGAAACCGATGCAGTGATTGATCTGCTGAGGCGCCCCGCGACCTTGTTCGGGTCCGCGCATGATCAACACCTGCCGGATGCTCGGTGCGCATATACCGCCTGGGACGATCTCCTTCGCCCCTTGCAGATTCTCCACCGCGGAGGCATCACGGTCACTTACGTGCGGCATCTGCTTCACCTGGCGGCGCATTTCGCGCATCGGCATTCGCTGCGCCGGGCAGGATCTGCGGTGATGGCGCTCTTCGAGGGCGATGGCAACACCAGCCTGCGATACGACATCCCTTTGCGCGCGCCGCGGGATGTGGCCTCTGCCTGGACCAAGGCGTTCTGGGATGAGCTGAACTACGTGGATCTGCTGCAGCCGAACTTCCTGATTCAGTTCACTGACGAGATCGGCGAGATCCCCGCTCCGCGTGCAGTGGCCCGGCAAAACGGAGAATCCGAGCAGGACCATGCCGATCACGACGAATGATCTGTTTGCCTTTGCGCAGGTGCTTGGGCGGGAGCGTGCCGAAGTGTGGCGACGGTCTGCAATCAGTCGCGCCTGCTACGCGGCCTATCATCGTTGTCGATGCTGGGAGAGGACGATTCCTCTCTTGGGATCAAACAAGGGGCCTGAGGGCGGTCGGCATCAGGAACTGATCAATCGGCTCAAACACCCAGCCTGGGAGTGTGGCGACGTCATTCGCGATCGATCACGGGCGAGCGGCGCTCAGTTGGAGGTCCAACGCCAACGACGTGTTCAAGCTGACTATGCCTTGGACGACGTGATCGCGGACGACGCTGTCAGGAATCAGTTGGATCAAGTGCGGGAGGTCCTGGCTCGTTGCGACGAACCGTTGCCTGCGACGCCCTTCAGGGGAAAGCGACTGTGATCACCCACGCCGGCAAGCACCCACCCAATCCCAATCCTTGCGATAGACCGACGTCTCCACGCCGCTGAGGCTCAGCACCGTGTGATACAGCCCGTCGTGCGACATCGGCGTATCGCGCCGCTGCGTCAGGCAGGCGCTGTCGAGCTTCTGCGACTGCCGCGTCTGTTCTGGCAGCCACAGGATCAGCGGCACATGCTTCTGCTGCTTGGGCGCCAGCGCGTAAGGCATGCCGTGCAGGAAGAGGTTGTTCTCGCCCAGCGACTCGCCGTGGTCCGACACGTAGAGCAGGCTGGGATCGAAGCGTTGCTCCTGCGTCCCCAGCCAGTCGATCGCCTTCGCCAGCACGTGGTCGGTGTAGGTGATCGTGTTGTCGTAGGCATGGCGGACCTGCTCCAGCTCGCACTGCTGCAGCGCGTTGCTGCGGCACTCGGGCTGGAAGGGCTTGCGGTCGTCGGGCGTGCGCAGGTAATAGGCGGGACCATGGCTGCCCATCTGGTGCAGCACCAGCACGACGCCGCGCGCGACGCGTTGCGGATCCAGCGCCGCGATGCGTGCGTCCAGATCGTGCAGCATCACCTCGTCGAGGCATTCGCCATCCGCGCGGCACAGGCCCGCGGGGATCGGGTGATCCGGCCGGGCAGGATTGATCGCCTGCGCATTCGGCACGCGGTCGCAGATCCCCTTGCAGCCCGACTGGTTGTCCAGCCACAGCACCGCGAGCCCGGCGCGCTGCAACACGTCCATCAGCGTCTGCTGGTTGCCGGGATGGTCGACGTACACCTCGCGGCCAAGCTGGGAGAACATGCAGGGCAGCGAGGCCGCTGTCGACGTGCCGCAGGAGGCGACCTCGCGATAGCTGAGCACCGGCTTCGTCGACAGCTCCGGATTGGTCGGCTGGCCGTAGCCGTTGAGCTGGAAGTTCTCGGAGCGCGCCGTCTCGCCGACCACCAGCAGCACGAGCGGCGGGCGTGCGCCCGCGGCGCGCGGCGTGAGCGTCGCGTCGGCGGCGACGACCTCCAGCGGCCCCTTGGGCTTCTTCTGCTTCTGCACGGCCAGCGCGGCGCTCGCCCAGATCGCGTTGATCGGGCTGACCATCTTGGTCAGCGCCTTGTTGTTGCGCAGCGTGGAGGCCAGGTCCGCCGTCCGCGTCGCCGCGAGTCCGACGCCCAGGGCCAGCGCCAGCGCGACGCTCGCGACGTTCCATCCGAGCCGCTTGAACCAACGCGTGTCGCTCAGCCGCTGGCGCCAGATCCAGACCAGCGGGATCAGCGCGATCACCGCGACATGCGCCGCCAGTCCCCAGCCGATCAGATCGCGCGTCTCGCGCACGTCGGTCTGCAGCGCGTTGGTGATCATCGTGCTGTCGATGATCACGCCATAGCTGCCGATGAAGTAGGCCAGCGGCGCCGTCATCAGCAGCATCAGCGTCAGCAGCGGCTTCACCGCCGCGCGCCAGGCCAGCAGGCTGAAGGCGGCGGCCAGCACCATGATCACGATGCCGGCGAAGACGACGACGAAGAGCTTGCCCGAGGTGCCGGCGTAGTCCGGCATGCCCCACATCCGCTGCCACAGCGGCCAGTTGCCGAGCACACCGACCCACAGTGCGGTCAGCCACGTCAATGCCAGCGGTGAACGGGCGCGCGCGGGGCGCACCGTGGCGGCCTGTCGGGTCGGCGAGGTCGAGGGATCGGAAAACGGCATCTTGTTGTGTCAGGCCGGCAAGAGAAAGCCTGCCCTTGTAGTTGTCGTACCTGAAGCTCCCCTGAAGCCTTCCTGAGCCTCGCCGCCGCGTGGCCCCGGATGCGCATTCATCCTCGCAAGGCCATGCCGCCCCCTCGGGCGGCCTTCAGCCCCTGGCCGCTGGCCTGCACGTAGCGGCGCTGCAGTTCCTCGATCTTGGGCTCCAGCGCCGCCGGGTCGCTCATCCGTTCCCGGTAGCGCTTGAGCACCAGCGCCGCCATGTCGATCAGCTTGGCGTTCAGCGTCTGCGTGCCTTGCTCCACCAGCAGCTGGACGCCGGTCTGCGCGTCGCCGCGCATCGCGTGGCGCATCGCCGTCTCGGAGATCGCGAACACCCGCGCATTCGCGTCGCGCAGCAGCTGCGTGCTGGGCTCGTGGGCCTCCGCCATGCTGATCAGCACTTCGGTCGCCGACTTGGAACTGCAGAAGCGCAACCCGAGCTGATTCATCAGCGTCTCCATCTCGCTGAGCTCGATATCCTGCCGCGCCATGCGCACCCACAACGCGACCAGCAGGCTGGCGGCCTCGAGGTCGAAGTCCGGGTCGCCGGCGCGTCGCGCGAACTGGCGCGCCAGCATCAGCGCGTCCGCCAGCTTGCGGTCCAGCAGCAGCCGCAAGCCTTGCATCAGCACCTCGAAACCCTGCAGGCGCTGGTCGCGCGGCGCGCGCTCCATGGCCTGCATCAGCGCGTCCATCGTGTACTTGAGGCCTTTGCTGTCCTTGGCGTCGAAGCGCATCAGCGCCATCAGGGCCAGGCTGTGCGCATCGAACAGCTTGGAGCGCAGGCCCTGCGCCACGCTGCGCTCCAGCATCTTGAGCGCCTCGTCGCGCTGACCTGCGTAGAAGGCCAGCGTGCCGCAATGCTGCTGTCGCAGCAGACAACCGGGCGTCAGCGTCGCGGCGGTGCGATAGGTCGCAAGCGCGGCATCGATCTCGCCTTGCTCCATCTGCACGCGACCCATGAGGTCATAGCTGTCGGCCTGGTCGGGCATGTCGCCGATCAGCGTCTCCAGCGTGCGCCGCGCGGCGCTCAGGTTGCCGCCGGCGACCTCGGTCCGCGCCACGCCCAGCCGCGCCCACGGCACGGTCCGCGCGGCGATGATGGCTTCGTACAGCTCGCGCGCCTCCGTATGGCGCTCCAGGCGCAACAACAGCTCCGCGCCGATGCGCGCGGCGTACAGCCAGTAGGTCGCCTTGCGCTGGAAACGTTCCAGGCACAGGTCCGCCGCGCGGCCGAAGTCCTTCGCGTCGATCGCGTCGAAGATGCCTTTGAGCTCGACCTTGCGATGCCGCGCATTGGCCAGCCGGTCGGCCAGCGCCGTGGTCGTGTAGGGTTTGACGAGGTAGGCGTCCAACGCCGCCTCGGCTGCCTCGGCGACCTTCGCGTACGAGGCCTCGCCGGTGACCATCACGAAGACGGTGGAGTAGGGGAGCAACTGCTCGCGCCGCAGCTCGTCGAGCAGGTCCTGCCCCGACATCTCGGAGCCGTCGAAGTAGTAGTCGCAGATGACGATGTCGTAGGGCTGCGTCTCGAGGATGACGCGGGCGTCGCGCACGCGCGTGGTCTGCCGCACATGGCCGACGCCGAGTTCTCGCAGCTGCGCCGTCATCAGGCTGCGCGAGTTGGCGTTGCTGTCGATGACCAGCGCCTGCGTCTTGCCGAGGGTGCCGGCGAGCGTCATGGCCGCCGCCCCGTCACGGCGCGCGCGCCAATGAAAAGGCCCGCCTCCGAAGAGAGCGGGCCGGCAGCACCCCAACGAATCGTGCGAATGTCGTCAACCACCGACCGATTGTCCGCCCGGCGACGACGGCCGATCCCCCGGGTTTGCGTGGGTGGCCGACCGGAGTGACGAGTCGTGGCGGGCGCTTGCGTGTCGCTGTTGGCGATTTACTTGAAGAGGTCCTTGACCCGGTCGGTCCAGCTCTTCGCGTTGGGCGAGTGGCGCTCGCCGCCGTCTTTCAGGCTCTTGTCGAGTTCCTTCAGCAGCTTGCGCTGATGTTCGGTCAGCTTGACCGGCGTCTCGATGCTGATGTGGCAGTACAGGTCGCCCGGATAACTCGATCGCACGCCCTTGATGCCCTTGCCGCGCAGGCGGAAGGTCTTGCCATGCTGCGTGCCCTCGGGGAGCTCGATCTCGGCCTTGCCGCCCAGCGTCGGCACCTCGATCGTGCCGCCCAGCGCCGAGGTCGTGATAGACACCGGCATCGTGCAGTGCAGGTCGTCGCCGTCGCGCTCGAAGATGTCGTGCTGCTTGATGCGGATCTCGATGTAGAGATCGCCCGACGGGCCGCCGTTCACGCCCGGCTCGCCGTTGCCGGCCGAGCGGATGCGCATGCCTTCGTTGATGCCGGCCGGGATCTTGACTTCCAGCGTCTTGGTCTTCTTGATCTTGCCGGCGCCGTTGCAGGTGGTGCAGGGCTCAGGAATGATCTTGCCGGTGCCGTGGCAGTGCGGGCAGGTCTGCTGGATGCTGAAGAAGCCCTGGCGCATGTGGACCGTGCCGCTGCCGCCGCAGGAGCCGCAGGTCTTGGCGCTGGTGCCGGGTTTTGCGCCGCTGCCGTGACAGGTCTCGCAGCCTTCCCACGACGGGATGCGGATCTGCGTCTCCTTGCCGCGCGCGGCTTCCTCCAGCGTGATCTCCATCGCGTAGCTCAGGTCGCTGCCGCGGTAGACCTGCTGGCCGCCGCCCTGGCGCCGGCCGCCGCCCTGCTGGCCGAACAGGTCGCCGAAGATGTCGCCGAAGGCCTCCGCGAAACCGCCGAAGCCTTCGCCGCCCGGACCGCCGCGCATGCCCTGGTTCGGATCCACGCCCGCGTGGCCGTACTGGTCGTAGGCGGCCCGCTTCTGGCCGTCCGAGAGCATCTCGTAGGCTTCCTTGGTTTCCTTGAACTTGTCCTCGGCCTCCTTGGCACCGTCGCCCTGATTGCGGTCAGGGTGGTACTTCATCGCGAGCTTGCGATACGCCTTCTTGATGTCCTCTTCGCTGGCGTTCTTCGCGACGCCCAGGACTTCGTAATAGTCACGCTTTGCCATGGATATTCCTGCAGGCCTCAAACCAGAACGCCGCGCGAGGCTGGCGGCCCCGCGCGGCGGCTGTCAGTCGACAGCGATTGCCGGGCGCGATGCCGGCCCCGGGCCGGCACGCACGCCTGTGCGGCTTACTTGGAGTCCTTGACTTCCTTGAACTCCGCGTCCACGACGTTGTCGTCGGCCGGCTTGGCCGACGCCTGCGCGCCCGCGGCGTCCGCCTGCTCGGCACCGGCGGCGCCCGCCGCACCCGCCGCACCCGCCGCGCCGCCGGCGGCGGCCTGGGCCGCCTGCGCCTCGGCGTAGACCTTCTCGCCCAGCTTCTGGCTGGCGGTCATCAGCGCTTCGGTCTTGGCGTCGATGTCGGCCTTGTCCTCGCCCTTGATGGCTTCTTCCAGGTCCTTCACCGCCGCCTCGATCTTTTCCTTCTCGCCGGCGTCCAGTTTGTCGCCGTGCTCGCTGAGCGACTTCTGCACCGAGTGCACCAGGCCGTCGGCCTGATTCTTCGCCTGCACCAGCTCGACCTTCTTCTTGTCCTCGGCGGCGTTGGCCTCGGCGTCCTTCACCATCTTCTCGATCTCGGCCTCGGACAGGCCGGAGTTCGCCTTGATGGTGATCTTGTTTTCCTTGCCGGTGCCCTTGTCCTTGGCGCCGACGTGCAGGATGCCGTTGGCGTCGATGTCGAAGCTGACCTCGATCTGCGGCAGGCCGCGCGGTGCCGGCGGGATGCCTTCGAGGTTGAACTCGCCCAGGCTCTTGTTGGCCTGCGCCAGTTCGCGCTCGCCCTGGTAGACCTTGATGGTCACGGCGGGCTGGCTGTCCTCGGCGGTGGAGAAGGTCTGCGCGAACTTGGTCGGGATGGTCGTGTTCTTCTTGATCATCTTCGTCATCACGCCACCCAGGGTCTCGATGCCCAGGCTCAGCGGGGTGACGTCCAGCAGCAGCACGTCGGTCCGTTCGCCGCCCAGGACCTGGCCCTGGATCGCGGCGCCGACGGCCACGGCCTCATCGGGGTTCACGTCCTTGCGCGGGTCCTTGCCGAAGAACTCCTTGACCTTCTCCTGCACCTTGGGCATGCGCGACATGCCGCCGACCAGGATGACGTCGTCGATCTCGCCGACCGACACGCCCGCGTCCTTGATCGCGGTGCGGCAGGGGGCGATCGTGCGCTCGATCAGCTCGTCCACCAGCGACTCCAGCTTGGCGCGGGTCAGCTTGATGTTCAGGTGCTTCGGACCGGTGGCATCGGCCGTGATGTACGGCAGGTTCACGTCGGTCTGCGACGAGTTCGACAGCTCGATCTTGGCCTTCTCGGCGGCTTCCTTCAGGCGCTGCAGGGCCAGCACGTCCTTGGTCAGGTCGACGCCCTGTTCCTTTTTGAACTCGGCGATGATGTAGTCGATGATGCGCTGGTCGAAGTCCTCGCCGCCCAGGAAGGTGTCGCCGTTGGTCGACAGCACTTCGAACTGCTTCTCGCCGTCGACGTCCGCGATCTCGATGATCGAGATGTCGAAGGTGCCGCCGCCCAGGTCGAACACGGCGATCTTGCGGTCACCCGCGCCGTGCTTGTCCAGGCCGAAGGCCAGGGCCGCGGCGGTGGGCTCGTTGATGATGCGCTTGACGTCCAGGCCGGCGATGCGGCCGGCGTCCTTGGTCGCCTGACGCTGTGCGTCGTTGAAGTAGGCCGGCACCGTGATGACGGCCTCGGTCACTTCCTCGCCGAGGTAGTCCTCGGCCGTCTTCTTCATCTTGCGCAGGACTTCAGCCGACACCTGCGGGGGCGCCAGCTTCTTGCCGCGCACTTCCACCCACGCGTCGCCGTTGTCGGCGGCGGCGATGGTGTAGGGCATCAGGTCGATGTCCTTCTGGACTTCCTTTTCCTGGAACTTGCGGCCGATCAGGCGCTTCACCGCGTACAGCGTGTTGCGCGGGTTGGTCACGGCCTGGCGCTTGGCCGACGCGCCGACCAGCACTTCGCCATCTTCCTGGTACGCAATGATGGACGGCGTGGTGCGGGCGCCTTCCGCGTTCTCGATGACGCGGGTGGTGTTGCCTTCCATGACCGCGACGCACGAGTTGGTCGTGCCCAGGTCGATGCCGATGATCTTTTTCTTAGCCATGTGGTGCTCCTGAATTTGAAAACTGGCGGAACGGTCAGCGGGGGGCGCTTCAAGCTTTCCCTGGCGCTCATCAATGAGCGGCTGAAACAACGTTCCGGGATGCTTCTGATCTGTGGATAACTTGTCCGGGTTCAAGGGCCCGGATCTTTTTTCAGCGTGTTTTTTCGATCACGCCGGTCGATGCGCTCACTTCGGGGCGGTCACCGTGACCAGCGCCGGCCGCAGCACGCGGTCGGCGATGAGGAAGCCCTTCTGCAGCACGGTCACGACCGTGTTCGGGTCCTGCTCGGCCGGCACCACCGAGATCGCCTGGTGCTGGTGCGGGTCGAACTTCGTGCCGGCGGCGGGATTGATTTCCACCACCTTGTTGCGCTCCAGCGCCGACTGCAGCTGTCGCAGCGTGGCGTGCACGCCCTGCAGCACCTGCTCCACGCTGGCGTCGGGCAGGGCGATGGCGGCGGACAGGCTGTCCATCACCGGCAGCATCGCTTCGGCGAAACCCTCGACGGCGAACTTGCGGGCCTTGGTCGTGTCTTCCTCGCCGCGGCGGCGGGTGTTCTCGACCTCGGCCTTGGCGCGCAGGTAGGCGTCGGACATCTCGGCCAGGCGGCGCTCGGTGTCGGCCAGTCTGGCTTCGAGCGTTTCGGGGACCGAGGCGGCGGCCGCGGCAGCGGCTTGCTGGGTCAGTTCGTCCAGCGTCGGATCAGGTTGTTGGTTGTCAGTCGTCATGGTTGGAATGCCCCAATGCGGATGCCCGGCTCCTCTCTGGAAGCGCGGCCGGCCTCTTTGAGAACCAGCGAGCGTCGGGCGACCCGCCGCATCTGGGGCCCATGGCCGGAACTTCAAGAGGGTGATTTTCGCATCCGTGCGCGGGCAAGCCTGGGGCCTGATAGCGGGGACCCAGCGCACGGGCGATCGTGGCTGAGGCGGGGAGCCGCTATTCGCCCGGGGCGGGCGAGATCCGCTGACTTTCCAGTCGGGCGTGCTCGCGGGCGTTGATCGGCGGCAGCCCCTGGAAGTAGGGGCGGACGGCGCAGCCCACGCCGACACCGAGTTCGACGGCCTTGCCGGCGCGGTGGATCCAGTTCAGCGGCGCGGGCCGGGTGGCGGCGCCGGCGACGTTGACGAGCAGCCCCAGCATGCCCAGCAGCCAGGTCGAGCCGAGGAAGAGCCGCAGCCGGTGTGCCACGCCGTGGCCGATGTTGCCCATCGCGTGTCGCGGGCCCGTGCCCGTGAAGCGGGAGCGCACGACAGGTGTTTTCTTCACCTCGAACAGCGGCACTGGCACGAGCGGCGCCGGGTCGCCGCCGACGTGACCGGCGTCCGGCACGCGATGGCGCTGACGGGCCATGGCCACACCGGCGGCCAGGCCCGTGAGGGCGCCGGCCGTCAACGACACGCCGGCCGACAACCCGATGTCCGGCAGCGCGCCGAGCGGGGCCATGCCGAGCGAGGCCCCCCGGACCGCGTTCATGCCGCCGAAGGCCCATTCGCCGGCGCGCACCTGCGTCGGGCCGTCGATGAGGCCGTGGCGGTCCTGGATCGCCTGGATCTCCTGGCGGAGCCGGCGTACGCCGTCCATCCCATGGGGCGCGCCAGTCTCGTCCAGCAGATCGGCCACGTGGTCGGGTACCAGTTGGTTTGGCGGAATGGCCGCCAGTTGACGACCGGTCAGCGCCGCGGCGCGAGGCGACACGACGCTGCCCACCGTCGCGCCGATGGCGCCGCAGATCGACGCGCCGACCCAGCGGGATGTCGTGATCACGGCGATCAGCAGGAGGCTGTGATCGGTGTCCTGCTCGACGTAGTTGCGGTCATTGCCGATGCCCAGCGTCTGTGGTGCGTCGAAGGCACTGCGCACGCCCAGTTCGGCGATCGCGCCGCCGATGCCCCGGCCCAGTCCGAAGCCGAAAGCCGCCGCGCCACCGATCGAGACCGCGAGCGCGACGATCGCCTTCAGGACTTCGATGTCGGCGGGCGTCATCGACACGCCGGCGAGCCGGATCGCATCGAAGCGGGCGACGGCCTGGCGCCGGGTCGCCTCTTGGAATTCGGAACGGTCGTCGGAACGGTCGTCGGAACGGGACGGCGGGTTCACGAGCGCAGGCGCGAGCGAAGCGGCGCGCGATCGGGGGTGCGGGACGTCGCCCCCGCGCGCCGCGACCGATCCGTCCTTGGCTTCGGCGCTGGTGTCGACGCTGGCTTCGGCGCTCGTTTCCTCAAGCGTCGACGACGACGCGTCGTGAGACGCCGGGCTCATGTGGAGAGGGATCATGTCGTCCTCGCGGTCAGCCCCGGCGGGACGGCTTGCCGCACCGGTGTCCCCACCGGTGCAAGGCTGGCGGAGGCGGCGTCAGTCCAGGCTGGCGGACCAGCGGTTCCAGTCCGCGAGGCGGCGGCGGTCCTGCTTGGTCGGGCGGCCCTGCTCGATGGCGTCGGCCGGCTCGGGCGCGAGGCGGCGTGCCTCGGCCGCGCGCTCGCGCGCCGCGATGCTGTCGGGCGTTTCCTCGTACAGCGCCTGCGCGACCGGCGCCGGGCCGCGGACGCCGCTGAGACCGGCGACCTTCACCTCGCGATCGATCTGGCCCTGGCGCAGCTTCACCACGTCGCCGACGCGCACCTCGCGCGAGGCCTTGGCGGCCTGCCCGTTGATCGTCACGCGGCCCTTGCCGATCTCGTCGACGGCGATGGAGCGCGTCTTGAAGAAACGCGCCGCCCAGAGCCATTTGTCCAGGCGCACGCCGGCGGATCCTGGGGAAGGGGAGGGCGAAGGGTTGCGGGTGGAGGAAGACATCTGAATCGGATTGTCCTATGCGGGCGACGGATCGGCGGATGGTGCCGCCGGCAGCCGGACCACGGCGTCCAGGCCTTCGATGACCCCGTCCCGTTCGCGGTTGTCGAGCGCCAGCGTGCCGCCGAGCGAATCGACGATCTCACGGCAAATCGCGAGCCCGAGGCCCGACCCGCCGCCGCTGCCGGCCGCGAACGGTTGTCCGAGTCTGGGCCGCAGCGCCGGCGCGATGCCGGAGCCGCTGTCGGCGATGCGCAGTTCGATGCCGCCGCCCGCGCCCGCCCCAGTGCCTGCGCCCATGCCCCCTGCGGAGCCGGCGTCGCCGTCCCGTCCGCGCGCCGTCACGCGCAACTCCAGCCGACCACCGCGCGGGCAGTGCCGCAGCGCGTTGTGCAGCAGGTTGCGCACCAGCTCCCGCAGCGCCCACTCGTGACCGCGCACCGGCGCGGGCTCGGTGATCAGCTCGAAGTCGAGCTCCGCGTCCGCGATCAGCGGCGCCAGGTCAAGCGCCACTTCGCGCACGGTGTCCGCCAGGTCCAGTCGCGGCGGATCCCCCTGCTGGCGCAACTGCTCGACCTTGGCCAGCGCCAGCATCTGGTTGGCGAGCGAGGTGGCGCCGTCGACGGTCGCGCCGATTTCGTCGATCGCCTGCGTCAGCGGCAGGTCGCCGCGGCGCGCCGACTGCACCTGCGCCTTGAGCACCGCCAGCGGCGTGCGCAACTGGTGCGAGGTGTCGCGCACGAAGCGCTTCTGATGCGCGAACAGGCCGGACTGTCGAGACCAGGCCTCGTTGATCGCGACCACCAGCGGCGCGAGTTCCGCCGGCACGCCCGGCATCGGGATGGGGCTGAGGTCGTCGTCCGCGCGCGCGCCGATCGAGCGGCTGAGCTCGCGCACCGGCCAGGTCGCGAAGAGCACCACGCCCCAGACCACGATCGCGATCACGGCCAGCAGCGCGGCCTGCCGCCACAGCGTGGAGATCAGCACCTGCCGCGCCAGCGTGCGCCGGATCTCCAGCGTCTCGGCGACCTGGATGGTCGCCACGCCCAGGCCGGCCTCGCCCGAGACCGGCTGCTTGAGCACCGCGACGCGCACTTCCTCGCCCTGGTACACGTCGTCGTAGAAATCGACCAGCGCCGCATAGGCGCCGCGCGCGGGCAGCTTGCCGTGCCACGCGGGCAGGTCGTCGAAGCCCGACACCCATTCGCCCTTGAAGCCGGTGACGCGGTAGAACATGCGGCTGCGGTTGTCGGCCTCGAAGGCCTCCAGCGCCGCGTAGGGCACCTCGGAGACCAGGTGAGGGTCCTCGCGCGTGCCGTGCACGTCGAGCTGCTCGCCGATGGTCTTCGCCGAGGCGAGCAGCGTGCGGTCGTAGGCCGTGTCGATGGCCCGCAGCGCGTCTTCGTAGAGCCGGTGCGCGTTGGCCGCGATCAGCAGGCCGACGGGGACCAGGATGCCGACGAGCAGCCGGCTGCGCATCGACGACAGCCAGCGTCGGCGCGAGGTCGCGGACGACCGCATCACCACTCAGCCACTCAGTCCGGCGCCTTGAGCAGGTAGCCCAGGCCGCGCAGTGTCACGAGTCGCACGCCGTCCGCCGGCAGCCGCTTGCGCAGGCGGTAGGCCACGACCTCGACCGCGTCGGGTTGCACGTCCAGATCGTCGGCGAAGACGATCTCCGTCAGCCGCTCCTTGGCGACCGCCTGGCCCGGACGCGCCAGCAGCGCGCGCAGGAGGGCCGCCTCGCGCGGCGGCAGCTCCAGCGGCAACCCGAGGTGGTAGACCGCGCCGCTGTCGGCGTCCACGCGCAGTCCATGGAAGGACTCGTCCTCATGCGCCCCGGCACCGGCCCCGGCACCCGCGCCAGCGCCCGCTGCCGATCCCGGCGCGCCGCGACTGCGGCGGGCGAGGGCGCGCACCCGCGCTTCGAGTTCGTCGAGGTCGAACGGCTTGGGCAGGTAGTCGTCGGCGCCGATGTTCAGGCCCAGGATGCGGTCGCCGACGGTGCCGCGCGCGGTCAGGATGATGACCGGCGTGGTGAGCTGTTCGGCGCGCGCGGCCGACAGCAGCTCCAGCCCGTCGATGTCGGGCAGCGACAGGTCCAGCAGCACGACGTCGGGCGGCGACGCGCGCCAGCGCTCGAGCGCCGCGCGGCCCTCCGCGAACACCTGCACCTGGATGCCGCGGCGCTCGAACGACCGCGCCACCGTGGTCTGCAGCGCGGCGTTGTCCTCGACGAAAAACAGCCTCATGGCCGGCAGTGTCCGCCACGCGCGAAGGCCGCGCCGCTCAGGGTCAACCCTGAGCTTCCCGACAGCCGAATGAAAGGCGATGTGTGCAGGATTCACGCCTACAACGAACGTCGGGTGCGCGCTCTGCCCTGACGCTGAGATCTACAACAGGAGACACGAGCATGCGTCGAGACCAATTCCTGAAGTCCGCGGCCGCCTTCGCCGCGCTGGGCGCCACCGGCGCGCTGCCGCTGGGCGCGCAGGCCGCGGCGGCCCTGAAGATCCTGGTGCCGGCCAACCCGGGCGGCGGCTGGGACATCACCGGCCGCGCGCTGGGCAAGGCCCTGCAGGACGCCGGCGCCGCGGGCGCGGTGACCTTCGAGAACAAGGGCGGCGCGGCCGGCGCCATCGGCCTGGCGCAGTTCGTGAACGCCGCCAAGGGCGACCCGAACGCGATGATGGTGATGGGCGCCGTGATGCTGGGCGGCCTGATCACCAGCAAGCAGCCCGTCACGCTGACGCAGGCCACGCCGATCGCCCGCCTGACCAGCGAGTACAACGTCTTCGTGCTGCCGGCCAATTCGCCGTTCAAGACGATGAAGGACGTGGTCGACGCGCTGAAGAAGGACCCGGGCTCGGTGAAGTGGGGCGGCGGCTCGCGCGGCGCCACGGAGCACATCGCCGCGGCGATGCTCGCCCGCGAGGTCGGCGTCGACGCCACCAAGATCAACTACGTCGCCTTCCGGGGCGGCGGCGAGGCCGTCGCGGCGATCCTGGGCGGCAACGTCAGCATCGGCGGCAGCGGCTACAGCGAGTTCCAGCCCTACATCGAGAGCGGCAAGATGCGCCCGATCGCGATCACCGCGCCCCAGCGCATCAAGGGACTGGACATCCCGACGATGAAGGAGCTCGGCTACAACGTCGAGATCGGCAACTGGCGCGGCGTCTACGGCGCGCCCGGCATCACGCCGGCACAGCGTCAGACCTTGATCGACCTGGTCGTGAAGGCGACCAAGTCCAAGGCATGGGCCGAGGCGCTGGAGAAGAACGGCTGGACCCCGGCCGTGCTGACCGGCAAGGACTTCGAGACCTTCGTCGACAACGAGTTCGCCTCGCTGCGCGCGATCATGCACAAGTCCGGCATGGTTTGACCCACCCCCTACCGCCTTCGGCGGCCAACGCCAGAGGCGCCCCTCAAGGGGGCGAACCCGGTGGCCTGGCGAAGCCAGTTCCTCGGGTTCCGCTTGGTAGAAACGGCGCGCGTGCCGTGCATTGATTCTGGACCGGGAGGTCTTCATGACTGACACCACCGAGCAGGCAGCAACCAGCCCGCTCTATCAAACGCTGGTCGGCGTGGCCGCGATGGGCATAGGCGGCGTGATGGCCTTCGGGGCCGCCGCGATCCCGTCCGACGCGGGCTACTCAGGCATCGGCCCGAACGCGCTGCCCTGGTTCGTTGCCGCGGTGCTGCTGGTCTGCGGCGCCTGGCTGATCTGGGAGTCGCGCAGCGGCGGCTACCGCTCGATGGAGCCGCCATCCGGCGCGCCGAAGGCGGACTGGCTGTCCGCCGCCTGGGTCGCCGGCGCCGTCATCGCCAACGCGGCGCTGATCACCACGATCGGGTTCGTCCTCGCCTGCACGCTGTGCTTCGTGCTGGCGGTGCGCGGCCTGCGCCGCGCCGAGGGCAAGGCCCACGGCGGCGTGCGCCAGATCGTCATCGACCTCGTCACCGGCCTGCTGATCGCCGCGCCGGTGTTCTGGCTGTTCAACAAGCTGCTCGCGCTGAACCTGCCCGCCATCACGGCCGGCGGCTGGCTCTAGGCCTCACCGGAGTTCCGACATGCAAGACCTCTGGACCCACCTGATGGGCGGCTTCGCCACGGCCGCCTCCGGCGTCAACCTGTTGTGGGCCTTCGTCGGCTGCGCGCTCGGGACGGCGATCGGCGTGCTGCCCGGCCTCGGCCCGGCCGTGACCGTCGCGATGCTGCTGCCCATCACCGCGCAGGTCGACCCGACCGCGTCGATGATCTTCTTCGCCGGCATCTACTACGGCGCGATGTACGGGGGCTCGACCACCTCCATCCTGCTCAACACCCCCGGCGAGACCGGCACCATGGTGACCGCGCTGGAAGGCTTCAAGATGGCCCGCCACGGCCGCGCCGGCGCGGCGCTGGCCACGGCGGCGATCGGCTCGTTCTTCGCCGGCACCATCGCGACCGTGCTGGTCACGCTGTTCGCGCCGGTGCTGGCGGACTTCGCCGTCACGCTCGGCCCGCCGGAGTACTTCTGCCTGATGCTGATCGCCTTCACCACGGTCTCCGCGGTGCTGGGCCAGAGCACGCTGCGCGGCATGACGGCGCTGTTCATCGGCCTGGCCATGGGCCTGGTCGGCATGGACCAGATCACCGGCCAGATCCGCTACACCGGCGGCGTGCCCGAGTTCATGGACGGCATCGAGACGGTGCTGGTCGCCGTGGGCCTGTTCGCGGTGGGCGAGACGCTCTACGTGGCGCTCTACGAGGGCCGCAGCAACCTGACGATGAACACCATGGGCCGCGTGCACATGACGAAGCAGGAGTGGCGGCGCTCCATCCCCTCCTGGATCCGCGGCACCGCGCTGGGCTTCCCGTTCGGCGTGATCCCCGCCGGCGGCACCGAGATCCCGACCTTCCTGAGCTATGCGACCGAGCGCAAGCTGTCCAAGCACAAGGAGGAGTTCGGCACGGTCGGCGCCATCGAGGGCGTCGCCGGACCGGAGGCCGCCAACAACGCGGCCGTGACCGGCACGCTGGTGCCGCTGCTGACGCTGGGCATCCCGACCTCGGTCACGGCGGCCATCCTGCTGTCGGCCCTGCAGAACTACGGCATCCAGGCCGGGCCGCAGCTGTTCGAGACCTCGTCGACGCTCGTGTGGGCGCTGATCGCGTCGCTGTACATCGGCAACGTGATGCTGCTGGTGCTCAACCTGCCGATGGTGGGGCTGTGGGTGAAGCTGCTGCGCATCCCGCGCGCGCCGCTGTACGCCGGCATCCTGATCTTCGCCACGGTCGGCGTGTACGGCATGCGCCAGAGCGCCTTCGACCTCTACGTGATGCTGGCCATCGGTCTGCTGGGCGTGGTGATGCGGCGCTTCGACTTCCCGACCGCACCGGTCGTCGTCGGCATGATCCTGGGCCCGCTCGCCGAAGCGCATCTGCGCAACGGCGTGGCGATCGGCGGCGGGAACTGGAGCGTGTTCTTCGAACGTCCGCTGTCGGCCTCGCTGCTGGCCATCGTCGTGATCGTGCTGCTGCTGCCTCGCGTCATGAAGTGGATGGCCACGCGCAAGGCGCGTCAGTCCGCGGCCGCGATCAGCTGATCAACGTGCGGCGCCTGCCGTCAGCGCGGCCTCGCGCTGGCGGGCGAGGGCGGCCGCTTGCGCTTCGTCGGGCACGGCGGTGGTCGGCCAGCCCTGCAGGTGCTGCTCGGCGATCGCCGCCAGCGCGCGGATGTGGGCGGGGCGGTCGTTCAGGCAGGGGATGTAGCTGAAGCGCTGTCCGCCGCTGTGCAGGAAGGCCTCGCGCGCTTCCATGTCGATCTCTTCCAGCGTCTCGATGCAGTCCGACGAGAAGCCCGGGCAGATCAGGTCGACCGACTTCAGCCCGCGTCCGGCGAGCTCGCGCAGCGTCGGCTCGGTGTAGGGCTCCAGCCAGCGCGCCTTGCCGAAGCGGCTCTGGAAGGTCACTTTGTACTGCGCATCGGACAGGCCCAGCGCCTCGGCCAGCAGGCGGCCGGTCTTGAGGCATTCGCAGTGGTACGGATCGCCCAGCGCCAGCGTGCGCGCGGGCATGCCGTGGAAGCTCATCACCAGCAGATCGCCGCGGCCTTCGGCCTTCCAGTGGGCGCGCACGCTGTCGGCCAGCGCGGCGATGTAGCGCTTGTCGTCGTGGTAGCGGTTGACGAAGCGGAACTCCGGCACGTGCCGGTGTGCCAGCGACCAGCGCGCCACGTCGTCGACGACGCTGGCGGTGGTCGCGCCCGAATACTGCGGATACGCCGGCAGCACCAGCACGCGGGTCGCGCCCTCGGCGCGCAGCGCGTCCAGCTGCGACGCGATCGACGGGTTGCCGTAGCGCATCGCGTGCAGCACCTTGACGCGGTGGCCCTGCTCGCCGAGCTGGCCTTGCAGCAGCTTGGCCTGCTTCTTCGTCCAGACCATCAGCGGCGAGCCGTCCTTGGTCCAGATGCTGGCGTACTTCTTCGCCGACTTGGCCGGACGCGTGCGCAGGATCACACCGTGCAGGATGGGCCACCAGGCGGCCTTGGGGATCTCGATGACGCGCGGGTCGGACAGGAACTGCGCCAGGTAGCGGCGCGTGGCCTCCGGGGTGGGCGCGTCGGGCGTGCCGAGGTTGACCAGCAGCATGCCGATGGTCGGCGCACGTCCGTGCGCGTGGTCGGGTTCGGGAAGGAAACTCATCCGGTTCAGATTCCGCGGCGCATCATCGCCGATGTGGCGGCTTCGGCCAGGTGGATCACCTCGAAGCGCACGGTGGGCGCCTGGGATTCCGAGGCCGCGCCGCCGAGACCGATCGCACCCGCGCCGTGCAGCGTGCACGAGCCGCGGCGCAGGCTCAGCGTCTGGCCGCCGGCGCCGAAGCGCACGAAGGTGCCGTTGTAGCTGAGGTCGGTCAGGCTGAAGCTGCTGCCCTGCCAGTCGATGCGCGCATGGGAGCGGCTGACGCGGACGTCGGTGATGCAGTAGGTGGCCTGCGTGCTGCGGCCCAGCACGATGGGCATCTGTTCGATGTCGAAGACGCGGTCCAGGTCTTGCCAGACCAGCCGGATGCCTTCGGGCCCGGCGCTGCGCGCGATCTCGCCGAACTGCGTCGCGCCGGGGTCGCCGGAACCCTGGTCCAGCACGTAGATGTGGACCGGCTCGGCGCGGCCGCGCACGCTGATGTGGTCCAGGCTGCGGAAGCGCGCCTTCTGCGCGCCGGTCAGGCCGTTGACGACCTCGGCGGTCACGACGGTCTCGCCGTCGCCCGCGTGGTCGAGCAGCCGTGCCGCGACATTGACCGCGTCGCCGAAGCAGTCGCCGTGGATCTCGACGACCTCGCCGCGCGCCAGCGCGATCTGCAGGTGGGTGTGGCGCAGACGCTCACTGCGCGCCGAGGTCTTCAGCAGCAGTTCCTGCATCCGCATCGCGGCCTTGATGCCGTCGCGCGGGTTGTCGAAGGCGGCCATCAGACCGTCGCCCAGCGTCTTGATGATGTGTCCGCGGTTCTCTTCCACCGCCTGGCCGGTCAGCGCGACCGTCTGCGTCACCAGTCCCGAGGCTTCCGCGTTCCCCAGCGTCTCGAACAGCGCCGTGCTGCCGCGCAAGTCGGCAAACAGGACGGTGCGCTCGCGGATCTGGGTCATCGGCCTGGGCAGGGGACAAGATGTGATGGAAGTCTCAGTGTAGCCGCGCCACCCTGGGCGTCACGTGGTGATAAGCCCTCGCCTCGGGGGCCTGTCGGCCCCTGTACGACACCTCCCCCAACGGGCGGGCGAATGTCGTAACAAGCCCTTCGGCTGCTGAAGTCCGACAGCGGCGGCGCCAAGAAAAAACCGGCCCGCGTCCGAGGACGGGGGCCGGTCTTGCGGCAAACCCGGTGCCGACCCGGAGCCCCTGGCTGGGGTCCGGGTCCGGTCTGGATCAGAGGTTGTCCAGGTAGGTGCGGAGCTTGTCGCTGCGCGACGGGTGCTTCAGCTTGCGGATCGCCTTGGCTTCGATCTGGCGGATGCGCTCGCGGGTGACGTCGAACTGCTTGCCGACTTCCTCCAGCGTGTGGTCCGTGCTCATCTCGATGCCGAAGCGCATGCGCAGCACCTTGGCTTCGCGCGGGGTCAGGCTGTCCAGGATGTCCTTCACCACCTCGCGCAGGCCGGCCTGCATCGCGGCCTCGATCGGCGCGGTGTTGTTGGTGTCCTCGATGAAGTCGCCCAGATGGCTGTCGTCGTCGTCCCCGATCGGCGTTTCCATGGAGATCGGCTCTTTGGCGATCTTCATGATCTTGCGGATCTTGTCCTCCGGCATCTCCATCTTCTCGGCCAGCGTCGGCGCGTCCGGCTCGAAGCCGAACTCCTGCAGATGCTGACGCGAGATCCGGTTCATCTTGTTGATCGTCTCGATCATGTGAACCGGGATGCGGATGGTACGGGCCTGGTCCGCGATCGAGCGGGTGATGGCCTGGCGGATCCACCACGTCGCGTAGGTCGAGAACTTGTAGCCGCGGCGGTACTCGAACTTGTCGACCGCCTTCATCAGACCGATGTTGCCTTCCTGGATCAGGTCCAGGAACTGCAGACCGCGGTTGGTGTACTTCTTGGCGATGGAGATGACCAGGCGCAGGTTGGCCTCGATCATTTCCTTCTTCGCGTCGCGCGAGGCCTTTTCGCCCTCGTTCATCCGCTTGTTGATGCCCTTGAGGTCGTCCAGCGGCACCACGGCCTTGCCCTGGATGTCGATCAGCTTCTGCTGCAGCTCCTGGATCGCGGGCAGGTTGCGCGACATGATGTTCGCGTACGACTTCCCGGCCGCCACTTCCTTTTCCGCCCACTGCAGGTTCAGCACGTTGGGCGGGAACGTCTTGATGAAGTGCTCTTGCGGCATGCCGCACTTGTCCACGACGATCTTGCGGATCTCGCGTTCGAAGCGGCGCACGTCGTCCACCTGCGAGCGCAGGATGTCGCACAGCTTCTCGATCGTCTTGACCGTGAAGCGGATGGTCATCAGCTCCTGGCTGATCGCGGACTGGGCCTTGTTGTAGTTGGCCGACTTGTAGCCGTCCTTCTCGAAGGCCTTGCGCATCTTGTCGAAGTTGGTCGCGAGCGAATCCAGCTTCACCAGCGCGGCATTCTTCAGCTCCTCCAGCTTCTTGGTCAGGGCCTTGGAGCCGCCGGCGCCGTCGTCGTCGTCCTCTTCGTCGAACTCGTCGAAGTCTTCTTCCGCGACGTAGTCGTCCGCCTCGTCGTCGGAGACGAAGCCGTCCACCGACTCGGAGATCTGCATCTCGCCGGCGCGGATCTTGGCGGCCATGGCCAGGATCTCGGCGATGGTCGTCGGGGAGGCCGAGATAGCCAGCATCATGGCCTGCAGGCCGCCTTCGATGCGCTTGGCGATCTCGATCTCGCCCTCGCGGGTCAGCAGCTCGACGGTGCCCATCTCGCGCATGTACATGCGCACCGGGTCGGTCGTGCGGCCGAATTCGGAGTCGACGGTCGACAGCGCGGCCTCGGCCGCTTCTTCCGCTTCCTCTTCGGTGGCGGTCGGCGAGGTCGAGCCCTGGATCAGCAGCGTGGCGGCGTCGGGCGCCTGCTCGTACACGGCGATGCCCATGTCGTTGAGCATCGACACGATCGCCTCGAGGATTTCCTCGTTGATCAGCTTCTCGGGCAGGTGGTCGTTGATTTCCTGATGCGTCAGGAAACCACGCGTCTTGCCCATCTTGATCAGGGTCTTCAGCTCATGGCGGCGCTTGGCGACTTCCTCTTCGGTCAGCGCCGTCTCGTCCAGGCCGAACTCGCGCATCAGCGCGCGCTCCTTGGCGCGGCTGACCTTCATGCGCAGCGGCTTGGCCTTGGGCTTGTCCTCGCCGACTTCCTCGACCTCCACCGCCTCGACGGTCTCGGCCGAGTCGCCTTCGGCATCCGACTCGCCATCGGACTCGCCGTCGCCGTCGGCGTCGAAGTCCTCCTCTTCCTCTTCCACCTTGGCCTTGCCGGCCGGCTTCTTGGACTCGGTCTCGGCCTTGGGCTTGCGGCCGCGCTTGGGCTTCGCGTCGTCAGCGGACGCGGCAGCGGTGGCGGCTTTGGCGGTCTTCGCGGCGGCCTTGACGGCCGGCTTCTTGACTTCTTCGGTTTCTGCGGCGGCGGCCTTGGACGCGGTCTTTTTGGCGGTCATGCAGTTCCTCGGTGGCTCGTGGGCCAGTAGGTGAATGCGGGGAAATCGCAGTGGGTGCAGGCAATGCAAACAGCCACCTGTCCCGCTGGCGCCCGCAAACTCCCGACACTTGCGGGCTATGCGGCGCGAGCGAGCCAGGCGGCTCGAACTCGGCCCCGGAGGACAGATCGGGACAAACCGACTGCCATTCAAGGCTTGGCGCGTGAAGGTTAGCGTGAACCTTTGTTGTTGCAGCCCAGGCGGTGTAAGTTGGCCACTTTGTGTATGAACCCAGGGTCAGTGGGGGGCCGGGGACCGGTTGGCGCTGCGGTCACTCTTGACGCGCGAAAACCATAGATTATCTGCGAATTTTCCCGATCGGTCAAAAAGCACGATCGGGCGGTTCGCCCAGGCCGCTGTCAGCTGCTGCCAGCCGCTGCAAGATGCGGCAGGCCGCTGATTCAGGCGGCTTCCAGCTCGCGGATCTGACGCAGCAAGGCCTGGAACCGCGCCATGTCCGGCTGCGGGCTGCGCGCGATGCGGTCGGCTTCCGCGCGGAGCTTGCCCACCCACAGCTTGCGCATCACGACGCGAAATTCCACCTCGACATGCTGGTCCGGCGGCGGTGCGGTCAGCGGACCGCCGCTGACGCGCTGGGCCAGGTCCATCAGGTCGGCCTCCTGCAGCGCGATCTGCAGCACCGCCCACGGCAGCGGACCGTTGTCGACCTGTGAGCGCTCCAGCCACGCAATCAACTGGCCGTGCTCGCCGGGGAGCTCGTGCAGCAGCTGCAGATCCTGCTCGCCGATCTGCTGCCAGAGCTCGCTGTGCAGCACCAGCATGCGAACCGCGAGGTTCATCGGTGCCGGCGGCAATTCCAGCGGCATCCCGATGGTGGGGTCCTGGTCGCGCTTGCGCCACTCGCCCTTGCCCCCCTTGCCGCTCCAGCCGCCCCCGCCGCCCTTGCCCTTGTATTCGCCTTTGGGTACCCACTTGCGTTCCGCCTGGCCCGAGGCTTGGGGCGCGGGAGCGGGCGCCGCGCCGGCGCCGTAAGCGTCTGGAGGAAAATGGACATCGTCCGCGCCGGCGTGGGCTTCGTCGCCATAGGCGGACGCGGGGATGTCGAAGTACGGCTCCTCGTGCGGACCGTCGGAAGACGGGGAGGTCGTTCTCGGAGCCGCCCTGGGCGCGGGCGCGGGGCGTTCCGCGCGGGGGCGCGAACCCGGCGCCGCGGGCGGCTGCGCGTTCGCCCACAACGCCTGCAATTCGGCATCCGGCAGTTGCGCACGGCGCGCGAGTTCGCCCAGCAGCTGCCGCTTCAGCAACCCGTCCGGCAGCGCCGCCCACAGGGGCCTGGCGACGCTCAGCATCTTCGCGCGGCCCTCCGGGGTGCCCAGGTCGCAGCCGTCGGCGGCGGTGTCCATCAACTGGCGCGACAGCGGCACGGCGCCCTCGACGCAGCGCTCGAACGCGTCGGCACCGAGTTCGCGCACATACGAATCGGGGTCGTGCTCGGTCGGCAGGAACAGGAACTTGATCGTGCGCGTCTCGTTGGCGTGGGGCAGGGCGGCCTCCAACGCCCGTCCGGCCGCGCGGCGCCCGGCGGCGTCGCCGTCGAAGCTGAACACCACCGACTCGGTGAAGCGGAACAGTTTCTGCACGTGCTCGGCCGTGCAGGCCGTGCCCAGCGTCGCGACCGCGTTGCCGAAGCCGTGCTGCGCCAGCGCGACCACGTCCATGTAGCCCTCGACCACCAGCGCGTAACCGCGCCGCCGCATCTGGGGCCGGGCCTCGTAGAGGCCGTAGAGTTCGCGCCCCTTGTGGAAGACCGGCGTCTCCGGCGAGTTCAGGTACTTGGGTTCGCCCTTGTCCAGCACGCGGCCGCCGAAGCCGATGACCTCGCCCAGCACATTGCGGATGGGGAACATCACGCGGTCGCGGAAACGGTCGTAGCGGCGCTGTTCGGCCTCGCTCTTGCCGGGGTCGTCCTGCAGGATGACCATGCCGGTCTCGACCAGCAGCGGATCGTCATACGACGGGAAGGCGTTGGCCAGCGAGCGCCAGCCGTCCGGCGCGTAGCCCAGGCCGAACTGCAGCGCGATCTGGCCGGTCAGGCCGCGGCCCTTGAGGTACTCGATCGCGCGCGGGTTGCCCTTGAGCTGCTGGCGGTAGTGCTGGCCGGCCTTGGCCAGGACCTCGGTCAGGGTCGCCTGGCGCTGCTTCTGGGCCTTCTCGCGCTCGCGCTCCTGCGGGCTGCGGTCGTCCTCGGGCACCTGCATGCCGGCCTGCTGCGCGAGGTCGCGCACCGCGTCGATGAAGCCGATGCCCAGGTGCTCCATCAGGAAACCGACGGCGTTGCCGTGCTGGCCGCAGCCGAAGCAGTGGTAGGTCTGGCGCGAGGGGCTGACGGTGAAGCTCGGGGACTTCTCGCCGTGGAAGGGGCACAGGCCCTTGTGGTTGATGCCGGCCTTCTTGAGGTCGACATGGCGGCCCACGATGTCGACGATGTCGACGCGGGCCAGGAGGTCCTGAATAAAGCCGGGTGGGATCACCTCGGGATTTTAAGGGCCGGCGAGGGCGGCGGCGTGCGGCGCAGCGCCCAGTCCAGCAGCGCCTGCGGCGGCAGCGGTTCGCACAGGCCGCTGCCCTGGCCGACATGGCAGCCCAACGCGATCAGCGCCTGCGCGTGCGCCGGGGACTCGACGCCTTCGGCCACCAGCTCGCAGCCGAACTGTCCGGCCAGTGCGATCACACCCTGCACCAGGGCGTGGTCCTGGGCGTCGACGAGCATGGTCTGCACGAACGACCGGTCGATCTTGAGCTGGTCCAGCGGCAGCTGCTTGAGCACCGACAGCGTCGCGTAGCCGGTGCCGAAGTCGTCCATCGCCAGGCGCAGGCCCAGGCGCTTGCAGTCGGTCAGCAGGCGACGCGCGTGCGCGACGTCGTCCAGCGCGCTGGACTCCAGCAGTTCCAGCACGATCCGGTCCGGCGGCACGTCCGGGTGGCGCGCCAGCAGCGCTTCGAGCCGCGGCACGAAGGCCGGCGCGGCCAGGTGGCGCGGACTGATGTTGACGCTGAGCTCCAGATCCAGGCCTTGGGTGCGCCAGAGGCGGGCCTGCTCCAGCGCCTGCTCCAGCACCCAGTGGCCGAGTTGCGCGGCCATGCCGCTGTGTTCGACGGTCGGCAGGAAGGTGGCGGGCGCCAGCAGTCCGCGCTGCGGATGCCGCCAGCGCAGCAGCGCTTCGGCGCCGAGCAGTGCGCCGCCGACGAGGTCCAGCTTGGGCTGGTAGTAGAGGCAGAGCTCGCCGGCTTCCAACGCCTGCTGCACGCGCAGCGCGGCCTGCGCCTGTGCCTCGCGGCTGCGGCGCTTCTCGACGTCGAAGAACTGCACGCCGTCGCGGCCGCTGCGCTTGACGCGGTAGAGCGCGTGCGCGGCGTGGCGCATCAGTGTCTCGGCCTCGCCGCCGTCCTGCGGGTACAGCGTCGCGCCGACGCTGGCGCTCAGTCGCAGCGCGCCGAAGGCGTCCTCCCCGTCGAGGTCGTTGATCTCGGCGTCCGCGCTGGTGGGCGTGCCTGCGGATGTACCCGGGCCGTCCGCATGGCCCGGATTGCCCGGATCGCCCGGATCGCCCGGATCGCCCGGGCGGGAGGCGCCGCTCTCGTCGTCCGGATCGATCGGTCGACGCAGCACCTGCACGAGCCGTTCCAGGGCCTGCTGCGCTTCCTCGACGCTCTGCACACGCAGCAGCAGGCCGAACTCATCGCCTCCCAGGCGCGCGACGTCGTCCGACCACTGCGGCGCCTGCCGCAGGGCGAGCGTCAGCCGCCGGCCGAGTTCCCGCATCGCCTGGTCCGCGCGCGCCACGCCGTGGCGCCGGTTGAACGCGGCGAAACCGTCCAGGTCCACGCGCGCGACGCACAGCATGAAGCCGGGTCCGACCTGGCGGCTGATCTGCAGCGCGGCCTGCAGCCGGCGCAGGAATTCCTGCTCGTTGGGCAGGCCGGTCAGCAGGTCGAAGCGGCCGAGGCGCTCCAGCGCCTGCTGCCGCTGCAGTTCCTGCGTCAGGTCGCTGAGCGCCAGCACGCGGTAGCGGGCCGGGCCGTCCGGCTCGGGGATCGAGGACACCGTCAGCCGCAGCGTGCGCGGCTGACCGCCCGCGGCCCGCACCTTGACCAGGCCCTGCCAGTGGCCGGCGGGGTCGGCCAATGCGTCGGCGATCGCCTCCGGATCGTGTCCGGCGCGGCGCAGCTGCGCCTCGTCCAGCGGCAGCGCCGGATGGCCGAGCATGCGGCGGCGCAGCGCCTCGGCAGTCTCCGGGGCCGGGTCGCCGTTCTCGATGACCAGGCCCGCGGGCGGCTCCACCAGCGCGGCCATCAAGGCCCAATAGGCGGGGTTGGCGTCGAGCAGCCGATGCTCGAGGTCGGTGATCGCCAGTCCTTCATGCAGATGCTGGAACAGCCCGCTGCTCATCCGCTGGCGCTCCTCGGCGGTGCGGCGCCACTGGATGTCCTGCAGGCTGGCCAGCACCTGCCGGGCGCGACCGCGCGGGTCGCGGCGCGCGACGCGCAGCCGCAGCTCATGCCAGACCCAGCCGCCGGCCTCGTCGGGCAGGCGCAGCGCGTGGTGCAGCGTGTCGGGTTCCGTGTCCGGCGATGCCTGGCCGGTCGGATCGTCCGGGCCTTCCTTGCCGCCCGGACGGCTTCCGGCGGCGGTCGTGGCGCCGCCCCGCAACAAGGCGGGCAGGCGCTCCTCCAGCGTCATCCGGTCGACCGCGTGCACCTGAGTCAGCCAGGCGAGCGGATCGGCGGGATTGAGCGGCCCCAGTCGCGACTGCCAGCCGGGCGACATCGCCACCGATTCGCCGGGGATCCATTGCGCCAGCGAGAGGCCGGCCTCGTCGATCTTGGCGCGCCATTCACGGCGCTCGTCGAGGGCGCGTTGCCGAAGCGAACGGGCATGCAGGACGGCGCCCAGTCCGAGCAGCGGCAGCAGCCACCAGGCGACCATGCGCCAGGCCGGCCACAGCGCGCCGGCGACCAGCAGCAGGGCGGTGGCGCCGACCAGCAGGGCGGCCGGCGCGACCGCGGGCAGGCGGCGCGACGGGGCGGGCGGAGCCCAACCGGCGGGAGCGGACAACTCGGACTTCAAGATGGGGGCGGCGTAGGAGGAAAAGAGCGGATCCGCGCGAGGCGCGGAGGGGACCGGGCGGCATGCTAGCCGTGCGCCGGGAAGGCCCGGTCAGCGCTATCCCTGCCGAAAGGGGGACTCCCCCCGGAATGAGGGTGCCCGCAAGAGGTATCGCCTGAAAACGGAAAAAGCCACCCGAGGGTGGCTTTTGCTGCCGGAAGGCGCAGGCCCTCCGATCACGATCGTCAGATGACGAAATCTTCCAGCTTGGCGCCGCCGGAAATGGCCGCCTTCAGCCATTTCGGTTGCAGGCCGCGGCCGCTCCAGGTTTCGCCAGTGGCCTGGTTGCGATACTTCGCGGCCACCTTGGAGGACTTGGGTGCGCCGGTCTTGGCGGCGCGGGCGGTCAGGTCAGCGACCGTCAGGCCGTATTCCTGCATCAGCGACTTGACTTTGCCGATCGCGTCGGACCGCTCGCGGTCCTGGGTTTCCGCGATTTGCGCTTCGAGGGCGGCCCGTTGGGCCAGGAGGTCTTTGAGCGATGCCATTTATGCAATTCCTCGCGTAGTTCAACGGCTCCCTCGAAAGGGAATGTCCGCATTATAGGCAGGGAATCGAGTATGTCCGCAAGGGGGTAAATCCCCGGGCCGATGTGGAAAAAGGCCCCGGACTGGCATTTGCTGGAGTTTTTGCCGGATCAACTGTCAGAAAACGTGTCCCGGCTGACACGAATTGACCAGGGCGACGTCGCACCGCCGCGGTGCGACCAGGAAATCACTCCGTCGGCGGGACATATCCCGCGGGCTGCTCCGCCCCGCTGCCGAAGAAGAACTGCTCCATCTGCCGCGCGAGGTATTGGCGGGCGCGCTGGTCGGCCAGATTCAGGCGGTTTTCGTTGACCAGCATGGTCTGGTGCTTCATCCACGCCGCCCAGGCTTCCTTGGACACGTTCTCATAGATGCGCTTGCCGAGTTCGCCCGGATAGATGGGAAAGTCCATCCCTTCGGCTTCCTTCTTCAGATAAACGCATTGGACGGTGCGGGCCATATCAAACCTCGATGTTCAGAAATTGTCGGACGCAAGTCCGCGTGGGGGAGTGCGGCAGCCGGCCGACGCCGGCCGCTGCCTGGAGAACGATCCCGAGGGGATCAGGTGAGTTTCTTGACGAGGACCTGCGATCGCCGGTCCCAGTTGTATTTGCGCTTGCGTTCCTCGGGCAGCCAGTTCGGATCGACCGGCTGGAAGCCGCGTTTGATGAACCAGTGCATGGTGCGCGTGGTCAGCACGAAGACGCTGGTCAAGCCCATGGCCTTGGCGCGTTGTTCGATGCGCTTGAGGATGCGTTCGCCGTCGCCCTGGCCCTGCACGGCGCTGGACACGGTGAGCGCCGCCATTTCGGCGGTGCGCGCTTCCTGATACGGATGCAGCGCCGCGCAGCCGAATATCACGCCGTCGTGTTCGATGACGGTATAGGACTCGATGTCGCGTTCGATTTCGCTGCGCTCGCGTTTGACCAGCGTGCCGTCGCGTTCGAACGGCTCGATCAGCGCAATCAGGCTGCCGATATCGTCGTGGGTCGCCTCGCGCAGGCTTTCGAGTTTTTCATCCACGACCATTGTGCCGATGCCGTCGTGGGTATAGACCTCCTGCAGGATCGCGCCGTCGACGGCGAAGGGCAGGATGTGGGAACGCTCGACGCCCGATTCGCAGGCCGTCACGCAGTACTTCAGATAAAAACCGACGTCGGTCGGCTGCGTCGGCGGCGGGAGTTTGGCGATCAGCCGTTTCGCGTCGGCCAGCGCCAGTTCGGTGTCGATCGCGCTTTCCGGATCCTCGGGGTTTTCGCGGACGCCCTCGACCTCCGTCATGAACAGCAGCTTGTCGGCCTGCAGCGCGATCGCGGTTTCGGTCGCGACGTCTTCCATCATCAGATTGAAGGCGTCGCCGGTGGGCGAGAAACCGAAGGGCGACATCAGCACGATGGCGCCGATATCGATGGCGCGCTGGATCGCCGCGGCGTCCACGCGGCGCACGACGCCGGAGTGCTTGAAATCGACGCCGTCGACGATGCCGACCGGGCGCGCGGTCAGGAAATTGCCCGACACCACGCGCACCGTCGAATTGGCCATCGGCGTGTTGGGCAGGCCCTGGGAAAACGCCGCCTCGATCTCGAAACGCAATTGGCCGGCGGCTTCCTGGGCGCTGTCCAGCGCGATGCCGTCGGTGATGCGCATGCCGTGGCTGTATTGCGGCTGGTGGCCCTTGAGCGCGAGCTGCTCGTTGACCTGCGGGCGGAAACCGTGGACCAGCACGATCTTGATGCCCATCGCATGCATGATGGCCAGATCCTGGACGAAGCTGTTGAGCTTGCCGGCGGCGATCATTTCCCCGGTCATTCCGACGACGAAGGTTTCTCCGCGATACGCGTGGATATAAGGGGCCACCGCGCGAAACCACGGCACGAAGGTATGGGGGAAGACCAGGCTCATGGGCGCGGATTGTGCAACAGCCTGTCCCCGCGACGCGGCGGCAAGGTCACTTGCGGGACGCTGTGCGGCGGTGGAGCATGGCGCCTCCGCAACACCCCCGGGAGCGACACATGGAAGTGTTCAAGACGCATGGGGCCTTCAGCTGGTCGGAGTTGATGACGACCGACTCCACGAAGGCGTCCGAGTTCTACGGCAAGCTGTTCGGCTGGACCGTCGAGGCCATGCCGATGCCGGGCGCGCCCGACGCGCCGCCGTACCAGGTCATCAAGCCGCGCGGCAGCGAGGACGCGATCGGCGGGATGATGACCAGCCCTCAGCCGGGCATGCCGCCCGCCTGGGGGATCTACGTCACCGTGGACAACGTCGACGAGACGGTCGCCCAGGCCAAGGCGATGGGCGCCAAGGTCCTGATGGACATCATGGACGTGCCCACCGTCGGCCGGATGGCGACCCTCCAGGACCCGCAGGGCGCGGTGATCAGCGTGATCACCTATGTCGAGATGCCGGACGAGAAGAAGTGAGCGCAGGGGACCGGGGAGCCTGACGTCCGGCCCGTTGTCGCGAGGCGCGAGATAATCCGCGCCCCGTGAGTCAAGATACCAACGCCCCCGCCGCGCCGCCTTCGCGTCCTCCCCGTCCTGCGCGCGCGCCGCGCCAGGCCGGACCGCGCCGCCCGCCGGCACCCGCCACGCCGATCCCGCCGATCGAGTTCCCCGAATCGCTGCCGGTCTCCGGCCGTCGCGAGGAGATCATGCGGGCCATGGCCGAGCACCAGGTGGTGATCGTCTGCGGCGAGACCGGCTCCGGCAAGACGACACAGCTGCCCAAGATCGCGCTGGCGATGGGCCGGGGCCGCGGCAACGGCGGCGGCCTGATCGGCCACACCCAGCCGCGCCGGATCGCCGCGTCCAGCGTCGCCAAGCGCATCGCCGAGGAGCTCACGTCGCCCCTGGGCGACGTCGTCGGCTACAAGGTCCGCTTCCAGGACCGGCTGCAGCCGGGCGCCTCGGTGAAGCTGATGACGGACGGCATCCTGCTGGCCGAAACCCAGACCGATCCGCTGCTCAGCGCCTACGACACCCTGATCATCGACGAGGCGCACGAACGCAGCCTCAACATCGATTTCCTGCTCGGCTACCTGCGCGAGATCCTGCCGCGCCGGCCCGACCTGAAGGTGGTCGTCACCTCCGCGACGATCGACGCGGACCGCTTCGCGCAGCACTTCGCGTCCGCAAAGGGGCCGGCGCCGGTGCTCATGGTGTCGGGGCGCCTGTTCCCGGTCGAACAGCTCTACAGACCCTTCGAGGAATCGCGCGAGTACGACGTCAACGATGCCATCTGCGACGCCGTCGACGAACTCTGGCGCCAGGGCCGCGGCGACGTGCTGGTCTTCCTGCCCGGCGAGCGCGAGATCCGCGATGCCGCCGAGGCGCTGCGCAAGCACCACCCGCCCGGCGTCGAGGTGCTGCCCCTGTTCGCGCGTCTGTCGGAGCAGGAGCAGAACCGCGTCTTCCAGCCGCACGGCCAGCCGCGCATCGTGCTGGCCACCAACGTCGCCGAGACCTCGCTGACGGTGCCCGGCATCCGCTACGTGGTCGACCCCGGCCTGGCGCGCGTCAAGCGCTACAGCTACCGCAACAAGGTCGAGCAGCTGCAGATCGAGAACATCAGCCAGGCGGCGGCCAACCAGCGCGCCGGCCGTTGCGGCCGGGTCAGCAACGGCACCTGCATCCGGCTCTACGACGAGAAGGACTACCTCTCCCGTCCGCGCTTCACCGATCCCGAGATCCTGCGCAGCTCGCTCGCCGGGGTGATCCTGCGGATGAAGTCGCTGCACCTCGGCCAGGTCGAGGACTTCCCCTTCATCGAACCGCCGCCGCGCAAGGCGGTGGCCGACGGCTACCAGCTGCTCAATGAGTTGGGCGCCGTGGACGAGCGCAACGAGCTCACGCCGATGGGCCACGAGCTGTCGAAGCTGCCGCTGGACCCGCGCGTCGGCCGGATGATCCTGGAGGCGCGCCAGCGCGACGCGCTCAGCGAGGTGCTGGTGATCGCCAGCGCGCTGTCCGGCCAGGACGTGCGCGACCGGCCGATGGAGCAGCAACAGCAGGCCGACGAGAAGCACAAGAAGTTCGACGACGAGAAGTCGGAGTTCATGGGCTACCTGAAGCTGTGGAAGTGGCTGGGCGAATCGCGCGGCGGGGAAGGGGAGCACAAGCTCTCCAACCGCAAGCAGGAACAGCTGCTGCGCGACAACTTCGTCAATCCGCGGCGCGTGCGCGAGTGGCGCGACATCTACTCGCAGCTGCACACGGTGATCGCCGAGCACGGCTGGCGCCTGAACGGCGCGCCCGCGACCTACGAGCAGGTCCATCTGTCCATGCTCGCGGGCCTGCTGGGCAACATCGGCGTCAAGGCCGACGACGACGACTGGTACCTGGGCGCGCGCGGCATCAAGTTCTGGCGCCACCCCGGCGCCCACCTGAGCAAGAAGCCGGGGCGATGGATCGTCGCGGCGGAACTGGTGGACACGACGCGGCTGTTTGGCCGCGGCATCGCGGCGATCGAGCCGCAATGGCTGCCGGGCATCGCCGGCCACCTGATCAAGACCCAGCTGCTGGAGCCGCACTGGGAGAAGAAGGCCGCCGAGGTCGTGGCGCTGGAACGCGCCACGCTCTACGGCATCGTGCTCTACAACAACAAGCGCGTGAACTTCGGTCGCGTCGACGCCGTCGCCGCGCGCGAGATCTTCATCCGCGAGGCGCTGGTCAACGGCGACTGGGAGACGCGACTGCCCTTCCTGGCGCACAACCAGAAGCAGATCGCCAAGGTCGAGGAGCTGGAACACAAGTCGCGCCGGCAGGACGTGCTGGTCGACGACGAGCTGATCTACGCCTTCTACGACCAGCAGCTGCCGGCGGACGTGTACTCGGGCGTGACGCTGGAAAAGTGGTTCCGCGAAGCCAGCAAGGCCGACCCGAAGCTGCTGCAGCTCAGCCGCGACGAGCTGATGCGGCACGAGGCCGCGGGCGTCACGAGCAACGCCTTCCCGAAGACCATCCGCCTGGGCGGCGTCGACTGCGCGGCGACCTACCTGCACCAGCCCGGCGACGCGCGCGACGGCCTGACGGTGACGGTGCCGATCTACGCGCTCAACCAGGTCAGCGACGAACGCGTCGACTGGCTGGTGCCCGGGATGATCGAGGCCAAGGTGACGGCGCTGCTCAAGAGCCTGCACCAGAAGCCGCGCAACCGGCTGACGCCGTTGCCCGAGTTCGTCGCCGAGTTCCTCGAGCTGAACGCGTTCGCGCAGGGCGGGCTGGTCGACGTGCTGCTGAAGGCGGTGAAGGAGCGCTCGCAGGTCGCGGTGCAGCGCAACGACTTCAAGCTGGAACAGTTGCCCGCGCACCTGTTCATGAACATCCGCGTCGTCGACGAGCACGGCCGGCAGCTGGGTCAGGGGCGCAACCTGGCAACGCTGAAGGCGGAACTCGGCATGCAAGCGCGTTCCGCGTTCCAGGCATTGGCGACCTTGAAGCTGCAAGGCTCGGGCGACTCTCTCGCGGGGCAAGGCTCGGACGACTCCCTCTCCCGCTCGCGGGAGAGGGCAGGGGTGAGGGCTGCGGTCGACGGAGGACGGCCGACCTCAACCGACGGCAATCCCTCGCGCGGCATCAAGGCGACGATCGTGCCGCCGACCAAGCCCGCCGCCGAAGCCACGAAGACCTACACCGCCTGGACCTTCGGCGAGCTCCCCGAGCTCATGGAGATCAAGCGCGGTCCGCAGACCCTGATCGGCTTCCCCGCGCTGATCGACAAGGGCCAGCACGTCGAGATCGAGGTCTTCGACGAGCCCGAGCTCGCCGCCGCGAAGCACCGTGCCGGCCTGCGCCGCCTCATCGCGCTGCAGCTCAAGGAGCCGTTGAAGTACCTCGAGAAGAACATCCCCGACCTGACGCAGATGGGCGTCGCGTACATGAGCCTGGGCACCGCCGACGCGCTGCGCGACCAGATCATCGCGGTCGCGCTGGAGCGGGCCTTCCTGGCCGATCCGCTGCCGGTGGATGAATTCAGCTTCAAGGCCCGGCTCGAGGAAGGCCGCGCCCGCCTCAACCTGATCGCGCAGGAGGTGGCGCGTCTGGCCTTCAACGTCCTGATCGAATTCCAGGGCGCCTTGCGCAAGCTCAAGGACGCCCGCACGGCGCCCAAGGAGGTGGTCGACGACCTGCAGGCGCAACTGCAGCGCCTGATGCCCAAGCGTTTCGTCCTCCAGACGCCGTGGAGCCAGCTGCAGCATTTCCCGCGTTACCTGAAGGCGATCACGCTGCGCCTGGACAAGCTGCGCGCCGACGCGCCGCGCGACGCCAAGCTGCTGTCCGAGCTGCGTCCGCTGGAGCAGCGCTGGTCGCGCCGGGTGGCCGACCTCAAGGGGACGACCGACGCGCGGGTGGAGGATTTCCGCTGGCAGCTCGAGGAATTGCGGGTGAGCCTTTTCGCACAGGAACTGAGGACGCCGCAGCCGGTCAGCGTCAAGCGCCTGGAAAAGGTGTGGGCGCAGTTACAGAACTGAGCGGAGAATCCCCCTCAGTTCTTCAGGCGAGGACGCCGGGTTTTCGGTCCAATCCAAGTTACAAAAGGTCCGTGGCCCCTGCACCGTCGGGTGCCGCACATCGCTCGTGTCTGACAACACCACAACATCCTCCGCCGCCCCGATGAAGCGTTTCGGCCGCTTCGAGCTGCGCGCGCTGCTGCACAAGAGCCAGCGCTCGATGCTGTGGGTCGTCTTCGACCCGCAGAGCGGCCAGGAGATGTTCCTGATGATGCCGCGGGAGAAGCCCAACAGCGAGGCGGCGATGCTGCACTGGCTGAAGACGGTCGACGGCGCCTCGCGCATCCAGCACCCCAACCTGGCCCACGTCATCGAGACCGGCCGCGTCGATCCCTGGCCTTACGTCGCCTACGACCGCGCGCTGGGCGAGACCCTGGAAGAACGCCTGTCCCGCGGCGCGCCGCCGCTGCCGCTGGACGCCGCAGGCTGGGCCGCGCAGGCGCTCGAGGGGCTGGCCTTCGCGCACGAGGCGGGCCATGCGCACCGCGACATCCAGCTCGCCCACATCGTCGTCGACGGCGGCAACCACGTCCGCGTGCTGGGCCTCGAAGTGGCGCAGGAGGTCGTGCCGCCGAACGCCGACTTCAACGCCGCCACCCGCCGCGCCGCGCGCGAAGCCGCGGAGGAGGACGTCGTCTGCGTCGGGTTGCTGCTGCATCGCCTGCTCAGCGGCAAGCCGGTGCTGGACGAATCCGACCTGCAGGTCGTGCTGCAGCGCATGCAGCCGCAGGGGCACGACCTGGTGCGCCTGGGCTGGGAAACGCCGTACGCGATCCCCGAGCCGCTGCGCGCCATCGTCAACCGCGCCAGCGACCGGCAGACGCGCCAGCGCTATCACCTCGCGCGCAGCTTCTGGCGCGCGCTGGACGGCTGGCGGCTGTCGGCCGAGCAGGACGACGGCGGCCCGATCGCGCTGCTGAAGGACAAGATGCAGCGCTTCGGCCACCTGCCGAGCACGTCGACCCGGCTGGTGACGACGGTGTCGTCGTCGGCGATGGCGGGGCAGCACGGCAGCCAGCTGGCGGCCATGGCGCTGAAGGACATGGCCCTGGCGCTGGAGCTGATCCGCCGCGTCAACAACGCGCTGCGCCAGCAGGGACCGACCAGCGGCGGCACGGTGCTCAACCTGCAGCGCGCGATCGCGATGCTGGGCCTGAACGGGCTCGAGGACGCGGCGCGGGCGCTCAAGCCCTGGCCCGGTCCGATGAACGAAGGCCAGGCCCAGTTCATGCAGAGCGTGATGCGCCGCGTGCAGCGCGCCGGTCAGGTGGCGCAGGCGCTGCGGCCGGCCGGCTACGACGGCGAGGTGGTCTACCTCATCTCGCTGATGCAGAACCTGGGCCGGCTGCTGGTGCAGTACCACTTCCCGGACGACGCGCAGCAGATCCGCCAGCTGCAGGTCGCGCCCGAGGCGACCGAGGACAACCCCAATCCGCGCGGCATGAACGAGCAGTCCGCCGCCTACGCGGTGCTGGGCTGCGACCTGGAGAGCCTGGGTCTGGCGGTCGCGCGGTACTGGGGGCTCGGCGACGAGCTGCAGCACATGATGCGCCGCCAGCCGCAGGAGGCGCCGGTGCGCCACGCCGACGGCGACACCGAGATGCTGCGCCTCACCTGCAGCCTGGCCAACGAGCTGGTGGACGCGCTGGCCCTGCCGGAGCGCAAGCGCCAGGCGGCGATCGAACTCGCGACGCGGCGTTATGCGCGCGCGCTCGGTCTGGGCCTGCGCGAGATCTACGACGCCCTGGGCAACAGCGGCGCGATCGCCGACGCGGGCGAAAGCGGCCTGGGCGCGATGAGCGACCCGGCCGTGGGCGCGGCGGCGACGGCGGCGCCACGGTCCCGACTGCGCGAGCGTGCCGAATCCGGCGCGCCGGCTCCCGCCACCGCCACCAACACGTCCACGAACAACACGAACAGCACCGCCCAGCCAGGGTCGTCGACCGGCACGCGCCCGTCCGGCACGTCCCAGCCCGGCACGTCCCAGCCCGGCAAGGACCGACCATGACCGCCATGCCGCCCGCCGTCGGGCGATTCAAGCCGCTGCGCAGTCTTGGGCAGGGCGCCCAGGCGGTGGTGTGGCTGGCCCACGATCCGCGGCTGGACCGCGAGGTCGCGCTGAAGGTGCTGACGCAGGCGGTCGATCGCGCGAGCGTCGATGCCTGGCTGCATGAGGCGCGCGCGGTCAGCCGCTTGACGCACCCCAACATCGTGCCGGTCTTCGAGGCCGACATCGAGTCCGGCCAGGCCTACATGGTCTTCGAGTACGTGCCCGGCGGCACGCTCACGGACCGGCTGCGCCAGCGCGGCCGGCTGCCGGCGCGCGAGGCCGTCGCGCTGATGCTGGGCATCCTCGACGGACTGCACGCGGCGCACCAGGCGGGTGTCGTCCATCGCGACCTGAAGCCGTCCAACATCCTGATCGACGCCGCGGGCCGCCCCAAGGTGATGGACTTCGGCATCGCCGGACGCATCCAGTCGGCCGCGGCCGGCGTGGCCGCGCGCCCCAACCGCATCGTCGGCACGCCGGGCTACATCTCGCCGGAAGCGGCGAAGGGCGATCCCGCCTCGCCGGTGATGGACGTGTTCGCGGCGGCGGTGATGCTCAGCGAGATGCTGTCCGGCCAGCGGCTCAACTACGACACCGATCCGTGGCGCGCGGTGCGCCGCGCGATGGAGCAGACGATGGATCCGCCCGCCGACCTCGGCCCGGACAGCGACGACGCGCTGCGCGCCGTGCTGCTGCGCGGCCTGTCGCGGGAATCGTCGCAGCGCTGGGCCGATGCCAAGGCCTTCCACGACGCGCTGGCCGCGTGGCTGCATCCGGCCGCGAGCGAGACCACCGACACGGGCGAGGGCGGCAACGCCACGCTCGAATTCCTGCTGCGCCGCATGCGGCACCGCAGCGACTTCCCGGCGATGGCCGACTCGGTGACGCGCATCCAGCGGATGACGCAGTCCGACAACGAGAGCCTCAACTCCCTGTCCAACGAGATCCTCAAGGACGTGGCGCTGACCAACAAGCTGCTGCGGCTGGTCAATACGGTGCAGTTCAGCCATGCGGGCGGCGGGCACATCAGCACGGTGTCGCGCGCGGTGGCGCTGGTGGGCTTCGGCGGCATCCGCAACCTGGCGCTGTCGCTGGTGCTGCTGGAGCGCATGGAGAACAAGGGCCACGCGCAGCGGCTGAAGGAGGAGTTCCTGCGCTCGCTGATGGCGGGCTCGCTGGCGCGCGAGCTGTGCCTGGTGCCGCGCGAGAACGAGGAGTCCTTCCTCGCCACGATGTTCCAGGGCCTGGGCCGGCTGCTGGCCGAGTTCTACCTGCCCGAGGAGGCGCAGCAGGTGCGCCGCGTCGTGCGGCCGGAGCGCGGCATGGGCGAGCAGGCGGCGCCGCCGCTGAGCGAGGCCGCGGCTTCCGCGCAGGTGCTGGGGCTGAGCTACGAGAGCCTGGGCCTGGGCGTGGCGCGGCAGTGGGGCTTCCCGGAGAGCCTGCAGCGCAGCATGCAGCGGCCCGACGGCGACGCGCCGGCGCGGCTGGTGGAGCATTCGACCGACCGCATGCGCTGGCTGGGCCGCGCAAGCAACGACGTCGCGGACGTCATCCTGAACAGCGATCCGGCCGAGGCGCATGCCAAGGTGCGCGCGATGGCGCAGCGCTACGCGCGCGCTTTGGGTGTCGAGGCCAAGGCGTTCGAAGCGGCGGCGGACCAGGCGCGGCAGCGGCTGACGCAGCTGGCGCAGGCGATGGACATCAAGCTGACGAAGAACTCGCCGGCGCAGCGCCTGCTGGCGCCGCTGACGCCGTCGGCGGAGGACACGCTGTCGCCGCACCAGCTGCAGGCGACGATGGTGGACGGCCAGGCGCCGGCCGGCGTGATCCCGCCCGAGCAGGCGGCGGCGACGCTGGCCGCGGGCATCCAGGACATCACCAACGCGATGGTCGAGAGCTTCAAGCTCAACGAGATCCTGCGCATGATCCTGGAGACCATGTACCGCGGGCTGGGCTTCCGGCGGGTGATCTTCTGCCTGCGCGATCCCAAGACCGAGACGCTCACCGGCCGCTTCGGCCTGGGCGACGGCGTGGAGGCGGTGGTGCCGCTGTTCCGCGTGCCGCTGCGGGTGATGCCGGGCATGCCGGCGGACCTCTTCACGGCGATCTGTTCCAAGGGCGTGGACACGCTGATCGCCGACGCCTCGCAGCCCAAGATCGCCGAGCGGCTGCCGCCGTGGTTCCTCAGCGGGGCCAAGGCGCACAGCTTCCTGATCCTGCCGATGGCCCTGCGCGGCGCGCCCTTCGCGATGATCTACGCGGACAAGGCGCAGCCGGGCAGCGTGGTGCTCGACGAGAAGCAGCTCTCGCTGCTGCGCACGCTGCGCAACCAGGCCGTGATGGCGTTCAAGCAGGCGAGTTGAGATCTCTGCGCGGCTGATGTTCCGCTCACCCGCAGCGATGTCGCGAAATCCGAAGCGCTGGACTGAACTCCCGTCTGAACTGCCAACTGATGCCACCTGGCTTTGCGCCGGTCCCGTGAGACTTGTCCGCGCCGGCAATCCCGCCGGCATCAGACTTCATTTCAGGGAGTGTCATGAAGAACGCATTCAACAAGGCATTCGTGGCGTTGCCACTGGTCGCGGCGCTGGCGGCCTGCGGTGGCGGCAATGACGACAGTCCGACGACGGCAGCCCCGCTGAGCGAGGGCGGGACGGGCAAGGTCGGTGCGGCGGCCGACGGTCGTGCCATCGCGACAGCGCAAGCGTCCGCCACCGCCGCGTCGGACGCCGCCGCGGCGGCGGTCGGCGCACCCTTCCAGACGGACGCGAGCAGCCGCTTCTTCATCCTCGGCAACGACATCAACGAGGCCAATCTGGTCGAGTTCGGCATCACGCAGCGGGCCGACGGTGCCGTCGTGAGGATGGACAACCTCTCGCTGATCGGCGACGACGCGGCGGTGGAGAGCATCGCAGGCGATGCCAGCTTCGCGATGGGGCGATGGGCGCTGGGGATCTTCCGGCTCTTCTCGTTCGACCAACCCATCACGGCGGGGAGCACCGGCTATCACTACATCGTGTTCAACGGTGTGGCGGCGTTTCCAGGCTCGGGCAGCTACACCTGCGACACGGGCACCTTCACCGCGCCGAGCCGGTTGTCCGGATCGGGTCAGCTCACCGGGGTCGCCAGCGGGACGGCCTCGTTGTCGTTCGCGCCGGCGGGCGCCATCGTGCAGTCCACGATCCAGGTCCGTGCGAACGGCTTCCTGGGCACCCAGAGCTTCAGCACTGCCGACACGCCGCTGGAGACGCCGGACCACTACCTGAAGACGCCGGGATTCGTGGATTCCTCGGGCAACGGCCTGCTGCTCACCGTCGGCGCGGCGCCGGGCAACGCGATGCGCGTGGTCGTGCCCTACCAAGTGCCGGTGCGCGGCATCGGTTATCGCGGCATCGCCACCTTCGTCTGCACGCCGTGATCGCGCGACGCGCTCCGTGAGCGTCTGCGGTCGCAGGAGACCGCCCGCGAGCTGAGGCCAGGCTTGCGGGTATCGCAGGCGCGAAATCCGAGTCAAGCGTTACACCCATCAGGGGGTGAACGCCATCCCACACCTTCAGGCTCGACGGGCGCATAGCGCGCGACGCGGGCGGTTCCCCCTGAAGACGCCAAAAACTCCCGCGCGGAGGGCAAGAAGTCCCACCAGACTCCGCCCCCGCCAACGGATGCATTTGGCAACAAAAGTTTTCAATTCAGGGAATCACATGAAGTTCGAAGTCAAGAAGGTGTTCGTGTTCCTGCCGCTGATCGCGGCGCTGACAGCCTGCGGTGGTGGCGGCAGCGATGGCGGTTCCGTGAACGCCAACCAGGGTACGACCGGCGGGACCACGACCGGTGGCACGATTGGCGGTTCCACCGGGGGCAGCACGGGGGGCGCGACGACCGGTGGCACCACGGGCGGCACGACCACGGGCGGTTCTACCGGTGGCACGACGACCGGCGGCAGCACCCTGACGGAAGTGAAGGAAACGCCGGCGGGGTCGTCGGGTTCGGTGAGCGCGCCCTTCGTGAAGAACAGCTCGACGCGCTACCTGCTGCTGGGGTTCACCGAGTTGGACACCGGCGTCGTCGGCAGTCTGGTGACGCAACAGGCCGACGGCGCCATCGTGGCGATCGACGACAACAGGCTTGCCGGCGATCTGGCGGTGCAGAGCATCGCTGGCGACGCGACCTTCGCGATGGGTCGCTGGGGTCAGGGCACGGCGAACTTCAGCGTGCGGACCTCGCTGGTCACGCGCACGGACGGAGGCTTCCACTACATCGTCTTCAACCGCGCCGACACCTTCCCGACAAGCGGCACCTACACCTGCGACGCCGGGACCTTCACTGCGCCGACCCGCAGCACGGGCGTGGGCGACATCATCGGCACGGCGACGGGATCCGCCACGCTGTCGTTCGCGCCGGGTGGCGCCACGGCGAAAGTGACGATCCTGGTCCAGGCGAACGGCGATCAGAAGAGCATGAGCTTCAATACGGACGAGCCCCTGGCCACGCCGGACAGCCGGGTCAAGAGCCTGACCTTCTCCATCATCGGCGACGGTGCGATGTTGACGATTGGCGCGGCGCCGGACAACAAGTTGCGCGTGGTGGCGGGGTATCAAGTGCCGGTGGGTCGAGGCGACTACCGCGGCATCGCGACCTTCACCTGCGCGCCCTGATCGAAAGGCGCGCTTGAGCGCTTGAGCGCTTGGCGACGCCCGCGATCGCGGGCGTTGTGCACCCGATGCCGGCCTGGAGCCGGCATCGTCGTTTCACGGCCGCGCCCGCTCAGCGTCGCGGACCGTAGTGGCCCGGGATCCAGCGGCGGCCGCCGCCGCGGTTGTCCCAGTAGCCGTCGATCCAGATGGTGCCGGTGACGACGGGACCGCCTTCCGAGTAGCCGGCACCGTAGCCGCCACCGCCGCCGTAGCCGCGGTCATAGCCGTGATAACGATGGGCGGGGACCACGACGCAGCCGGTCAATGTCGCGACCAGCGGAGCCGCGATGAGCGCGAGCAGCAGGGGACGAAGCATTCGCATGCGGGACCTCCATGACGGGGACAACATGCGTCTGATAACGCGGCCCCGGAGGCCACCGATGACCTGTCGCGCCGGGCATTACCCGACGGACAAGGAGTAACGGCCGGTGAGGCCGATCAGTACGGGCCGTTCTTCAGCCAGTGTTCGAGTTGCGGCATGCGGTCGTTGCCCCAGAAGCGTTCGCCTTCGACGATGAAGAACGGCGAGCCGAAGACGCCGCGCGCTTCCGCGAGGTCGATCTCGGCCTTGAGGCGGGCACGCGCGGCCGTGTCGTTGGCGATGGCCTGGAGCTGGTCGGGCGAGACGTGCTGCGTGGCGCAGAGGTCCTGCAGCACTTCGCCCTGTGCGATGTTGCGGTCGTCGACGAAGTAGGCCCTGTAGACGGCCTGCGCGAACTTGCGGCCCTGCTCCGGATCGCGGTCATTGAACCAGTGGAACAGGCGCGCGGCCATCTCGGTGTGCAGGCCCAGCGAGGACGGCGTGTTGTAGGGCACCTTCATGAACGCGGCGAGCCGGACGACGTCGCGACGGACGTAGTCGCTGCGCATGACGCTGTTGGGGACGCGGATGCGTTCGAGCGACTGGAAGTTGGCGTCCAGCACGATGGCGTGCCAGTTGACGGTGCGGCCGTACCGGGCCGCGAGCTCGTCGATGCTCTGCGCGGCGATGTAGCCGTAGGGCGAGGCGAAGTCGAAATAGAAGTCGATCGGTGCGGGCATGCGGGCTCCTGTCAAGGCGCGCGGATTGTAGGAGGGTGCCCGAAGGGTGCCCTGCGCGGGCGCGTGACGCATCCGCCGGATGGGTGACCCCGCGATGGGTGACCCCGCCATTGCCGCTACCGCATCCGCCTACCGCCCGTCAACCACCCCCGGGTGGCGATGTGTCGGCCCTGTTGCCTTCCGATACAGTCATTTACGTCAGTTCCCCGAGGGACCGTGCATTCCGTGAGGGATGTCACACCAGGGGGGCTGACCAGGGCAAAACCGGCGCGAGCCGGCGACGCAAAGCCTCCGGTCTCGATGCCGATTTCCCAAGGAAGTCACGACGCGAGATAGCGGGGTTGCCGGACCGGACTCGACCGGTTCGTGACGCATCGCCGCTCGCCTGGCCCGTCCTGGGTTGAAAAACAACGCCAGACAAACGGCAGGCAGGGATGCAAGAGAAGTATGAACAGCGGACGCCCGCGGGGCGTCCGGCCGTCGGCGTGCCGACGGTCGCCACGATCGCGATCGCCGCCGCCTTGTGCGCGGCCTACGACACCGCCTGGGGTCAGGCCTTGCCCCCGGGCACCGTCGACCCCGATGCGCAGCGCCAGCTCCAGCAGCAACGCGAGGCGCAGCAGCGCCAGTCGCTCGAGCGCGAACCCGACGTGCGCCTGCGCGCCAGCGCGCCGCAGGCGCGTGCGCGGCTGCGCGACGACGAGTCGCCCTGTTTCCAGATCACCCGGATCGAGCTGCGTGGCGTCAAGGGCCAGCCCCGCATGGCGCGCCAGATCGGCGCGCTCGACGGACCGCAGGGCGATGACGCCCCGATCGGCCGCTGCCTCGGCGCCGGCAGCATCGCCACGCTGGTGACGCGCCTTCAGGACGCGCTGATCGAGGAAGGCTTCATCACAACGCGCGTGCTCGCGGCGCCGCAGGACCTGTCCACCGGGCGGCTCGAGCTGACCGTCGTGCCCGGCCGCGTCCACGCGATCCGCCTGCGCGAAGGCACGTCGCCGCAGGTGCGGCTCGCCAACGCGCTGCCGGTGAAACCCGGCGACGTGCTCAACCTGCGCGACATGGAGCAGGCGCTCGAGAACCTGCAGCGCGTCCCCGGCGTACAGGCCGACATCCAGGTCGAGCCGGCCCAGGGCACCAGCGAACCCGGCTACAGCGACCTCGCCGTGAGCTACCAGGGCGGACGCCAGTGGCGCTGGCAGGTGTCGCTCGACGACAGCGGCAGCGAAGCGACGGGTCGTTATCCGCTGGCGCTGACGGCATCGCTGGACCATGCGTTGACGCTCAACGACCTGTTCTACGCGACGCTCAACCGCGATGCCGACTGGCTCGCGCGCCGCGTCGACCACCGCGAGGGGCCGCACAAGGGCACCGGCGGCCACGTGCTGCATTACTCGCTGCCCTGGGGACACTCGCTGATCAGCCTGACGATGAGCCGCAGCGGCTACCGCCAGGTCGTCATCGGCGCCAACCAGACCTATGTCTATCGCGGCGCCAGCAGCAACGGCGAACTGAAGCTGACCCGCATGCTCTGGCGCGACGGCCAGTACAAGTTCAGCGGCTACGTGAAGCTGTTCGGCCGCGGCTCGCGCAACTACATCGACGACGCCGAGGTCGAGGTCCAGCGCCGCCGCACCGGCGGCTGGGAGGCCGGCATCAACTTGAAGCGCAACGCGGGCGGCGTCGGCAGCGAGGCCGAACTGAGCCTGAAGCGCGGCACCGGCGCCTTCCACGCGCTGCAGGCGCCGGAGGAAAGCTTCGGTGAAGCCGAGTCGCGCGTGCGACTGCTGCAGGGAAGCTACAGCGTCAACGGCGCGCTGGCGCTCGGCAGCCGGCAACTGCAGCTGAGCACCTCGCTGCGCGGCCAGTACGCGCTGAACCGGCTCACGCCGCAGGACCGCTTCTCGATCGGCGGCCGCTACACCGTGCGCGGCTTCGGCAGCGACGCGTCGCTCTCCGCCGACAACGGCCTGCTGTGGCGCAACGAGGCCGAGCTGCCACTCTCCGCGGCGCAGCAGTCGCCGGCGGTCTCGATGTACCTCGGCGTGGACGCCGGCCTGGTCGGCGGCAACGGTGCCGAGCGCCTCGCCGGCCGCCACCTGACCGGCGCCGTCATCGGATCCCGGCTGCGCACGCAAGGCTTCTCGCTCGAGGTCTTCGCCGGCGCGCCGCTGTGGCAACCGTCCCGCTTCCCCGCAGCCCGCGTCGTCGCGGGTTTCAACCTGACCTATTCCCGTTGAGATCGCGATGAACCGTCTTCAGTACCGAATCGTCTTCAACAAGCAACGCGGCCAACTGATGGCCGTGGCCGAGACCGCCCTGAGCCACGTCAAGGGCGGCAGCAACGGGGAAAGCGCGGGACCCGCCGCGCGCGCGCCGGGCAGCGCCGACGTCGTCCCGACGGTCTCGCGCGGCCCGCCCACGCTGCTCGCGCTGGCGGCGGCCTTCGCGATGGGTGCGGCGATCACGCTGGCACCGGACGCGCTCGCACAGGTCAAGGCCGATGCCAACGCGCCGAAGAACCAGCAGCCGACGGTGGTCAACAGCGCCAACGGCACGGTGCAGGTCAACATCCAGACGCCGAGCGCCGCCGGCGTCTCGCGCAATACCTACAGTCAGTTCGACGTCGACAAGCGCGGCGTGATCCTGAACAACTCACGCAGCGACGTGAGCACGCAGATCGGCGGCTACGTGCAGGCCAACCCGTGGCTGGCCAAGGGCCCCGCGCGGGTGATCCTCAACGAGGTCAACAGCAGCGCGCCCAGCCAGCTGAAGGGTTACGTCGAGGTCGCCGGACAGCGCGCCGAGGTCGTCATCGCCAACCCGTCCGGCATCCAGGTTGACGGCGCCGGCTTCATCAACGCCAGCGCCGCGGTGCTGACGACCGGCACGCCGCGCTTCAACGCCGACGGCAGCATCGCCGGCTACGGCGTGCAGGGCGGGCTGATCCGCGTCGACGGCCAGGGCCTGGACGGCTCGCAGACGGACTACACGGCGCTGCTCGCGCGTGCCGTCGAGATCAACGCCGGGATCTGGGCCAAGGATGCCCGCATCCAGACCGGCACGCAGGTGATGACGGTGGACGAGGCCGGCGTCGCCGGCGGCGAATCGCTGACGCCGACGGGCGAGCGTCCGCGCTACGCGCTGGACAGCACGGCGCTGGGCGGCATCTACGCGCAGCGCATCACGCTGGTGGGGACCGAGGCGGGCCTGGGCGTGCGCCAGGCCGGCCAGGTCGTCGGCGGACAACTGACCTTGCGCGCGGACGGCTGGCTGGACAACACCGGCACCGTCTATGCGCAGGAGGCGGATGCCAATGGCGCCGGCACCGGGACCAGCAACGTCACGCCCGCGTTGACGGTGCAGTCGAATACCGGCGTGCGCAACGCCGGTTGGCTGGCGTCGCGCGGCTCGGCGGATGTCCGCGCGCCGCAACTGACCGGTGAAGCCGGCAGCGTCACCGCGGCCGGCATCGCCTCGGACGGCACGGTGGTCGCAGGCGCCGGCGGGCTGTCGCTGAGCGCGTCGCAGTCAGCGACGCAGGCCGGCCAACTGCTGGCCGCCGACCGGCTGACGGTGCAGGCGCCAACGGTTGATCTCGGTGGCGCGCAGGCGCAGGCCTCGGCGATCACGCTGGGCGGCGGCAGCGTCGCGGCACGCGACGCGCTGCTCATCGCCACCGGCGCGGTCGATGCGACCGGCACCGCGTCTGTCGATCTGACCCGCGCGCAGGTGCAGGGCGGCTCGATCGCGGCGACCGCGCCGACACTGACCGCCGACGGTGCGCAGCTGTCGGCCACGGGGACGCTGAGCCTGAAGACCGACGGCAGCTTGAGCACACGCGCCGCGAGCCTGGCCGGCGGCAAGTTGTCGATTGCGGCGCATGACCTGGACCTGCGCCAGGCTGAATGGCTGCAGATCGGGACGGACGCGTTGAGCATGCGGGTCGACGGCACGATGAACGCCGACGCCGCGCGCATCGCCAGCAACGGCGCGTCGCTGGCGATCACGGCGGACGCCTTCAGCGCGGTCGGCGCGAGCGTGGAGCAGTACGGCATCGGCGCGCTGAGCCTGGACGGCGGCTCGCTGGACCTGAGCGGCGCGACGCTGTGGTCGAACGGGGCGCTTTCGGCCCGCGGCGCACAGCTGACGCTGAACGGCGCGGACGCGCAGGCGCGTTCGATCGCCTTGCAGGCCGACGGCCTGCTGAGCCAGCAGCACGCGACGCTGCGCACGACCGGCGCCGCGACCTTGAGCGCGGACCGCATTGACAACCGCGACGCCCGCGTCGCGGCCGACAGCGGTCTGTCCATCCAGGTCGGGACCGAGCTGCGCAACGACCGCGGCGAACTGCAGGCCGCCTCGGGCGGCCTCGCGATCGCGGGTCAGGCCGACATCACCAACGGTGCCGGCTTCATCGCCGCGCGCGACGGCGTGACCGTGTCGGCGCGTTCGCTGGCCCAGGACCAGGGCGCGGCGATCGGCGGCCAGGACGTGACGCTGACGCTGCAAGGCGAATTCCGACAGGATGCGTCGGCCAGCGTCTCGGTTGGCAGGAGCCTGGACATCGCCGCCCCGTCGATCGTCTCGAACGGACAACTGCGCGCGGGCGGCGCGCTGGCCCTGACGGCACGCGACAGCGCGACGCTGGGCGGATCCGTCTATGGCGCGCAGGTCGCTGTGTCCTCTGGGGGAGATCTGAGCGTCGCCGGGCTGCTTGCGGCGCAAGGTCAACTGAGCGCCACGGCGGCGCAGCGCCTGCAGACCGGCGCCGGATCGACGGTCGCGGCCGGCCTCGGCACCGACGGCCATATCGGCGTTCAGGGCGCCCTGGGCGCGCAAGGTGCGCTGTCGATGACCGCCGGCTCGGACATGACGCTGCGCGGTCAGGTGCTGGCGGTCGACGCCCACCTCGACGCGGCGGGCCTCGACCTCGCGGGCGCGCAGATCCAGGCGGTCAACGCGCTGAGCGTGAAGAGCGCCGGCGAGTTCAATACCGAAGGCGCCCGGCTGGGCGCGACCTCGCTGTCGGTGAAGGCGCAGGACTGGCGTCATGCCGGCGGCCAGCTCGCGTTGAGCGGCAGCGGCGATCTGACTGTGGCGCTGAGCGGCCGGCTGGACAACCGCCAGGGCCTGATCCAGGCGAATGCGAAGACGGTCTCGCTGACGGCGCAGGCCATCGACAACACCGCCGGCAAGATCGTCGGCGGCGGCGACGCGTTGAACCTGCGCACGGAGTCGCTCGCCAACCAGGGCGGCACGGTGACGACGGCGGGTGATCTGACCGTCGACGCCGGTCAGCTCGACAACCGCGACGGCGAACTGAGCGGTCGTCAGGTCGGGGTGACGAGCGCTCAGCTCGACAACCTCGGCAAAGGCCTGATCGCGGCGTCGGGGCACCTCGCGGTCCGTGCCGACACGCTGAGCAACGCCGGCACGCTGCAGGCGCAAGGCGACGCGACGGTGACCGGCGCGGGAACCTTGGTCAACAGCGGCCTGATCCGCGCCGGCGGCGCGGCGATGATCGAGGCGGACACGCTGACCCACACCGGCACGTTCGCGGCCGGCAACGCGCTGGTCGTGCGCGCTGGCGCGGTCGACAGCATCGGCACGTTCGCCGCGGGTCTACGGGCGGACAACACCATCGGCAGCGCGGGCGACCTGACGCTGACGGCGGAGCGCGCGCTGAAGCACGCAGGCACGGCGCTGGCGGGAGGGCTTGCGCGCATCGACGGTGGCGATCTCCAGCTGCAGGGCAGCCAGACGCAGGCAGCGAACCTGAGCGTGCGATCGCAAAGCGGCGATCTGCGCCTGGACCGCGCGACGATGGTCGCGACCGGCGGGCTCGATCTGAACGCGGGCGCTTCGCTGATCACGGACAACGCGCAGCTCAGCGGCGGCACGGTGAACGTGTCGGCCGCGGACTGGCGCAATGCCGGCGGCGAGATCGGCCAGACCGGCGCGGCCGGCCGGCTGACGGCGGCCGTAGGCGGCACGCTGGACAACAGCGGCGGCCGCATCGCGGGGAACGGTTCGGCGCTGTCGCTGAGCGCGCAGCGCATCGACAACGTGTCCGGCGAGGTGATCCATGCCGGCGGCGCCAACGGCGAACTGCGCCTGGAGGCCGCCACGCTCAACGGCGCCGGCGGCACCATCGCCGGCGCGGGTGGTCTCACGCTCGACATCGGCGGTCATGCCGATCTGGGCGGGGCGCAGGCGCTCACGCAGGCGGACCGCGTGTCCATCACTGCGGGCAGCCTGAGCACGCGCGATGCCAAGCTGATCGCCCAGCGGTCGGCGCAACTCACGGTCAGCGGCGAACTCGACAACACCGGCGGCCTGGTCCAGTCGGGCGGTACGCTGGTCGCGTCGGCCGGATCCCTGATCAATCGCAACGGACAGATCGGCGCCGTCGACGTCACGCTGACCGGCGGCAGCGTGGACAACGCCGGCCTCGGCCTGATCGCGGCGCAGCAGCGCCTGTCGGTCGACGTGGGCAGCCTCGGCAATGCCGGCACGCTGCAGGCTGGCGGCGACATCGACCTGCGCACCAGCGGTCGGCTGGACAACGCCGGGACCATACGCGCCGCGGGCGACATGCAACTGCACGCCGACGCGCTGACGAACACCGGCACGATCGCGGCACAACGCTCGCTCGGCATCGAGGCGACCACGTTCGCCAGCAGCGGCGCGCTGGCCGCGGGCCTGAAGGACGACAACACCGTCGCCGCCACCGGCGACCTGACGGTGGCCGCGACCGGACAGCTGCGTCAGGGCGGTACGGCGCTCGCGGGCGGCGCGATGACGCTGACCGGCGGCGAACTGGCCCTGCAGGGCGGGAAGTTCCAGGCGCAGCGCGTCACGCTGAACGCCCTGGCCGGCGACCTGCGCCTGGAAGGCGCGGCGCTGTCGGGCGGCGAGCGCCTGATGCTCGCGACGGCGGGCGTGCTGGACACCTCGTCCGCGGCCTTGAGCGCAGGCTCGGTGGCCGTGACGGCGGCCGACTGGCGCAACGTCGCCGGCGACATCGCGCAGACCGCGTCGGCGGGAACCCTGACCGTCTCGGTCGTCGGCACGCTGGACAACCAGAGAGGCTCGATCGCGGGCAACGCGGCCGACCTGACGATAGCTGCGGGCGTGCTGGACAACCGCGCGGGCTCGATCGTCCAGGCGGGCGCGGCTTCGGGCACGCTGGCGCTGACCGTGTCGCGCCTGGACGGCACCGGTGGCGAGATCCTCGGCAAGGGCGCGCTGGTGCTGCGCGCCGACGGCACGGTGACGCTCGACGACGCGCTCACGCAGGCGCGTCGTGTCGACATGACCGCGGTCAGCCTGAGCCATCGTGACGGCCAGCTCGTCAGCGAGACCGGCGCGACGCTGACGGCGGCCGGCGCGGTCGACAACACCCGCGGCGTGATCCAGATTGCCGAGGACCTGCGCATCAACGTGGCCTACCTCGCCAACACCGCCGGCCAGATCGGCGGCCGGACGGTGGATCTGTCGACGTCGGGCGCGCTGATCAACGGCGCGCAGGGCCTGATCGCCTCGACGCAGGCGATGACCATCGCCGCGGACCGGCTCGACAACGCCGGCAGCCTGCAGTCGCAGGCGGCGATGGACCTGACCGTCCACGACGCGTTCTCCAACACCGGCACCGCGTACGCGCGCGGCCCGCTGACGATCACGACGGGCGACGTGCTCGGCAACACCGGCATGCTGGCGTCGCAGGGCGCGCTGGCGGTGCAGGCGGACAGCATCGCCAGCAGCGGCGGCTTCATTGCCGGGCTGAATCCGGATAACACGCTGGGCGCGCAGGGCGACCTGACATTGCGCGCGACCGGTGCGCTGCAGCAGAGCGGCCAGACGCTGGCGGCAGGCGCGATGTCCCTGCGCGGCGCCACCCTGCAATTGCAGGACGCGAAGCTCCAGGCACAGACCGTCGGCTTGACGGCCACGGCGGGTGCCCTTCAATTGAACCGCGCGACCGTAGCTTCCGCCGGCGCGCTGACGTTGGGCAGCACCGGCGCGCTCGACACCGGCGCGGCGGCTGTCTCGGGAAACAGCATCGCCATCGCGGCGCAGCGCTGGTCCAACGTCGACGGCACGGTGACGCAGACCGGCCAGGGCGGACAGGGCGCCACCCTGAGCGCGACGCTGCAAGGCGCGCTCGACAACACGCGCGGCGAGATCGCTTCGGCCGGTCGCACGTTGGCGATCTCGGCCGGCGCGGTGAACAACACCCAGGGGCGCGTCGTTCACGCGGGGGGCGAGGGTCTGCGCATCGATGCGACCTCGCTGAGCGGCGTCGGTGGCGAGATCCTCGGCGCGCAGTCGGTGACGCTCGCGGTGACCGGCGCGGTCGACCTCAGCCAGGCGAAGACGCAAGGCGGACAGGTCGTGATCGAGGCCGGCAGCCTGCGCCACCAAGGCGGCCAGTTGCTGAGCGGCGGCGACGCGCAACTGCGCGTCACGGGCGCGCTGGACAACACGGGCGGCGCGATCGTCGCCACGCGCGACCTGGTGGGGCAGGCCGGATCGCTGGACAACACGGGCGGCCAGATCGGTGCTCGCGACGTCAATCTGACCACCGGCGCGCTGACCAACGGCGCGCAAGGCCTGATCAATGCGCAGCGCGCGCTGACCGTCGGCGCGAGCCAGCTGAACAACGCTGGCGCTATCCAGTCCGGCGCGGACACGCGCCTGACCGTCATTGGCGACATGACCGGCAGCGGCGCGGTCTACGCGCAGGGCAATGCCGTCCTGAACGTCGGCAACGCGCTGGCGAACACCGGATCGATCGCCGCGCAGGGCGCGGTGACGATCGATGCGGCGTCGCTGTCGGGCAACGGGACGCTCGCCGCGGGTCTCCGTCCGGACAACACGCTGGCGGCCCAAGGCGACCTCACGGTCCGCACGACCGGCACGATGCAAGCGAGCGGCGCTCTGATGGCCGCTGGCGGCCTGACGCTCAGCCGGCATGACCTGCAGCTCCAGGATAGCCGCGTGCAGGCGGCGTCCGCCTCGCTGACCTCGACCGGCGGCCCGCTGCGGCTGGACCGCGCGGCGCTCGCCAGCGCCGGCAACCTGATGCTGGCGAGCGCGGGCCTGCTGTCGACCGACGGCGCGACGCTGAGCGGCGCGAACGTCGGCCTGACGGCGAGCGACTGGCGCAATGTCGGCGGTTCGCTCACGCAGCTCGGCGCGACCGGCCAACTGACGGCCACGATCGGCGGCCAGATCCTCAACACCGATGGACGCATCCAGTCCAGCGGCACGCTGCTGCGTCTGCAGGCGCAGGCGATCGACAACGTGCGGGGCTCGCTGGTGCAGGCGGGCAGCGGCCCGCTGACGCTGTCGATTGGAACGCTGAACGGCACGTCCGGTCAGATCCTCAGCAACGGCGCGCTGACGATCGGCGCGAGCGGTGCGGTGACGCTGACGGACGCGCAGACGCAGGGCGCGGGCGTGACGGTGACGGGCAGCAGCCTCGACCACCGCGGCGGCAACCTGGTGAGCACGGGCGCGGCGCAGGTCACCATCGACGGCGCCCTCGACAACACCGGCGGCACGCTCGCCAGCGCGGGGGCGCTCGACGTGCGCGCGGCCAGTCTCGCGAACAACGGCAACGGCCTGCTGCAGAGCGACTCGACGCTGCAAGCGACGATCGCCGGCACCCTGGACAACCAGGGCGGCCGGCTGCGCAGCGGCTCGACGATGACGCTGAACGCCGGCACCGTGGACAACCGCGGCGGCTGGGCTGGCAGCGACGGCGCGCTGACGCTGACCACGGGCGGGAATCTGCTGAACGGCGGCGGCAGCCTGCTGTCGCAGCAGGGGATGTCGCTGACCGCAGCGTCCGTCGCCAACCAGGCGGGCCGCATCGCCAGCCTGCAGGGCGGCGTGACCGTGCGCGCGCTGGGGGCGCTCGACAACACGCAAGGGGCGATCCAGGCGGCGCAGACGGTGGACCTGCTGTCGACCTCGCTGACCAACCGCCAGGGTGAGGTCTCGGGCGCGACGGTCGTGGTCGACACGCGCGGCCAGACGCTGGACAACGCTGGCGGGCGGCTGCTCGCCTCGCAATCGCTGACGACGGACAGCGGCACGCTGAAGAACCGCGGCGGCCTGCTGCAATCGGGCGGCGGGCTGTCGGTGCAGACGCACGGCGCGGCGCTGAACAACACGCGCGACGCCGCGGTCTCGACGCCGACCGGCATCCGCGCGGTGGGCGCGATGACGATCGCCGCCGGCGCGCTGACCAACGAGACCGGCATCAGCGCCGGCACCTCGGCGCAACTGAGCGTGAGCCAGTTGACCAACCGGGCGGAGCTGTCGGCCTCGGCGCTGGGCCTGACGGTCGGCAGCACGCTGGACAACCAGGGCGGTCGCCTGATCGGTGGTCAGTCGTTGAACGCCTCCGCGCAGCAGGTGCTCAACCAGGGCGGTCTGATCTATGGCGGCAGCACGCTGACGCTCAGTTCGGCCGGCCGCATCGACAACACCGGCAATGCCGGCGGCAGCGTGGGCATCCAGGGCGGCAACATCACGTTGCAGGCGCAGCAGCTCGACAACGTCGGCGGCCAGGTGCTGGCCAGCGGCAACCTCGGGCTGACGATCACGCAGGCGCTGAACAACACCAGCGGCGCGCTGGGCGCGTCGGGCTCGCAGACGATCGGGGACGGCGCGCAGGCCTCGGCGCTGTCGCTGAACAACGCTGGCGGCCGCATCTGGTCGGGCGACGCGATGGGGCTGAACTTGCGCGAGCTCGCCGGCGGTGTCGGCGGGCAGATCAGCAGCGGCGCCGGCATGACGGTGAAGCTCGCGGGCGACTTCAGCTACAGCGCGGGCAGCCAGTTCCAGTCGGCCGGCGACATGACGCTGAGCGTCTCGGGCAACTTCGGCAACCAGGGCACGCTGCGCAGCGGCGGCGCCTTGTCCATCCAGGCGGCCAACATCGACAACGCCGCCAGCGGCGAGCTCAGCGGCACGCTGACGCTGCTGACGGCGGCGGGGCAGCTCACCAACCGCGGCCTGATCGACGGCGACGGCGTGGCGCTGAATGCGGACCGGATCGTCAACGTCGGCACCGGCCGGATCTACGGCGGCGACATCGTCATCGACGGCGGCCAGCTCACCAACGGCGCGGAAGGCGGCGTATCGGCGGTGATCGCCGGCCGGCGCACGATCGATGCGGCGATGACGCGCGACATCGCCAACACCGGCGGCGCGCTGATCTTTGCGGACGGCACGCTGACGATGACGGGGGCGAGCCTGCTCAACGAGAACTCGATCATCGAGGCCAGCCATGCGCTGGGGATCCAGATGACCGGCGGGATCGTGAACCGGACGGTGTTGGCGGGCGTGAGCACGGGGCAGACGACGGGCACCGGCTCCGGCGGGACGGGGGGAACGGGTGGAGGCGGCGGTGGCGGTGGCTCGGGCAGCGACAACCACCAGAACCAGCAGATGCGGATGATGTCGGCGAACGCCGTCATCGAGGATTCGCCGCGTGAAGAAGGCGGCGGCGGTGGCGGCGGCACGGAGCCGACAGGCGGCACGGTGAACGGCGTGAGCTTCCTCGACACGAAGGCCTTCATCCGCAGCGGCGGCAACATGAGCCTGATCGGCGCGTCGCTGGTCAACAGCGGCGCCAACATCGAGGCGCGCGGCGACCTGCTGCTGCAAGCCGGAACGATCGACAACCTGAATCCGTACCTAGCGTGGAAGACCAATCCGGGCGCGGCGGCGCCGTATGCGCGGGTCCAGTACCGGTCGGCGCAGGGGATGGTGCAGTATTACTACGCCAACGTGCCGCTCAATGGCAAGACGGCGAACGATGCGGTGGCCGAGTGGTCGCGCGCGCATCCGACGGAGGGAGTCGTCGGCTACACGGTCGAGGGCGGCGAAGGCCTGGCCTCGGTCACGCAGTCGTTGGCGGCGAACATCATCGTCGGCGGTCAATTGACGGTGCTCGGGGCGTCGTCGATCACGAACGACATGAGCCGCGTGGTCGGTTACACCGGCGTCGACATCACCGGCGGCAAGGTGACCAACGTCAAGCACGACGTTCAGGTGGTCGACGCGCAGGGCGTGACGCAGACAGTGACGCTGCAGCTGCCTTCGCAGGCGCAGTCCTTCATTCCGGCGTCGCAAGGGGCGGACGGCCGCCAGCAGGCCGGCGGCGTGAGCCTGGGCGGCGGTGCGTCGCAGCAGGGCGCGCAAGGCGACACCCGCGCGACTGCGGGCGGCGGCTCCGGCCTGAGCGGCCTGATCGGTCGCGTCATGCGACAGGTCAATGCCGGCAATGCGGTGGTGACCGGCGCCCAGGGCGGCGCGCAGGTGCGCACCGGCGGCCAGGTGTTCGCGCAGGCGGTCGACGCCGGAACCGGCGCCGGCAACGCAGGCACGGCCGAAGTCCAGATCCTCAATGCCACCGTGACATCGATCCAGCAGCTCGGCGCGATCCAGGGCGGCGACTTGTCGTCCACGATCCAGGGCGGCGCGCAGACCGGCCGCTCCGCGGCGGCGCAGGCGCTGCGCGCTGCGGCGGCCGCGCAGGCGGACGGCTCGGCGCAGGCCGACGGCAAGGCGATGACGCAGGCGACCAAGGTGCTCGCGTCGTCGGCCTCGTCGTCGCAGCGTCCGGGCGCGTCGCAGGGCGTGACGCTGAGCGGTTCCGGCGCGACCTTCAACGGCAAGCCGCTGGCGCTGAGCGTGCGGGTCAACCTGACACCGCCCTCCAATAGCCTGTTCAAGACGCACAAGGAGCCGACGTCGAAGTACCTGATCGAGACCGATCCGCGCTTCGCCAACTACAAGGAATGGCTGTCCAGCGATTTCCTGCTGCAGGCGATGGCGCTGGACCCGACGGTCACACAGAAGCGCCTGGGCGACGGCTTCTACGAGCAGCGCCTGGTGCGCGAGCAGATCGGCCAGCTGACCGGCACGGGCTACCTGTCGGGCTACGCGGACGACGAGTCCCAGTACCGCGCGCTGCTGACCCGCGGCGCGACCTTCGCCAAGGAGCACCAGCTGGTGCCAGGTGTTGCGCTGACGGCGGAGCAGATGTCGCAGCTCACCAGCGACCTGGTGTGGCTGGTGGAGCAGACGGTGACGCTGGCGGACGGCACGACGCAGCGCGTGCTGGTGCCGCAGGTGTACCTGGTGCCGCGCGAGGGTGACCTGCTGCCCAGCGGCTCGCTCATCGCGGGCGGCCGCGTGGAGATGGCGCTGAGCGGCGATTTCACCAATGGCGGTGACGTGCGTGGCGGCGTGGTAGACATCACCGCGCAGAACATCGCCAACACGGGCGACATGCGCGGCACGACGCTGGCGCTGACGGCGCGGGACGACCTGCGCAACATCGGTGGTTCATTGAGCGCCACGGGCGACATGAGCCTGACGGCGGGTCGCGACATCGTGATGGAGACGACCACGGCCAGCGGCGGGACCAAGCGCGGCAACGTGACGACGACGGCGACGGTGCTGGATCAGGTGGCTTCGCTGAGCGCGGGCGGCGTCATGGTGGTGAAGGCCGATCGCGACATCACGATGCAGGCGGTGCAGATCACGCAGGGCGGGGCCGACGGCGCAGGCGCGGACGGCGGCGTGCTGATCCAGGCCGGGCGCGATCTGTCGCTGACGACGGTGCAGACCTCGAGTTCGCGCGACGAGATCAAGAACGCCAACAACTACAAGAAGGAGAGTCAGCACCAGGACGTGGGCACGGCGCTGCAGGCCGAGGGCGCGATCGTGCTCAAGGCGGGGCAGGACCTGACGGCCACGGCGGCGCAGATCGCGAGCGCGCAGGGCGAGGTGACGCTGGGCGCGGGTCGCGACGTGCAGCTGCTCGCGGGCGAGGCGAACTCGGTCGTCGAGGAGATGACGCAGAAGACGAAGAAGAGTCTGTTCAAGAAGAAGACGGTCACGACCTACAACAAGACCGACGAGACGACGGCGATCGGCACGACGGTGTCGGGCGACACGGTGAACATCGTGGCGGGCCGCGACATCACGCTGGCCGCGGCGCAGGCGGTGTCGGACAACGGCACGAAGCTGATCGCGGATCGCGACATCACCATCGACGGGGTGACGAACTCCGTGGACACCGAGCAGTTCAAGAAGACGGTGAAGTCGGGGCTCTTCAGCGGCGGCGGGATCGGCGTGACGATCGGCAAGCAGGAGCTGTCGCAGGCGACGAAGTCCACGCAGGAGACCAACCAGGGCTCGATGGTGGGCAGCGTCAACGGCGACGTGGACATCCTCGCGGGCGGCAAGTACAAGCAGATCGGTTCGGAGGTGCAGGCGCCGGGCGGCAACGTGACGATCCAGGCCAAGTCGATCGAGATCGAGGAGGCGCGCAACAAGTCCGCCCAGGACAGCGAGACGAAGTTCAAGCAGGCCGGTGTGACGCTGGCGCTGAGCGCGCCGGGGATCAGCACCGCGATGGATGCGACGAAGGCGGCCGAGCACGTCACGCAGACGCAGGATGACCGCATGAAGGCGCTCGCGGCGGCGACGGCGATCTCCAAGGCGATGCAGGCGGTCGATGAGATCAAGAAGCTCGGCGAGGCGATGAACGAGGCCAACCAGAACGCCGGCATCCGACTCAGCCTGACGGTGGGCAGCTCGCAGAGCAAGAGCACGCAGCACAACGAGTCCGACCAGGCCGTGAGCAGCGCGATCTCTGCGGGCAAGAACCTCAGCCTGATCGCGAGCGGCGGCGGCGCCGATTCCAACGTGACGGTGCGCGGCAGTGCGCTGACAGGCCAGGACGTGTTGATCAAGGCGGACAACGCGATCAACCTGATGGCCGCAGGCAACAGCAGCGAGCAGCACAGCAAGGACAGTAGCACCAGTGCGTCGGTGGGCATCGGCGTCACGCTGGGCAAGCAGAACAGCCTGGGCTTCACGGCTTCGGCCAGTGTGTCCAAGGGCAATTCCGACGGCACGGACAATTACTTCACGACGACGCAGGTCACGGGCGGCAGCTCGGTGAAGCTGGAGTCCGGTGGCGACGCAACGCTGCAGGGCGCGGTGGTCAGCGGACCGAAGGTGAGCGTCGATGTTGGCGGCAATCTGAAGATCGAAAGCCTGCAGGACACGGCCAAGTTCGACAGCAAGAGCATGAGCGCCGGCGGCAGCGTGACCATCGGGTACGGCTCGAGCGCCAGCGGCAACTTCAGCCAGTCCAAGGTCACCGCGGACTTCGCGGCGGTTGGCGAGCAGGCGGGCATCCGCGCGGGCGATGGCGGCTTCCAGGTGAACGTGAAGGGCAACACCGACCTGAAGGGTGGGGCGATCACGAGCAGCCAGGCGGCGATCGATGCGGGCAACAACAGCCTGAGCACCGGCACGCTGACGACGAGCGATATCGAGAACCGCAGCCAGTTCAAAGCGAGCGCCGTGATGGTGAGCGCGGGAACGGGTGGCGGCATGGCCGGCGCGTTCAAGGACAGCGACGACGACCGCAGCACGACGCGCAGCACGATCAGCGCGGGGAGCACGACGATCACCAGCGGGGATGCGGCGAGCCAGGCCGCGCTGGAGAAGCTGGACCGCGGCGCGACCAACGATGCGACGGCGGGCAAGCTGGCGCAGGGCTGGAACGGGCAGGAGCTGGCACAGCAGGCGAAGCTCAACGCGCAGATCGTGGCGGAGTTCGGGGCGCAGGCGGCGAAGGAGGTCGGGGACTATGCGGCCTCCAAGACGAAGGCGCATGACGACGCAGAGTTGTATCTCGCGCTGAAGAACTCCGAGTCGACCCTGTCGGACGACGAAAAGAAGCGTCTGGTGGAGATGGAGACGAAGGGAGGCTTCAGCGTCACCAATGCGAATGCCACTCTCGCGGACGCGAACGTCATTGCTGACTACGAAGCATGGAAAGAGGGAGGCTCTTCGAGAGTGGCGCTGCACGGAATCGTGGGCGCCATGTCTGGAGGCGTCGGTGGGGCGGCAGGAGCGCTGGCAAGTCAATCTGTAGTGGCGAAACTCGGCGAAGACATCCGCGCTTTGGACATCCCGGCAGGTTTGGCCAACGTGTTGATCGCAGGGGCATCAAGTGCGATCGGTGGCGTTGCGGGTGGGGGCAGCGGCGCAATGACTGCGTTCAATGCCACGGAGAACAACTTCCTTAACCATGCCCAGGCGTCTCGGTTACGCGAATTGGAGGAAAAGAAGAAGTCTGGCAAGTTGACTAGTGCGGAAGCGGCCGAGAGGCAGGAACTGATCAATGAAGACCTTCGAACGAATGCTCAGTTGCGGAGTTGCTTGGGTCAGGGGAGCGCAGCTTGCGTGCAACTGCGCGCGAAGGCGGATGCGGCGGTGAAGAGTTTCCTTCCGTCCGATACTGAGATTTCAGCATGGGCGGTTCAAAAGTCCAAGTCGGGACCTTATTCCGCCGAAATATTGATTGCCGCGTACAAAGCGCAGTTTTCTGATATGCGGTCGGCGTCGGAGGCAATTGATGAAATTCCAGCCGGCCAGAAATTGGATCAAGCCGCGGATTGGGTTCGCAGCTCAATTTGGTCCGACTTGGCGAGTGGCCGAATGGATATGCTGGATCGAGTCGGCGCTGGAGCCAATAACAAGCAGCAGGGGAACTTCGCAGTCGGGGTGGCGTCGGGAATTACTGGGGGCAGTGCCCTTGCGAATACAACGCGCAATACCATCAATGAACTTAAAGCTGCCGATAGGATTGCTCAGGAGCAGGCAGCGGTGCTCCAGCGCGTCAAGGTCGAGCTCAACAGTCGGGTGGACGATGCACAGCAATATATAAATACTCCGGCACCCATCCAGGTTCCAGAGAAGGTGATCCGTCAGGACTATGATTTCTATTCATCAGTCAACTTGAAGGGCAATCCGAAGGCCTCTATCGACAAGGATGGAAACTTGGTTGCTGCAAATCCCGACGGAAGTGGAAGTGTCCAAACACACGTGCGGGGTAGTAATCCAAACCAAACTCCCTATATTTCAACGACTGATGCGTCCGGGGCTGAGTCTGCTAAGAACTACGGTGGGCAAAAGATTACAATCGATACTCGGGAGATGCAGCGGGATTTGAACTCCGGCCTAATATCGATGGATCAGACGCAGATCCTCGCGCCCCAGGTCGTGCAGCGCGATTTGCAATTGAAAATCGATGCAGCTCAGATGAAATATGATAAAAGCCCCACGAATGACAATCTTGTACGTTTGAATCGCGCGCAATCGGATCTGCAGAATGCGGTGCGCGACTCGGAATGCCTGATCAAGGGCTGCGTGCCGGGTGGATATTTTGTTGCGCCGATAGCGCCAGTCGTACCTAAACCCCTTTCTCAACCTCCCAAGAAGCCATGATTTCAGACGAAAAAGACCTTCTGGAGCGAATTCCGGCCGGTGTTGACTATACGGACGAACCTGCCGAACTGGATTTTGATGATATTCCGCGTGAGCGAATTCCGCGGCTTGAACATTTATTGGTAGCCGAAGATGAGTACGTTCGACTACGCGCAGGACTGCTTCTGGCGAGCTGGGGTGAAAAGTCGGGATTCGAGTTCTTGCGTTTGTTCGTGGAGATTAGCAAAGGGAAGGACCTTGAGTGGTTCCCCCATAGGCTTCGCTTATACGATGAGACCTATACAAGAATTTTCATGGCACTGGAGAGTTTCTGGGCGAAATCTCTGGACGCAAATATAAATGAAGAATTGAGGACTGAGCTTGTTCTAACCTTGAGGCGGTTGATTGAATATGCGTCCGTCCTTCAATTTGAGGTGCCACTTCAATTCTTGCTGCTGCATGCAAAATTGATCGAACTGCTCCCGGATGTCAGGAATTACCTGCATGAAATATTAAAGAATCGCGAATTTCATCATTGGAAGGTTGAAGACGCGATCTCGGTACTGAAGCAAGTGGATCCTGACTTCGTCGCACACGAGTTAGCAAGGCATGGTGGGGATTGAACTAATCTGGATCGCTGCGATGCTGCAAGAGTGTGGGCAGTTTTTTGCAGACCAATGGCTCGCCGAGACCATAAACTGCCGCAGCAAAGTGCCGTGCCCCTTTTTGAGCGCGGCAGAAGCGGCGGCTGATGGGGCAGACGTGGACTGCGGCGGGTGAGCCAAATTCTACTTTTGGCAAGAATTGGAAGAGTAATCGCCATGTATTCCCATGTTAGGAAATGGTTGAGTGACTAGCTATATTTGTCACCCCTGGGATGAAAAGATCCAGCGAGACATTCATTGGCAAGGAGGTATAGCTGATGCAATAGATGCGTTGGAGGCGCGCGGTGCGCCCTTCGCCATCTGGGACCAGTTGAGTTCACCGGAGGGGCCTTGTCAGCGATATTTGGGCTATGCGCTCTATATTTGTCTTTGGGATTGGCGCAGTCCGCTTGCCCGAAAGTACTTGACTTGGGCTTTTGAAACTTCGTCCAGGGCTCTTCGTGATGAACGCTTTGCCATTCCCCCCGAAAATCGATCGAGGGGATGGATGAATGTCCCGACTTTTCCTGGAAATCGTGGGGAGGTAAGAGCGGTTAACGCCTTCGCGTCGGCAGTGCTGGAGGGTGCGTCCATTGATGAAGCCGACCTCAAGAAGAGCGCGTTGGAAATATCTCAATCGGCTTTGCTCTCAAAAGGGCGAGCGTGGAATGATGACGTAATCCAGGCGCGATATCTGTATGCCGTTCGCTTATTGATGATTTGCGGTGAATGGGATGCGGCGCGCGAAATGCTGTTCGTGAAACGCAAATTCGGAGCGCTTCCTAAGCACTTTGAATTGTTGTCAGTTCTTTTGAGGCTTGGGCGCCGTGAAGGTTTAGATGGCAAGGTAAAGAGCGATTTTGACCACGTTGAGGAATATCTTGAAGAGCTCATAATTCCCAGCAATGGAAAAACATTCAATGTCGATGCTGCGTGGCCTGAACATTGCTATCGGGTGGAGGTGGCGTTGATTCGGCAACGGATTTGCTCCAGCGAGGACGCCTTTCAAACTTGGCCCATGGTGTTCGAAGCAATCACTAAAACTGGTGCGTAACTTGAGCGTGGCTGGCCTCCAGGAATACTTGGTGAGTCAACAGGCATAGCGGAATTCGATAGCGCCTGGTGCGCGAGCAGATCGGCCAGCTGACCGGCACGGGCTACCTGTCGGGCTACGCGGACGACGAGTCCCAGTACCGCGCGCTGCTGACCCGCGGCGCGACCTTCGCCAAGGAGCACCAGCTGGTGCCAGGTGTTGCGCTGACGGCGGAGCAGATGTCGCAGCTCACCAGCGACCTGGTGTGGCTGGTGGAGCAGACGGTGACGCTGGCGGACGGCACGACGCAGCGCGTGCTGGTGCCGCAGGTGTACCTGGTACCGCGCGAGGGCGACCTGCTGCCCAGCGGCTCGCTCATCGCGGGCGGCCGCGTGGAGATGGCGCTGAGCGGCGATTTCACCAATGGCGGTGACGTGCGTGGCGGCGTGGTAGACATCACCGCGCAGAACATCGCCAACACGGGCGACATGCGCGGCACGACGCTGGCGCTGACGGCGCGGGACGACCTGCGCAACATCGGTGGTTCATTGAGCGCCACGGGCGACATGAGCCTGACGGCGGGTCGCGACATCGTGATGGAGACGACCACGGCCAGCGGCGGGACCAAGCGCGGCAACGTGACGACGACGGCGACGGTGCTGGATCAGGTGGCTTCGCTGAGCGCGGGCGGCGTCATGGTGGTGAAGGCCGATCGCGACATCACGATGCAGGCGGTGCAGATCACGCAGGGCGGGGCCGACGGCGCAGGCGCGGACGGCGGCGTGCTGATCCAGGCCGGGCGCGATCTGTCGCTGACGACGGTGCAGACCTCGAGTTCGCGCGACGAGATCAAGAACGCCAACAACTACAAGAAGGAGAGTCAGCACCAGGACGTGGGCACGGCGCTGCAGGCCGAGGGCGCGATCGTGCTCAAGGCGGGGCAGGACCTGACGGCCACGGCGGCGCAGATCGCGAGCGCGCAGGGCGAGGTGACGCTGGGCGCGGGTCGCGACGTGCAGCTGCTCGCGGGCGAGGCGAACTCGGTCGTCGAGGAGATGACGCAGAAGACGAAGAAGAGTCTGTTCAAGAAGAAGACGGTCACGACCTACAACAAGACCGACGAGACGACGGCGATCGGCACGACGGTGTCGGGCGACACGGTGAACATCGTGGCGGGCCGCGACATCACGCTGGCCGCGGCGCAGGCGGTGTCGGACAACGGCACGAAGCTGATCGCGGATCGCGACATCACCATCGACGGGGTGACGAACTCCGTGGACACCGAGCAGTTCAAGAAGACGGTGAAGTCGGGGCTCTTCAGCGGCGGCGGGATCGGCGTGACGATCGGCAAGCAGGAGCTGTCGCAGGCGACGAAGTCCACGCAGGAGACCAACCAGGGCTCGATGGTGGGCAGCGTCAACGGCGACGTGGACATCCTCGCGGGCGGCAAGTACAAGCAGATCGGTTCGGAGGTGCAGGCGCCGGGCGGCAACGTGACGATCCAGGCCAAGTCGATCGAGATCGAGGAGGCGCGCAACAAGTCCGCCCAGGACAGCGAGACGAAGTTCAAGCAGGCCGGTGTGACGCTGGCGCTGAGCGCGCCGGGGATCAGCACCGCGATGGATGCGACGAAGGCGGCCGAGCACGTCACGCAGACGCAGGATGACCGCATGAAGGCGCTCGCGGCGGCGACGGCGATCTCCAAGGCGATGCAGGCGGTCGATGAGATCAAGAAGCTCGGCGAGGCGATGAACGAGGCCAACCAGAACGCCGGCATCCGACTCAGCCTGACGGTGGGCAGCTCGCAGAGCAAGAGCACGCAGCACAACGAGTCCGACCAGGCCGTGAGCAGCGCGATCTCTGCGGGCAAGAACCTCAGCCTGATCGCGAGCGGCGGCGGCGCCGATTCCAACGTGACGGTGCGCGGCAGTGCGCTGACAGGCCAGGACGTGTTGATCAAGGCGGACAACGCGATCAACCTGATGGCCGCAGGCAACAGCAGCGAGCAGCACAGCAAGGACAGTAGCACCAGTGCGTCGGTGGGCATCGGCGTCACGCTGGGCAAGCAGAACAGCCTGGGCTTCACGGCTTCGGCCAGTGTGTCCAAGGGCAATTCCGACGGCACGGACAATTACTTCACGACGACGCAGGTCACGGGCGGCAGCTCGGTGAAGCTGGAGTCCGGTGGCGACGCAACGCTGCAGGGCGCGGTGGTCAGCGGACCGAAGGTGAGCGTCGATGTTGGCGGCAATCTGAAGATCGAAAGCCTGCAGGACACGGCCAAGTTCGACAGCAAGAGCATGAGCGCCGGCGGCAGCGTGACCATCGGGTACGGCTCGAGCGCCAGCGGCAACTTCAGCCAGTCCAAGGTCACCGCGGACTTCGCGGCGGTTGGCGAGCAGGCGGGCATCCGCGCGGGCGATGGCGGCTTCCAGGTGAACGTGAAGGGCAACACCGACCTGAAGGGTGGGGCGATCACGAGCAGCCAGGCGGCGATCGATGCGGGCAACAACAGCCTGAGCACCGGCACGCTGACGACGAGCGATATCGAGAACCGCAGCCAGTTCAAGGCGAGCGCCGTGATGGTGAGTGCGGGGACGGGCGGCGGCATGGCTGGCGCGTTCAAGGACAGCGACGACGACCGTAGCACGACGCGCAGCACGATCAGCGCGGGGAGCACGACGATCACCAGCGGGGATGCGGCGAGCCAGGCCGCGCTCGACAAGCTGGATCGCGGGGCGACCAACGATGCGACGGCGGGCAAGCTGGCTCAGGGTTGGGACGGGCAGCAACTGGCGCAGCAGGCGAAGGTGAATGCGCAGATCGTCGCGGAGTTTGGGGCGCAGGCGGCGAAGGAGGTGGCCGACTTTGCTGCCACGAAGACAAAGGCACACGACGACGCGGAGCTTTATCTCGCCTTGAAGGGGTCCGAAGACATCTTGAATGCAGAGCAAAGCCAGCGGCTCGCGCAGATGGAGAAGAGCGGATACACCGTCGACGTCGCTCGAACGACGCTCAATGACCCGCAGGTGAATGCGGACTACGACGCGTGGAAAGAGGGTGGGGCGGCAAGGGCGGCCTTGCATGCGGTGGTCGGGGGGCTGACAGGTGACCTGTCGGGCGCGCTCGGGGCAGCAGCCAGTTCCATGGCCGCGCCGGCGATCAATGATCTACAGAGCGCGATCAAGAACAAATTGGTGACCGTCGGCGTCAGCGATGCCGACGGCAGCGGTGCCGCTGGATTCGCCGACGGCCTTGCGAAACTGGCTACTGGACTTGTTGTCGGGGCCGTCGGATCTGCGGTGGGTGTTGACGGCGGGGTGGCTGCGATCAATCAGGACTACAACAACCGGCAGCTCCACCAGTCCGAACGCGATTGGATAAAAGGACAAGTGTCGGCTTATCAAAAATACATCAGGGAAAAGACCGGCGAATCTGTTTCGCCCGAAGATGCGTATCAGCGACTGCTCTCGGCCGGATATGCAATGGTCGACAATGCCGCTTTGCAGGGTGGAATAAGCGATCCCTACGCGAAACAATTCATTGCCGAACGGGCCGATCGGACTGATTTTGTTTCGACCGCCGCAGAGCGCTCAAACTACAAGTTGCTCGGAAATGCCGATGGCTCCTTCACTCCGGAGCAGCAGGCTCGATTTGGAATGGGCAAGCCTGCAGAACAAGCGTCAGTTAAGGTAACCGAAGCGTTGAGTATGGCGGGGCCTTGCGGTACCAACTGTGCCGCGAAATTTACGGCTTTTGATGACGCGATCCGAGGATTGCAACAGGCGCGCGTGCTGTACCAGGACGATCCGTCGAGTGTTCAGATGATCGATCTCCAAGTTCTTCAACTTCTAACTTCCATAACAAAAGAAGAAGTGGTTCGCGGTGCTGCTACAAAGTTGGGTAAAGATGGCTCGGCTCTCGTTGATCTGATTGTCAACGCGCCAGGCGCTCTTACAAAGGCAGCCGTCGGCGAAACGCTCGAACGTGTTGGTCTTATCCAAGCTATCAAGGATGCGAGGTTGACATTCTCGACAAGCGATCTTCGACGCTCGGGAAATGTTGCTGCGGCAAACATTGATATTCCGGGTGTCCAGTCTCGCATGGTTGCAAGTAGTCGAATCAGCGAAACCATTGGGCAGGTTGTGGGGCGGGCGGATGATTCTCTCCCGTATTCCTCCGTTCCCAACGTGCAGGGCGGCATGCTTTCCAGAAATACAGATTCGGAATATAAGATTCTTGATAATGTTGCGGCTATACTGGGGGCTAATTATTCGGCAAAAGGAACGATCACCATCGTCACCGAACGCGTTGCGTGCAGTAGTTGCTCAAACGCTGCAGAGAAATTTATGGAACGTTACCCGAACATAACGGTTAAGATCTTTGACAATAGTGATATTGCATTCAAGCCATCTAAAATAGCTCCGACGACACCGTCGAATGGCTCGTCGCTTATCTCTAACCCGCTTACGGGCATGTCTGGAGCCGGGGGGGCTGTTTATACTCCTGTCCCTGCTCCAGCCCCAGAGTCCGCTCCGAAGCAAAAGAAGTAAGGAAATTCTCATGTCCTTGATTGCAGGCGAATTCTTACTCCACATTTCAGTTTGGGATCTCGTTACGGAGATCGATGATCAGCTAGTCCCGAAAGATCAACTGGCCCAGTTGCTAGCAGACGCAAAAATTTCTGTTGACTTCGTTGATTTGTGTAATCGCTACATCGACGAAACCCCTATCGGGGCAGGGGACGTGCTGTTGTTTCGATCTGGATTATATGAAAGTGAAATGATCGCACTAGATCTCTTCCGGGATCCTGAAGACCAGCAAGATATGGTCTATTTGGCCTATTCGTGCGATCCGTTGCGGCAAAAGCTGGTTGCGGAGAGCCTGTTGAGTTTTTTTGAAAGCTGCAAAATGCAAGTGTCGTTCTCAATGGGGAATCATTTGGTATTTGCTCGTCAGATGATTTCACTTGAGGTAAATCCGCGCCCGCGAGGTGAACATGGGTATAAACAGAAGATCATTGATTCCTCTCTGGGTCTTGAGTGACTGTTTATATGCCCAACTCCTGGAGTGAAAGGATTCAACAGGACGTTTCTCGACAAGGAGGAATGTCTGATGCCGCGGATGCGCTGGAGGCGCGTGGCGGACCCTTCGCGATCTGGAATCGGTTGAGCTCGCCAGAGGGGCCATGTCATCGATATTTGGGCTATGCCCTCTATATTTGTCTCTGGGACTGGCGCAGTCCGCTTGCCCAAAAATACTTGACTTGGGCTTTCGAAACTTCGTCCAGGGCACTGGGTGATGAACGTTTTGTCGTCACCTCCGAAAATCGATCGCGCGGATGGATGAATGCCCCAACTTTTCCTGGAAATCGTGGGGAGGTAAGGGCAGTTAAGGTTTTTGCCTCGGCAATTCTGGCTGAAGCAGCCATTGATGAAGCTGAACTCAAGAAAAGCGCATTGGAAATAGCAGAGTCGGCTTTGCTTTCAAAAGGGCAAGAGTGGAATGATGAAGTCGTCCAAGCGCTCTATTTGTATGCCGTTCGCTTGTTGATGATTTGCGGCGACTGGGGTGCGGCGCGCAAAATGCTATCCGTGAAACGTAAATTCGGAGTGCTTCCCAAGCACTTTGAATTGTTGTCAATTCTTTTGAGGCTTGGGCTCGGTGAAGGCTCGGATGGTGAGTTAAAGAGCGGTTTTGATTACTTTGAGGAATACTTTGGAGAGATCAAAAATCCCAGTAATGGAAAGACGTTCAATGATGATGCCGCTTGGCCTGAACATTGTTATCGGGCGGAATTGGCGCTGATCTGGCAACGGATTCGCTCCGGTGCGGACGTCTTTCAAACTTGGCCAATTGTGTTCGAAATGATTACTAAAACTGGTGCATGAGTTGATCGCCGCGGACCTTCCGGAATATTCAGCGAAGTCAATAGGGGGTAGCTGAATCGATAGCGCCGGGTGCGCGAGCAGATCGGCCAGCTGACCGGCACGGGCTACCTGTCGGGCTATGCGGACGACGAGTCCCAGTACCGCGCGCTGCTGACCAACGGCGCGACCTTCGCCAAGGAGCACCAGCTGGTGCCAGGTGTTGCGCTGAAGGCGGAGCAGATGTCGCAGCTCACCAGCGACCTGGTGTGGCTGGTGGAGCAGACGGTGACGCTGGCCGACGGCACGACGCAGCGCGTGCTGGTGCCGCAGGTCTACCTGCTGCCGCGCGACGGCGACCTGCAGGGCACGGGCGCGCTGATCGCGGGCGACCGGGTGAACCTGGCGCTGAGCGGGACGCTGGACAACAGCGGCGATCTGCGCGCGACGGGCGGGCTGAGCGCGACCGCGCAGAACATCGTCAACAGCGGCAGCATGCGCGGCGCCAGCGTGGCGCTGAGCGCGAAGGAGGACCTGCGCAACATTGGCGGCGAGCTGACGGCGACGGACACGCTGAGCCTGTCGGCGGGGCGCGACCTGGTGGTCGCGAGCACGACGGCGAGCGGCACGACGGACACCAGCCAGCGCACGGTGCTGAGCCGCGTCGCGAGCCTGAACGCCGGCGGCGTGATGGTGCTGCAGGCGGGGCAGGATGTGGTGCTGGACGCGGCGCAGCTGCGCCAGACCGGCGGCGCCGACGGCGGCATCCTGGTGGATGCCGGACGGGATCTGAAGCTGGGGACGGTGAAGACGGCGAGCAGCGATCGGGCGACGTTCGATGCGAAGAACTTCCTGAGTTCAAGCCAGAGCCAGGACGTCGGCACGACCATCCAGGCGCAGGGCGCCGTCATCCTGAAGGCGGGCCAGGACCTGAGCGCGACGGCGGCGCAGGTCACCAGCACGCAAGGCGCGGTGACCCTCAGCGCCGGCCGCGACGTGTCGCTGCTGGCGGGTGAGTCGACGGCCTCCGTGGAGGAGATGGCGCACCGCACGAAGAAGAGCCTGCTGAAGAAGACGACGACCACGACGTACAGCAAGGTCGACGAGACCGGCGCGATCGGTACCTCGCTGAATGGCGACACGGTGACCGTGCTGGCGAAGCAGGACATCCTGCTGCAGGGCGCTCAGGTCAAGTCGGAGGGACTGACGACGCTGGACGCCGGTCGCGACCTGCTGCTGCAGAGCGCGGAACAGACGCGCGACTCGACGAGCTTCAGCCAGACCCTCAAGCAGGCCAGCGGCCTGGGTAGCACGCTGGGCAAGGCGATGGTGCTGTCGGGTGGGCCGATGGAAACGCTGATGGGAACGGCGCTGCTGACCCGCCAGAGCGGCGCGCAGAATCAGACGCAGCACGTCACCGAGTCGGCGGGCAGCTCGATCAGCGCGGGCAGCCTGGTGGCCAACGCCGGGCGCGACATCGCGCTGCAGGGTGCCACGGTGGTGGCGGACTCGGACGTGCTGATGCATGCCGCGCGCAACCTCACGATCGTCACGGCGGAGAACACGCAGGAAGGCAGCAGCAGCTCGAGCAGCAAGAAGAGCGGCTTCATCGGCAGCGCGTGGCAGCCGGCGGTGGGCACGGTCAAGCAGAGCAGCACCGGCGAGCAGTCGAGCACGACGCAGACGGGCTCGCAGGTCGCGAGCCTGGGCGGCAACGTGACGCTGACCGCGGGCGAGCGCTACACGCAGACGGGCTCGCAGGTGCTGGCGCAGAAGGCGGCGGACGGCACAGGCGGGGATATCGACATCCTGGCCAGGAAGGTGGTGATCGAGGCGGCGCAGAACAGCGCGGACAGCACGCAGACGAGCACGTTCAGCAAGGCGGCGCTGGGCGGCACGGTGAGCGTGCCCATCGTGAGCGCGGTGCAGAGCGCCGTCGGCGCGGCGGAAGCGAGCGGCAAGACGAGCGACCCGCGCATGCAGGCGCTGGCGGGCATGAGCGCGGCGCTGGCGGCCAAGGATGCGGTGGATGCGGCGCAGACGCTGACCAAGGGCACCGGCGTCAAGGTCGGCGTGAGCCTGGGGACGTCCAAGAGCGAGAGCAGCAGCGTCGAGCAGAGCACCACGGCCGTGGGCAGCCAGATCGTGGGGCAGGGCGATGTGAGCATCCGCGCCACCGGCGACGGCAAGGACAGCACGCTGCAGGTGGTTGGCTCCGACATCAAGGCGGACGGGAAGACGACGCTGAAGGCCGATGGCGCCGTCGATCTGCTGGCGGCGCAGTCCAGCAGCACGCTGAACAGCAAGAACAGCAGCAGCGGCGCGAGCATCGGTGTCTCGTACGCGTTCGGCGGCACGCAGAACGGGTTCACGCTGGAGGCCGCGGCCAACCAGGCCAAGGGCAAGGCGGAAGGCACCTCGGTGAGCCAGACCTTGACGCATGTCTCGGGCGACCAGGTGCGCATCGAGTCGGGCGGGGACACGACGCTCAAGGGCGCGGTGGTCACGGGCGGCAAGGTCAGCGCCGACATCGGCGGCAACCTCAACATCGAGAGCGTGCAGGACACGGCGGCGTACGCGGCCAGGCAGCAGAGCGCGGGCGTGGGCGTGAGCCTGTGCATCCCGCCGTTCTGCTACGGCGCGAGCTCGGTGAGCGGCAGCTACAGCAACGCCAAGGCCAATGGCAACTTCGCGTCGGTGACGGAGCAGAGCGGCATCGCCGCGGGCGACGGCGGGTTCCAGCTGACGGTGAAGGGCAACACCGACCTGAAGGGCGGGTTGATCGCGAGCACGCAGCAGGCGGTCGACGACAAGAAGAACAGCCTGGTGACGGGCTCGCTGACGCACAGCGACCTGGACAACGCGGACAGCTACAAGGCCAGCGGGATCAGCGTCAGCGCGAGCGTGAGCAGCAAGGTGGGGGATCAGCCGTCGAAGAAGACGGACGAAGAGAAGAAGGGCGACGGCAAGTCCAGCACCAAGCCGGGCTTCGCCCCGGGCATCGGCAGCGTGAGCGGTGGTGCGAGCAGCACGACGGGCAGCGGCATCAGCGGCGCGGAGATCACCATCACCGATGCGGCCAAGCAGAAGGAACTGACGGGGCAGGACGCCGCAACGACGGTGGCAGGCTTGAACCGTGACGTCACCAGCGAGAAGGACAACAGCGGCGCGCTGAAGAAGAGCTGGGACGGACAGGCGCTGATGAGCGAAGTGCAGACGCAGATGCAGATCACGCAGCAGGCGCTGCCGCGGATCGCGAACGAGATCGGCACGGTGATGCAGGCGAAGTATGAGGAACTGAAAACGAGCGATCCAGTCGAGGCAGCGAAGTACGCCGAAGGCGGAGCGTACCGCGTCGCCGCGCATGCGGCACTGGGCGCGCTCGGTGGCGGCATCGCAGGAGGTGTTGGTGCAGGGGCGTCGGCCTACTTCACGCCTGACATTGCAAAGGCGGCGAAGGGGATGGGCCTACCGGCGGCCGTCAGCGATCTTGTGACTGCGGCTGCGGCCACTGCGGTGGGGGCGGCTGTCGGCGGAGGGACTGGTGCCGCGACGGCGGGGAATCAGGTGGTGAACAACTATCTGAGCCACCAGCAATGGGATGAACTGGCGAAGGACAAAGCGGCTTGCAAGGGCGATGCGAAGTGCGAAAAGGAAGTGTTTGCGAAGTACGCGCAGCTGAGCAAAGTGCAGGATGCCGAGCTGGCAATGTGCGACATCCTGAAGACCTGCAGCGATCTGCAGACCAAGGTTGCAGAGGGCCGTGAACGACAGATGGCACTCATCCGGAGCGGCCAACTGACTGACAACTTCGCCGGGGCTGCTGATCTTCAATCTGTTGGGGAAAAACTGGCGGGCAACGCCAAGTATCGACAGGACGTTGCGCAGGCGGTCACGGCGAAGTACATGTGTGACACCAATCCAGGGCGATGCGACGCAGAAGCGGCCAAGCGAGTAGGGTTGTTGCTCGGCGGTGTCGCTGTTGGCGCTTATGCGACTGAATTCCTCCTCAGCGCGCCGGCAATTGCTGCGGGCGCGCGGATGTCGGTCCAGGCTTGCATTGCCAACCCTGTGTTGTGTCTGAACCGAGCGGGGATCATTGCTGCTGATGTTGCAGCTGGAGATGCCCTAGGCGGTGCCTCTCTTGCGGGTGGAACGTTGGCTGCCGGGAAGGTGGTGAGCAAGTTAACGGCTGATGAGCTGAAAGCGGCTGCGCGGAATGCGTCTGAGGTGGCCCAGGAAGTTGCTGAGGCCGCGCGATCGGCTGCGGGAAAAATCGAAGGCAAGGTAGCAACAGCCTCCGAGATGGGTGGTCAAGGAACTGCAAAAGCGAAATATTTGGACGGCGTCGATCAATTACCCTATAGCCCCGGACAACCAACACTGGCACAGCAAAAGACCTACTCTTGTGGCGCTGCGAGCTGCAGGATGGCCGCCGACCTAGGGGACATTCCGGAGGCTTATATCCGGGATGCATTGGGGACGACTGAAAACGGGACGCGTTTCTCAAATATTCCGGAAGGGCTGAAGAGCCTGGGCTTTAGTGGCACTGCGAGATACGCCGAGAATGCGGATGTCAAAATGATTGTAGACGCATCACAAAAAGGCGCGAAGGCTGTTGTTAGTGTTTGGGAAGGCGGCGCGAATTCACATGCAGTCGTCGTTGACGGTATTTTCGACGGACGAGCTTTCATCCGAGATCCTCATCCTGTTGGTTCGGGATCCAGTTACTCAATTTCCATTGAAGAACTCGCCAAGTCGCTTACCGGCCGAGTTGTTTTCATTCAACCAAAACCGTGACTTTCATGAAGAATATTCCGTGTGATATTTTTTTGGTTGGCCCTTTGCGGGGAGACTCGGTTCTCCTTAGGCAGCTTCGAATCTTTCAATCAGGCTTCTCTCCCGATCCTAATAAGGAATACTCTGGATATTTGGGGTTGAATATTGGTCGGTTGAAAGGTGTGGCGATCGTTACGCACTTCCGCAGCAATGGCGTGACAGCTTTTAATATTCCTGTAAAGTATCGAGATTTGCCTCGGGTTCCACTGAGTCAAATACTCGATCAGTCACAATCTGAGCAGCTTGTAGAAGATCGAAGGACGTTATCGCAGAATCCTATGTTTTATATCTTACGTTCTGAAAAGCCAGGATCGCTCGACGAGGGCGGTGGGTTGATCACAATGGATGCGTTGGACGGACATCGATGGTCCGGCGAGGAACTGGATGAGTATATGTATGATTTCAATAACTTGATTTAATGAAATTGATAAGGTGTGCCGAAATTTGCTTGCCCTTGTGGTTGTGTCATGAACCTCTCGGTGGGATCGCCGCCATATGAATTGTTGCTTCTTTCGGAGGCTAGGGTCGAGGAAATTGCAGGGCGTATCGAGCAGCAGCCGGCGATTACTCCGGATGAGTTCTACACATTGGTTGATTCACAGAAAATTGATGTGTATCGCTGCCCGCAGTGTGACCGCGTTCACATTGATCAGGGTGAAGGAAAATTTGCTTCATATAAACGCGAAGTGAGCGAGTAGGGATAGTTTGGATGTAAATAATATAATGCACCGATTAAGCGGGTGACCACGACGCAGCAAGGTCGACGAGACCGGTGCGATCGGCACCACGCTGAACGGCGACACGGTGACCGTGCTGGCGAAGCAGGACATCCTGCTGCAGGGCGTGCAGGTCAAGTCGGACGGACTGACGACGCTGGACGCCGGTCGCGACCTGTTCTAGCCAGACCCACCTGACCCGCCAGAGCGGCGCGCAGAATCAGACGCAGCACGTCACCGAGTCGGTGGGCAGCTCGATCAGCGCGGGCAGCCTGGTGGCCAACGCCGGGCGCGACATCGCGCTGCAGGGTGCCACGGTGGTGGCGGACTCGGACGTGCTGATGCACGCGGCGCGCAACCTCACGATCGGCACGGCGGAGAACACGCAGGAAGGCAGCAGCAGCTCGAGCAGCAAGAAGAGCGGCTTCATCGGCAGCGCGTGGCAGCCGGCGGTGGGCACGGTCAAGCAGAGCAGCACCGGCGAGCAGTCGAGCACGACGCAGACGGGCTCGCAGGTCGCGAGCCTGGGCGGCAACGTGACGCTGACCGCGGGCGAGCGCTACACGCAGACGGGCTCGCAGGTGCTGGCGCAGAAGGCGGCCGACGGCACAGGCGGGGATATCGACATCCTGGCCAGGAAGGTGGTGATCGAGGCGGCGCAGGACAGCGCGGACAGCACGCAGACGAGCACGTTCAGCAAGGCGGCGCTGGGCGGCACGGTGAGCGTGCCCATCGTGAGCGCGGTGCAGAGCGCCGTCGGCGCGGCGGAAGCGAGCGGCAAGACGAGCGACCCGCGCATGCAGGCGCTGGCGGGCATGAGCGCGGCGCTGGCGGCCAAGGATGCGGTGGATGCGGCGCAGACGCTGACCAAGGGCACCGGCGTCAAGGTCGGCGTGAGCCTGGGGACGTCCAAGAGCGAGAGCAGCAGCGTCGAGCAGAGCACCACGGCCGTGGGCAGCCAGATCGTGGGGCAGGGCGATGTGAGCATCCGCGCCACCGGCGACGGCAAGGACAGCACGCTGCAGGTGGTTGGCTCCGACATCAAGGCGGACGGGAAGACGACGCTGAAGGCCGATGGCGCCGTCGATCTGCTGGCGGCGCAGTCCAGCAGCACGCTGAACAGCAAGAACAGCAGCAGCGGCGCGAGCATCGGTGTCTCGTACGCGTTCGGCGGCACGCAGAACGGGTTCACGCTGGAGGCCGCGGCCAACCAGGCCAAGGGCAAGGCGGAAGGCACCTCGGTGAGCCAGACCTTGACGCATGTCTCGGGCGACCAGGTGCGCATCGAGTCGGGCGGGGACACGACGCTCAAGGGCGCGGTGGTCACGGGCGGCAAGGTCAGCGCCGACATCGGCGGCAACCTCAACATCGAGAGCGTGCAGGACACGGCGGCGTACGCGGCCAGGCAGCAGAGCGCGGGCGTGGGCGTGAGCCTGTGCATCCCGCCGTTCTGCTACGGCGCGAGCTCGGTGAGCGGCAGCTACAGCAACGCCAAGGCCAATGGCAACTTCGCGTCGGTGACGGAGCAGAGCGGCATCGCCGCGGGCGACGGCGGGTTCCAGCTGACGGTGAAGGGCAACACCGACCTGAAGGGCGGGTTGATCGCGAGCACGCAGCAGGCGGTCGACGACAAGAAGAACAGCCTGGTGACGGGCTCGCTGACGCACAGCGACCTGGACAACGCGGACAGCTACAAGGCCAGCGGGATCAGCGTCAGCGCGAGCGTGAGCAGCAAGGTGGGGGATCAGCCGTCGAAGAAGACGGACGAAGAGAAGAAGGGCGACGGCAAGTCCAGCACCAAGCCGGGCTTCGCCCCGGGCATCGGCAGCGTGAGCGGTGGTGCGAGCAGCACGACGGGCAGCGGCATCAGCGGCGCGGAGATCACCATCACCGATGCGGCCAAGCAGAAGGAACTGACGGGGCAGGACGCCGCAACGACGGTGGCAGGCTTGAACCGTGACGTCACCAGCGAGAAGGACAACAGCGGCGCGCTGAAGAAGAGCTGGGACGGACAGGCGCTGATGAGCGAAGTGCAGACGCAGATGCAGATCACGCAGCAGGCGCTGCCGCGGATCGCGAATGAGATCGGCACGCAGATGGACCGCAAGTTCAAGGAGCTTGAGAAGAGCGATCCGGTGGAGGCGGCCAAGTACGCGGAGGGCGGGGTGTACCGCGTGGCGGCGCATGCGGCGCTGGGCGCGCTCGGCGGTGGCGTGGCCGGGGGTGTCGGCGCGGGTGTCTCGGCGTCGGCCGTGAAGGCGATCGACGACGCGGTCAAGGGACTCGGGTTATCCGAGGAAGCGCAGCAGTTGGTCATTGCCGCGACAGGAACTGCGGTCGGCGCGGTCGTTGGCGGCGGGAACGGCGCGGCGATGGCGGGGAATCAGGTGGTGAACAACTATCTGAACCACAAGCGTCCCAGCCTGATGCGATTGTCAGAAAAGGAGCAGTACGAGGCGGCGGCCGCTGATTGCGCGAAAGGCGATCAATCGGCATGCAGTCGGCAGGCAGATCTTGGGCTGTTGTCCCGCCAGCGAGATATCGCCTTGCAGCAGGTCTGTGGCTCGTCCGCCAGTCCGATGCAATGTGCCTTCCTCAAGCAAGACGCGGCAGACAAGGGGAACAATGTCTTCAACGATGGCGGCTTCGTGTACGCCATGAGTCCGGAAGCTGGCTTGATTCGAATGTTGAATCCCCAGTTTGCAAAGGAGACTTCCAGCCCGAGCAAAGCGGCTCACGAATGGCAAGCAAACATCGGATCGCTGCCCGTATCAGTCGTCACAGGGCCGGTCGGTTGGTTCGCGCGCGGTGTCGCCATGGCGGACGGCGCAGTTCAGATCGGGGGAGGCGTCAGGCAAATTGAAAACGGTGATACGGCTGGCGGCGTTTGGTCCATTTTTAGCGGAACTCTGAGTGGTGGCGGCGCCGTCGGTACTGAACTCGCTCTGCTGTCGAAAGGCGGTGGTATTAAAAGTCCTTCCGTGATTGGTGAGTCGCGCGGGGGGAGCGTTTATTGATCTGCCAGAAAACTATCACGGCACCAATACGCCAAGTATGGCGCCGTCTTTGGCTGTTTTTGATCGGCGGGGCGATTCCATTCCGACATTTGACGCGGCGCCCAGGTATTCCTATAGCGTGGGGCCGGGAATCAAGGACACAGGGGCTGCACTGGAAACGTCAGCGCGATTATTTGTCCGCGATAGCGTTGGCAACTCCTTGATTGTTACCTTTGATACCAAGATTCCGGGCAACCAAGGTTTTGATCTCGCATATGTCAAAATGGTTGATGGAAATCCAGTTTTGGTAATTGGCGAGGCCAAGTCTTCGAATTCTGCGCTCACCGCATTTGGCGAGAATAGTATTAAAACCCTCAATAGGAATATCGATAAGCTGTCGTTTGAAATTGATAAGATTGCCGACGCCAGCATGAGGCAGGCGCTTCGAGAGCAGCTGGAGCGGAAGACCTACGAAGTAGAGTTGTACGTTGGGCCAGACGTTGCAGCAGGGGCCGCAAGTCGATTTTCAGATACATTGGTGTCCCGGGTTGGGGTTAAGCCGACTAGAATTGTGACCTTCAAAAAAGCTGGTGGAGGATGAATCCCATGTATTCAGAGACTTGGACACGGTTGATTGATGAATCACTCGCTGGTCCTAAGGGAATCTATGAACTGATTGCCCGAAAGAGGGTTCAGGGAGTGGTCGAAGAGTGGGAACGTCAATCTATGCCTGCGCACGCTTGCAGTGGCTACTTCGGCTTCGGCGTTTGGGTCGGTGTCAGCGCCTGGGAAAGCGGTGAGGCAAAGCTACTTCTCGGGTGGGCTCGCGAAATTGCTTTACGTGCATTGGCCGATCCGCGATTTGAGATCGTGTCAGATAACACAATTAAGGGATGGCGTCATTCATCCATATTTCCCGGAAATCACGCGACAGTGCGTGTAATCTTGGAATTTTCAGACGCGATGCTCAATGATAGAAAAGTCGACAACGGCATCTTGAAAAATTGTGCTGAGGAACTGGCTGCTTTTCACCTGTTGAACAAAGGCAAGGATTGGATAAATCCGCAGGTGCAAGGGGGCTACTTACGTTCGATTCAATGGATGCTTATCGCCGGAGACGCGCAGAGGGCGCAAGAATTGCTTAAAGTGAAGCGAAATTTCAAGCTGGTGAATCGGCTTCGGGAATGGCTTGGCGCAGTTGTGGAAAGTGTTCAGCCGGAAAATTTGAACGCAATCGATGGGCAGCGCCGGCTTGATCAATTTGATCAGTACTTCGATGTCATTCGGGCTCCGGATTATCGAGCACCATCCTTCCGCGAGGCGATGGGCGAAGATACCGGGCAGATGCTGGAAATCATGCGGTTTGAATTGGCGCTGATACGGTCAAAATTCTTCCAAAAAAATATTAGTGATAACGACTGGAAGAACATTCTGGCTCAGGTTGCTCGATGAAGTGGAGGGGTTTTGGGAAATCCTAGAAATGTTGATTCCCACGCGATCCTGACCCACCGTTTCCATCCAATCTTGACCCACCCTTGTTCGAGCCTTTGAGGCTCAGGCTGTGGGTAACTTCTTGGTCTTGGACTCCTTCGGAGTGGGTTGCGCAGAGCTGTTCTTGAACCGGTAGCTCTCGTTGCCGGTTTCAAGGATATGGCAGTGGTGCGTAAGCCGGTCCAGCAAGGCCGTGGTCATCTTGGCGTCGCCGAAGACGCTGGCCCATTCGCTGAAGCTCAGGTTCGTTGTGATGACGACGCTGGTGCGCTCGTAGAGCTTGCTCAGCAGGTGGAAGAGCAGCGCACCACCCGATGAGCTAAACGGCAGGTAGCCAAGCTCGTCGAGGATCACCAGGTCCATGTGGGCGAGCCGGTGCGCCATCTGGCCGGTCTTGTTGTTCAGCTTCTCCTGCTCCAGCAGGTTCACGAGTTCCACCGTGGAGAAGAAGCGCACCCGTCGCCGGTGATGCTCTAGGGCCTGCACGCCGATGGCGGTGGCCAGGTGGGTCTTGCCCGTGCCCGGCCCGCCGACCAGCACGACGTTCTCTGCCCGGTCCATGAACTCGCCGCGGTGTAGCTGCTTCACCAGCGCCTCGTTCATCTCGCTGTGTGCAAACTCGAAGCCAGCCAGGTCACGGTAAACCGGGAACTTGGCTTGCTTGAGCTGGTACGCGACGGCACGCACCTCACGCTCGGCGGACTCGGCCTTGAGCAGCTGCGCCAGGAAGGGCTGCGCGGCTTCAAACGCCGGCGCGCCTTGCTCGGCCAAGTCACCCACGGCCTGCGCCATGCCAAACATCTTGAGCTCGCGCAGCGCGGTCATAAGCCCGTTGGTTGCTGAGTCACGCATTGCGGACCTTCCTTTCTTCGCGCAAGGCGTCATAACGATTCACGTTGGCCTGCGGCTCGTTGGTCAGGCGCAGCGCGTGCGGAGCATTCACCGGTGGCGGCTCGGTCTTCCCGTCCACCAACCGGTGCAGCACGTTGAGCACGTACATCTTGGTCGGCACGCCGACCTCCAGGGCCAGCTCGACGGCTGCCAGCACCGCCTGCTCCTCGTGGTGCAGGACCAGCGCCAGGACGTCGACCATCTCTCGGTCACCGCCCGGCTTCTTAAGCAGCTCGGCCTGCAGCCGCTTGAAGGCCTGCGGCAGCTCGACAAACGGCGCGCCGTTGCGCAGCGCGCCGGGCTTGCGCTGCAGCACCGCCAGGTAGTGACGCCAGTCGAAGATCGTCTTGCCGAGCGTGTCGTGTCGACGGTCGATGAACCGCTGGTGCTCGCAGATGATGTTGCCCTCGGCCGCGACGACGAGCCGGTCGGCGTAGACGCGCAGGCTCACCGGCCGGTTGGCGTACGACGCCGGCACGCTGTATCTCGTGCGCTCGAAGGTGACCAGGCAGGTCGGAGAGACGCGCTTGGTGTGCTCGATGAAGCCGTCGAAGGGGCGCGGCAGCTGCATCAGCAGCGGTCGCTCCTCCTGCCAGGCGTCGTGCACGGTACCGGGTAGCTTGCCGTGCGAGATCTCGGTCCACAGCGCCTTGCAGCGCTCCTCCAGCCAGACGTTGAGGGCGTCCAGCGAGGGGAAGGCCGGCACGGGCTGCCAGAGCCGGTGTCTGGCGTCGCGCACGTTCTTCTCGATTTGGCCCTTCTCCCAACCCGAGGCTGGGTTGCAGAACTCGACCTCGAAGAGGTAGTGGCTGACCATCGCGGCGAAGCGCGCATTGACGTCGCGCGCCTTGCCGCTCAGGACCTTGTCCACGGCGGTCTTCATGTTGTCGTAGATGCCTCGCTTGGGCACGCCGCCGAACACGCGGAAGGCGTGGTTGTGGGAACAGCATCTCGTGGGTCTGCAGCAGGTAGGCCCGCACGTAGAAGGCTCGGCTGTGGCTGAGCTTGAAGTGCGCCACCTGCAGCTTGGTGCGCTCGCCGGCGAGCACGGCCCAGTCCTCGCTCCAGTCGAACTGGAAGGCCTCGCCGGGCTCGAAGACCAGCGGCACGAAGGTGCCGCGGCCGGTGGTCTTCTGGGCTTCCTGGCGTTTGAGCGCCCAGTCCCGCGCGAAGGCGGCCACGCGGTTGTAGGAGCCGTCGTAGCCGAGCTCCATGAGCTCGGCGTGCATCTGCTTCAAGGTGCGCCGCTGCTTGCGGTTCTTGCCGGACTCGGTCTTGAGCCACTGGGCCAGCTTCTCCGCGAACGGATCAAGCCGGCTGCGGCTCTCGCGCTTCGCGTACGACGGCTCCTTGTCGTCGCTGCGCAGGTACTTGCGGATGGTGTTGCGAGACAGGCCGGTGCGCCGGGCTATCTCTCGGATGGACAACTGCTCACGCAGGGCCCATCGCCTGATGACACTTAGTGTCGCCACGTCAATCACTCCAATGCTCCTGCCGCAAGTTGCGGCAGGCTAGGGTTCATACGTGGGTCAGGTTTGAACGGAAATCAGTGCGGTCGGTGGGTCAGGATTCGGCAGCAATCAACAATATAAACCTACTGGTCAGCGTGACGCCGAAGGATCTCAAATCTATATTGGAAGCAACGGAAATTATTACACTCTTAAGGAAGATGGCTCTGCTAGAGTGATATCTCCGAATGAACCGAATAATATTGGAGCAACGGGCGCTGTTGGTGAGGCGGAACTGGCGAAGCTTGGCGGTCAGTCACAGAAGACCTTTGACACGTCTATGGGCCGACGCGTGGTTGACCAAGTGGATCCTTTCAACGTTGGTCATGAATCCAAGGTGGGATATACTACGTTGTCCGAAGATGTAAAGCTTCAGATCAAAAAGGACGTGGAACTTATTGCGGCGAAGGACCTCAAGGGTGTCGTTTAGCATTTTTATGAGAGTCCTGTTACCGGGCGGGCTGGAGCGAGCCAAGATCTGCTCGATGAGTTGAAGAAGGCGGGTATTGGTTACGTCGTGCACAAGCCATGAAATTTACTCAAAACTATTATGCGCACTCCTCGATTTTTGCCAAATCGAGTAAGGAAGATCTGTGGGCTTTCTATAGGGCATTCATCGAAAATGTTCCGTACAGCCTGGATGAATTGTTTGGCTTGATATGGAAGACTGAAGGCTTCTCAAAGTGGCCCGCAAGTTTTCATGAAAATTCGTTGCCGGCGCTCGGGGAGTGGATGAAGAGCGCTTTGCAAATTTTGAGTCCTGAAGGAATGCTGCTGCCTTCTCCGAAATCTCCGGAGTGGCAAGGGCTTAAGACGTCTGCGTGGGATTTTTCAGATCGTTCCAGGGAGATGATTGTCGCGGTCGGAATGTATTACGGGGAGATCATGGTTCGAAATAACCCAGGCGTGACCTGGGTACATTTGCTTGAAAACAAGAAATCCGCAGATTTTGGGCAGCCCGTAATTGGCGGAGAGGTGAGGCGGATAATAAATCCCGTTCGTGTTGCAACTTCCTTCTCTTTCGGGATTGTGGATGGAAGTGAATCTAGTGATGGTTTATTGTTGGCGTATCGGTTCTGGAGAGATAACCTCCTAAAGAGCTGAAATGTTCGTCGGATAACGGGAAGATATTTTTCCTGGCGTCGCACCCGGAAGCGCTAGCCAGTTTTTGCGAGTCGATCCTCCAACTTGCGGGTCGTGCAGCAGCGATGCCAGGTGTTTCCCGTTTCGGTATCGAGAATCTTCGCGATTGGCCTCGCCTCTGCGGCGTGAAAGCATTGCTGAACACCCAGCGGCCGTTAAGGACAGAGGCGTGGGGTGCACAGTTCGTGGCCATGGAGGAACACATGAAGCAGGAGAGATTCGAAGAGATCCGCGACAACTGTGAAGGGATGGAGTTGGACGCGGTATGGGCTCATCTGGAGGAGGAGGGCGGCTCCTACGAGGAGCGCAAGCGGCTGTTCTTCCATGTCCTCAAGCGGCTTGTGGAGGAAGGGGACGTGAAGCTGGTCGTGTTGTTCACCGACACGCCAATGCCCGGCGACGTGGATCAACAGGTGATGTCCATCATCAAGGCGCTTCCTGAATCGGAGGACGCACTGCAGCGTGGACTCTGGTTCCTTGGCACGGAATGCCCCGGCGGCTCGGCTTGGACGCCGCGACGTGGTGATCGAGGGTGAGGGGAGCTATTCCGTCGGCGACAGACGCAGCCCCCTCGCCCCGCATAGACTCCCCCGATGCTCACCGTCCACCACCTCAACAACTCCCGCTCGCAGCGGGTCCTGTGGCTGCTTGAAGAACTTGGGCTCCCGTACGAGATCAAGCACTACCAGCGCGACCCGAAGACGATGCTCGCGCCGCCCGAACTGCGCGCCGTCCACCCGCTCGGCAAGTCGCCGGTGATCAGCGACGACGGGCTGGTGATCGCCGAATCCGGCGCGATCCTGGAGTACCTCGTGGACCGCTACGGCGAGGGCCGCTTCAAGCCCGCCGTCGGCACGCCCGACGCGCTGCGCTACCGCTACTGGATGCATTACGCCGAGGGCTCGGCCATGCCGCCGCTGCTGCTCAAGCTGGTCTTCGACCGCATCGAGCGCGCGCCGGTGCCGTTCTTCGTGAAGCCGATCGCCAAGGGCATCGCCGCGAAGGCCAAGGCGACCTTCGTGCAGCCGCAGATCGACAACCACATGAACTACCTGGAAGGCGAACTCGGCAAGAGCCCGTGGTTCGCCGGGGCCGAGTTCAGCGCGGCGGACGTGCAGATGAGCTTCCCGCTCGAAGCCGCCGTGCAGCGCGGCGGCGCCGCGGCCCGTCAGCCGCGCATCACCGAGTTCCTGCAGCGCATCCACGCGCGGCCCGCTTACCAGCGGGCGCTGGAGCGCGGTGGTCCCTACGCGCTTGTGCCGTCGAAGTAAGCGGTTCGGCGCACGAGGTCCGTGCGCCTGCACTCAACCCTGCTTCGCCAAGAACGCCGCCACCAACGCATTCGCATGCCCGTGGCCCATCGCGTGGTCCGTCTTCAGCAGCGCGACCAGCTCCATGTGCTTCATCGGCCCCGCCGCCTTCAGCACGCCCATCCAGTGAGCGATGGGCTGGCCGTACTTCTTCTCGATGGACGGGAAGTACGACGCGGGTCCTTTGACTTTCTCTTCGGTGCTCATGAATCGCTCCTGGTCGGATGGTGATCGTCGGGTCAGTGCGTGACCTCATCCCCACGACGATCGACCCGCGCCGTTTTCGACACGGCGTTCCTCTTCAACCGACCAGCGACCACAGCAAGGCCGCATTCGCCCCGGTCACCAGCGCGAAGAGCCCCCAGCTCAGCACCCGCACCAACGGCCCGTTGGCGAATTCGCCCATTACCGCGCGGTCGCCCGTCAGCCGGATCAGCGGCCACATCGCGAAGGGCAGCTGCAGGCTCAGCACCACCTGGCTCGCCACCAGCAACTGCCCGACCGCCTTCTCGCCGAACCACAGCAGCCCCAGGAAGGCCGGCACCAGCGCCAGGAAGCGCGTCGCCAGCCGACGCTGCCAGCACGGGATCTTCAAACGCAGGAAGCCCTCCATCAAGACCTGACCCGCGATCGTGCCGGTGAAGGTCGAGCTCTGACCCGCCGCCAGCAGCGCCACCCCGAACAGCACCGACGCGATAGAGCCGCCCACCAGCGGATCCAGCAGGTGGTACGCGTCCTGGATCTCCGTCACCTCGGTGTGCCCGTGCGCGTGGAAGGCCGTCGCGGCCAGGATCAGGATCGCCGCGTTCACCATCAAGGCCAGCGTCAGCGACACCAGCGTGTCGAGCGTCGACAGCTTGATCGCGTCGCGCTTGGCCGACGCCGTGTTCCCCACGCGCCGCGTCTGCACGATCGATGAGTGCAGGTAGAGGTTGTGCGGCATCACCGTCGCGCCCAGGATGCCGATGGCCAGCAGCAGCGCCTTCGGGTCCTGCACCGCGACGCCGTTGGGCACGAAGCCCCGCGCCACCGCCGCCCAGTCGGGCCCGATCAGGAAGAGCTGCACCGCGTAGCAGACGCCGATCGTCATCACCAGGCCGAGGATGATCGCCTCCACCTGCCGGAAGCCCCGGCCCTTCAGCCCGAGCACGATCACCGTGTCCAGCGCCGCGATGCCGACGCCCGCCAGCAGCGACATCCCGAATAGCAGGTGCAGCGCCAGCGCCGTGCCTAGCACCTCGGCCACGTCGCAGGCGACGATGGCGAGTTCGGCCATCACCCACAGCGGCAGGCGCACCGCGGGCCGGTAGCGCTCGCGGCAGGCCTGCGCGAGGTCAAGACCCGACACCAGCCCCAGCCGCAGTGACAAGGTCTGCAGCAGCATCGCCGCCAGGCTGGACGCCAGCACCACCCACAGCAGCGCATGGCCGAAGCGCGAGCCGGCCTCGATGTCCGTGGCCCAGTTGCCCGGGTCCATGTAGCCGACCGAGACCAGCAGCCCCGGCCCCGCGACGCGCAGCAAGCGCTTCCACAACGGCGCGCCCTCGCGCAGTTCGATCGAGCCGTGGACCTCGGAGGGGCAGAACGGGGCGGTGGCGGTGGTGGGCAGGCCGAGCATGGGGTGGCATTCTCTTCGGAGTCGACGATGTCCGCCGGTCACGGGCACGTCGCACGGGCCGCTATAGTCCCGCCTCCTTCGCAGTTCCGCCTTCCTGTCGCGACCCATGCCCCTGGCCGACATCCGCGCGGCGATCGCCGCCGAGCTGGCCGCGACGCCAGAGTTCTACGATTTCCGCGTGCTGCGCAGCAGCGCCGACGGCGCGCTCTGGCGCGTGACGCTCGAGCCCGACTACGTGTACGCCGAAGGCCAGCGGCCGGGGCAGGCGTCGGCGCACACGCTGCTCGACGAGCGACTCGAAGGCGCCTCCGCCTGGTGGGGCGCGCCGGTCAAGGGCGCGGCAAGCGTGCGCGCCGTCGTGGTCGAGGACGACCAGCTCGTGCTGCAGAACGCCAGCGCGCCGCCGCCGGGCGAAGGCCATCTGCTGCGCGTCTATCCGCCGAGATTCCTGAGCGCCGTGGCCGATGCGTGGGGCGACGACACCTGGGCGCATCGCGCCGCCGGCTGCTGGCCGGGCCTGTCGACGCCCAGACCCAGGGCCGATCCGACCACGCTCGACGGCTCGCCGTTCCGCTGGCTGCGACCCGCGCAGCGCGAGGCGCTGAAGCTCGTCGGCTTCCACGACGCCTTCCTGTGGGGACCGCCCGGCACCGGCAAGACGACCACGCTCGGCGTGCTGCTCGCCGAATACCTCGATCGCCGTCCGGCGGCGCGGGTGCTGCTGCTCTCGACGACCAACCATGCCGTCGACCTCGCGACGATCGCCGTCGACAAGGCGCTGCAGAAGGGGCGGCGCGAGCACCTCAGACCGGCCGTCCAGCGACTAGGTTCACGCTTCGATGCCGATGCCTACGAGGGACGCGGGCATCTGATCCCGTCCTCGGGCATCCCGTCGCCGCAGGTGCTCGCGCAATGCCGGCTCGCGACGATGACGACCACCCGCGCCGCCTTCACGCTGAAGACGCTGCGCGAGCTCTCGCCCGACGGGGAACCACCGTTCGACCTCGTCGTCTTCGACGAAGCCAGCCAGGTGAGCCTGGCCCACGCGCTGGCGCTGATGCCGCTGGGCCGCGCGCGGCTCTTTGCCGGCGACCCGCAGCAGCTCTCGCCGGTGCTGCGCAGCGAGGACCGCCTCGCGCGCCAGTGGCTGGGGCGATCGCCGTTCGCCGCGATGCCGAGAGGTGGGCAGGCCGGGCAGGGCGGTGCCGCGGTGGCCATGCTCGACGAGCAGTCCCGCATGGCCGCTCCGATCGGGGCGTTGGTGAGCGACCTGTTCTACGACGGCGCGCTGCGTGTCGCCGCGGAGGCGCTGGCATCAGAGGACTGGCGGCGCTCGCGCGAGCGCGCGCTCGGCGACGTCCCGGCGGACGTCCACGTGAAGGTGCACCGCATCACGCGCGAGGGCTTCTGGTCCGCGAAGGACCGCGGCCCGATCCGGCGCGAATCCGCCGACGCGATCGCCACGCTGATTGCTCAGGCGCTCGGGAGCGGCGACTGGGCGCCGCACGAGCTCATCGTGCTGACGCCGTTCCGCGCGCAGCGGGCGCTGATCCGGCAGCGGCTGGACGCGCTCGGCGTCGACGACGGCGTGAAGGTCAGCACCGTCCACCGCGCGCAGGGCAGCGAGGCCCCGGTCGTGTTCTTCGACCCGGCCGACGGCACGCAGCCCTTCCTGAAGACGGAAGAGGCGCGCCGGCTGCTCAACGTCGCGCTGAGCCGCGCGCAGGCGAAGGTGGTGATCTGCCTCTCGTCGGCGGACCTGACCAACGAAGTGCTCGCGCCGATCGTGCACCGCATGCGCTTGGCCGGCGATCCGCGCGAGGCGGTGTCCCTGCTGACACTGGCGAAGGCGCCGGACTTCCCGTTCAACACGCGCGGGCTGCGCGTGGCTGCGGGGCGGCTCGTCGGCGAGGTCGACCGCATCGCGCCCGACGGCGCGCGCTTCTGGATCATCAACGAGAAGAGCGGCAACGAGGTGGTCATCGATGCCGGGTTCTGGCGCAGCAAGTAGGCGTCGGATGCAGGCGCAGCGATCGAACGCCGGACAAGAGCGCCGCCGAAGTGGACCTACCAACGACAACGCCCCGCAGAGCGGGGCGTTTCCTGAGCGAAGGCGGCGCCGGGCGGCGTCGCCGTTCAGTCTGCGATCAGACCGGCACGCGGCGCAGCATTTCCACGCCGACGTCGCCGTTGGCGACTTCGCGCAGCGCCGTCACGCCGGGCTTGTTCTTCGACTCCAGCTTCGGCGCGTGGCCTTGGCTCAGCATGCGGGCGCGGTAGGTCGCGGCAAGCACCAGCTGGAAACGGTTCGGGATCTTGGTCAGGCAGTCTTCGACAGTGATGCGGGCCATGCTGGTTCCTGAGAGTCGGGGTTATTCGGTAACGTCGTCGATGAGGTCGAGCGCGCGGAAGACGGTCGACCGGTTGCGGCGTTGGGTCGCGTATTTTAGCCGCTGCGCCTGCACAATCGACTTCAGGTCGAAAATTGCCGTCTCGAACACGGCATTGATGACCACGAAATCGAAGTGCTTGGCCTGCGCCACCTCATGCCGCGCCGTGTTCATCCGCTTGGCGATCACCTCGTCGGCCGTGTCGCCGCGACGGATCAGCCGCTGCTTGAGCTCATCCCAGCTCGGCGGCAGGATGAAGATCAGCACCGCGTGCGGGAACAGCTGCTTGATCTGCAGCGCACCCTGGTAGTCGATCTCCAGCACCACGTCGTCGCCGTGCGCCAGGCGCGCCTCGATCGCCGCCCGCGAGGTGCCGTAGAGGTTGTCATGCACCTCCGCCCACTCGAAGAAGTCGCCCCGGTCGGCCATGGCGCGGAACTCGTCCTTGCTCACGAACAGGTACTCGCGGCCGTGCTGCTCCTGCCCGCGCGGCGCCCGCGAGGTGTGCGACACGGAGACGCTCAGCTTGGCGTCCAGTTCCAGCAGCGCCTTCACAAGGCTGGATTTGCCGGCGCCGCTCGGCGCGGCGACGACGAAAAGATTGCCCGGATATTCCATCCGCCCATTTTAGGGGACAGGCCGTGACCCGCCGTCCGGCGAGTGACCGGGGCGTGTCATGGCGCCCGTCACCGGTGCTCGCCCCATCGCTGGTGAAAACGCCGCCGGCGGCCGAAGATCGGCACATGAGAAGGACTGCCGATCCCCATCTCATGCCGGGTTCCGGTGAGCGTCCGGCGGAGCGCTTCGCCCTGGCGCTGCCGCTGGCAGGCACGCCAGGCCAGGACTATGTCGAGCGTCGCGGCATCCCCTCGGCCATTGCCCGCGCAGCCGGGTTGCGCTTCGATCCGGACTGGGCCGGGCGCCCGGCGGTGCTCGTCGCCTTGCGCGACCACACGGGCGCGATGGTATCGGTGCACGGCCGCTACCTGAACACGCTGCGCGGTCAGGACAAGATGCTGACCATCGGCCCGGGCGGCGGCGTCGTGGACATCGGGAAGCGCAGGGAAACCTGGCACGACGCGAACGATGGACATGATGCGCTCGACGAGCCCTTGATCCTCGTCGAGGGCCTGTTCGACGCGCTGTCGCTCGCCGTCTGCGGTTGCCGCTGCCTGGCCACGATCGGGCGCTGGGCGCCGTGGCTGCCCGAGGCCTGCGCGGATCGGCTGGCGTGGCTGGCCTTCGACGGCAACCGGCCCGGCGAGCACGAGGCCGCCGTGTACGCGGCGCGGCTGTCGCGCGTGCGCCGGCTGCCTCCGCCGCCGCGCTGCAAGGACTGGAACACCGCCCTGTGCAAGCGCGGTCGCGGCGAGGTGTCGCGGTGGCTTCGCCAGCACCTCGCGGCGGTCGATACTGCGATCCCATGAACGAGAAAACCCGCACCGAGATCTACGTCAGCACCGATGTCGAGGTCGACGGCCCCATCCCCGGCCCGCATTCGATGCTGAGCTTCGGCTCCGCCGCGTACCTCGCGGACAAGACGCTCGTGTCGACCTTCTCCGCCAACCTGGAAACGCTGCCCGACGCCACCGGCCATCCCGACACGATGGCCTGGTGGGCCCAGCATCCCGACGCGTGGCAGGCCTCGCGCGTCGATCCGCGTCCGCCGCTGGCCGCGATGACCGAGTACGTCGCGTGGCTGGACGCGCTGCCCGGACAGCCCGTGTTCGTCGGGTATCCGGCGTCCTTCGATTTCATGTTCGTCTACTGGTACCTGATCCGCTTCGCCGGGCGCAGCCCGTTCAGCTTCTCGGCGCTCGACGTGAAGACGATGGCCATGGTGATGCTGCGACGCGACTTCCGCCGCAGCACCAAGAGCGCGATGCCCAGGCGCTGGTTCGACGACCTGCCGCATTCCCACGTCGCGCTTGACGACGCGATCGAGCAGGGCGCACTCTTCTGCAACATGCTCGCGGAAAGTCGCCAGCGCTGAGAGGCGCCGCGCGAGGGCGCCGGCGATCCCGTACATCAGTGGGAGCGCCGGTCGCGGGCCAGGGAGTCAAGCTCATGGATCCGCGACTGCCGGCAACGATGTGCTTTCGCGTGACGCGCTACTGCAACGCGCGCTGCGGCTTCTGCCTCGCGCCGCCAGACGGCGTGCATCCGGACGTCGGGCTGCTGAAGCAACGCGTCGACTGGCTCGTCGCGCACGGCATGCGGACGGTGCACTTCTGCGGCGGGGAACCGACGATCCATCCGGGTCTCGCCGAGTTGCTCGTCCACGCGCGGGCCAGCGGATGCACCACGCGACTCACGACCAACGGCATCGCGCTGCCGGAAGGGCTCCTCGCCGCGCTGCGCGCGACGGGCACCGCCGTGAAGCTGAGCCTGCACGGCGATCAGGCGCATCACGATGCGATCGTCGGCCGACCGGCCTTCGATCTGGCGAGCGCGCATCTGCGCGAGATGCTCGCCGCGCGTGTGCCGACCACGGTGCAGACGACGCTCGTCGCGGGCGGGGAGTGGGTGCTCGACTGGATGGCGGATCACTGCCTCGCGCTCGGCGTGAAGCGGTTGAGCCTGCTGCCGTTCATCCCGCGCGGGAGCGGCGTGCAGACGGAGGAGCGCTACGGCCTGACCACCGCGCAACGCACGCAGCTGCGCGAGCGCGTGCGGCGCAAGCGCCAGGTCTTGCTGGGGAAGCTCGATGTACGGTGGCTCGACTTCGCGTCGCAGGCGCTGCCCGTCGTCGAGGCCGACGGCCGCGTGGTGATGGAGCGGGCGAGCGAGGCGCTGGATACGGTGGTGACCGTGATCCCGGGGGAAGTCGCGCCCCGAAAGAGGGTGGCGGTGCGCGCGGTCGTCTGAGCCTCAGAGGCTCGACATCCGCTGCAGACAGGCGTTGACCGCCGACATCATGAGCTTGACGGTGGTCCGACGGATCGGAAATTCCGTTGCCCGTCGACCGAATGCTGCGGCTTGCTCAGCCATGCTGTCGATCATGGCCTCCGCGAACTGTTTGGTCACGCCGCCTCAGGCGCTCTCCGGGACTTCGAGTCCGCAGTCCCGGGCCAGGTCCGCGTACATGGCCTCGATCGCGCAGACCTCCTTGTGCTCGTTCTGCGAGGGAAACTTCACCAGCCAAGGCTCGCCGGGCGCGTCGCTGTGCGTGCCGACCTGGCCGGTGCGTACGTCATGCTGCACGAGGGCCTTGGGGCGGGCGCCCTGCGGCGACCCGCCGGTCATCGCCAGCTCGCGCAAGGCCGCACCGGTGTCGCCCGCGAGGACACGTTCGCTTTCCTGGGCCAGCGCCAACAGCGTCCAATCCGGCTCTTCGACATCGGCAGCGGTGGCCGGTACGAAGCGAAGCGCGCCCATGGCCCGCTCGCCGATGAAGGCCAGGCGGTCCAGCGGCCCGGGATGTCGAAGGCCTTGCTGGCGGAACAGGCGGTCCATGAGCAGCAGGCCCCAGCCGTCGGGCAGGCTGTCGGCGATCAGGCCGGGGAGCTGGTATTGGTGCGGAGGGAATCCGCCATAGGCCGCGGAACGCAGCTTGAGATGAAGCGGCGACAGCTCCAAGGCTTGCGCCAACGCATCGGGGTGGTATTCGAACAGCAGCCTGCTGCCGTCGTCGGCCAGTCGCCCCAAGGGCCAGTCCTCGCCCCACCCGCAGTAGTGGACGGCGAGTTGTTTCATCGCGCCTCGCAGGAAGGCGACGGGATGGGCAGATCGAGTGTCATGAGGATCTCCGGCGAGGCGCGCGCTGCCGCTGGTCGGCGGCTTCGGCTTGTTCCATCTGGGCGATGGACTGGCGCTTGAGCACGAACAGCTCCTCCAGTTCATCGACCAGTCCAAGCGCTTGCACGACGCGGATCACCGTCTCCAGGGACGACTGCCCGTTGCTCTCCAACTTGCGCAGTGCGCCCAGCGACAGTCCGGCCATCCTGGCCAGCTCCTGCTGAGACAGCTTCTGAGCCAGCCGTTGCGCACGGACGCGTTGTCCAAGCGCCTCAAGGATCTCATGGGCTGTCGCCAGCGTAAATGCCATTTTTATGGTTGCTATCTATGTTTTCGCTTCATAACAAGCATTTTAATGGCATTTGAGGAGGGCGGATCACTCGATGTTCTGCACCTGTTCCTTCATCTGCTCGATGGCGACCTTCATCTCGACCGAGATGTTGGTCAGCTCGATGGCCGCGGCCTTCGAGCCCAGCGTGTTGGCTTCGCGGTGCAGCTCCTGCATCAGGAAGTCCAGGCGCTTGCCGACCTCGCCGCCCTTCTTGAGCAGGCGGTCGATCTCGTCGAGGTGGGCGCGCAGCCGCGTCAGCTCCTCGGCGACGTCGATGCGCAGCGCATAGGCCGCCGCCTCGTTGACGGCGCGCTCCTGCAGCGACTGCTCGGAGATCGTCTGCGTGGCGCCGGTGGCGCTCAGCGCCTCCTGCCAGCGTTCGAGGAAACGTTCCCGCTGACGTTGCACCGCCGCCGGGATCAGCGGCTCGGCCTGTGTGGCGAGGTCCCGCAAAGTGGCGACGCGCTGCTTGAGCATCGTTACCAATTTCCCGCCTTCGCGCTCACGCGCTTCCAGGAATCCCTGGATGCATTGACGCGCTGCGTCGAGCACCGTCTCGTCATTCGCCGAAGCGCCGGTCGCGCCGGTCTTGCACCAGTTCAGCGCTTCCTGGACGCTCAATCCCTGCGCTTTAGGCAGCCAGGATTGCACCTGCGATTCCAGCCGCGAAAGCCGGTTGAGCTGCTCTGGCTGCGGGTTCGGCCACGACGTGTCGGTGTCCTTGTGGGTGTTGATCCTCAGTTCGATCTTGCCCCGCTTGACGCTGCCCGAGACCAGCTCGCGCAGCGCTGGCTCGAGCGAGCGCAGCTCGTCGGGCATGCGGAAACTCAGGTCGAGGAAGCGTCCGTTCACCGAGCGCGCCTCCACCGTGACCGCGGGTGGGGTGGCCGGGCTAGGGGTTTCGCCGGAGTTCGCGGGTTGTGCCGTGGCGCTGGCATAACCGGTCATGCTGTAAACTGGCATCAGCTATCGGTAGAGAAATCGAACCACGATTATGTCAAAGCCGAAACCGGCGCCATTGCCCGCAGGCACGGTGGTGGGGGGCTATCAGATCATCAAGAAACTGGCTGCGGGCGGATTCGGCGTCGTTTATCTCGCCGAAGACCCCGACCATCACTTGGTGGCTCTGAAGGAATACCTCCCGTCGTCCCTTGCAGAACGATCTCCCGGAGAACTCACGCCTCGCGTGAAACCGGAGAAACAGCCCCTCTACCGCCTGGGGCTGCGCAGCTTTTTCGAGGAAGGCCGCTCCCTCGCGCAGATTTCGCACCCGAGCGTCGTCTCGGTGCTGAATTTCCTGCGCGAGAACGAGACCGTCTATATGGTCATGAATTACCTGCAGGGCGATACCTTGCAGGATTTCATCGTGACCGCCCGCGATTTGAAGCGTGACAAGGTGTTCCGCGAATCGACCATCCGGTCGCTCTTCGACGAAATCCTCAAGGGCCTGCGCATCGTGCACCAGCACAAGATGCTGCACCTGGACATCAAGCCGGCCAATATCTTCATCACCAACGACAACAAGGCGGTGCTGCTCGATTTCGGTGCGGCCCGCGAAGTGCTGTCCAAGGAAGGCAACTTCATCCGGCCGATGTACACGCCCGGCTTCGCCGCGCCCGAGATGTACCGCCGCGACGGCTCGCTGGGCCCGTGGACCGACATCTACGCGATCGGCGCCTGCATCTACGCCTGCATGCAGGGTTATCCGCCCAACGACGCGCCGCAGCGCCTGGAGAAGGATCGCCTGGGGCTGTCGCTCTCGCGCCTGCGCAACGTGTATTCCGACAACCTGCTCGAAGTGACCGAGTGGTGCATGTCGCTCGATCCGCTGACCCGTCCGCAGAGCGTCTTCGCGCTGCAGAAGGAACTGTCGCGCGAGACCGAGCGTCGCTACACCAAGCTCAGCTTCAGCGAGCGCCTCAAGCTGCAGCTGGAGAACCTGAAGACCGGGGCCAAGGCGTGAAGTTCTCCGTCTATCAGGTGAGCCGCCGTGGCGGACGGGAGAAGAACGAGGACCGCATGGGGTATTGCTATACCCGCGAGGCCGGTCTCTTCGCCCTCGCCGACGGCATGGGCGGCCATCCGGACGGCGAAGTCGCCGCCCATCTGGCGCTCCAGAACGTCGCGGCGCTGTTCCAGCGCGACGCGCAGCCGGTGATCAAGGAACCTTCGCAGTTCCTGGAGACGGCGGTGCTGCTCGCGCACCAGCAGCTGCTGACCTACGCACAGCAGCGCGGCATGAACGACACGCCGCGCACGACCATCGTCGTCGGGCTGATGCAACAGGGGCAGATCTGGTGGGCGCATTGCGGCGACTCCCGCATGTACCTGCTGCGCGAGACCGAGCTGATCGCCCGCACCCGCGACCATTCCTACAGCGAGCTGCAGGAAGCGCTGGGTCGCCACGCGACCGGCGCCGAACGCTTCAACCGCCACGTGCTGTTCACGTGTCTCGGCAGCCCCGGCAAGCCGATGATCGACGTCAACGGGCCCGTGCTGCTGCAGAACGGCGACCGCATGCTGCTGTGCTCGGACGGGCTGTGGAGCTCGGTCAGCGACGTGGACATCCTGCGTCACATGTCCGACAGCCGCTCGGTCGGCGACGCGGTGCCGGAGCTCGTCGAGCAGGCGCTGCGCCAGGCCGGCGCGCGCAGCGACAATGTCACGGCCCTGGCCGTGGAGTGGGAAGGCGAGGGCGACGCCCCGGATTCCATCTCCACGCAGGACCTCGACCAGGAAGGCTTCGCCTCCACGATCCACGGGGCGACCCAGGACGTGCAGCTCGACGAGGCCGAGATCGATTCCGCCGTGCGCGAGATCCAGGACGCGATCCGCAAGGCCGGCAAGAAGCCCCACTGAACTGTCATTGAAGGACCCGGCCGACGGGTCCCGTCAAAGGAATTTCCCATGAGCAGCAGCGCCACCCGCCCGCAAGGGCGCGCGGCGGACGCCTTGCGTCCGGTCCGCATCACCCGCCACTACACGCGTCACGCCGAAGGGGCCGTGCTCATCGAGTTCGGCGACACCAAGGTGTTGTGCACCGCGTCGGTCGAAGAGAAGGTGCCGCCGCACAAGCGCGGCAGCGGCGAGGGCTGGGTCACCGCCGAATACGGCATGCTGCCCCGCGCCACGCACACCCGCAGCGACCGCGAGGCCGCGCGCGGCAAGCAGACCGGCCGCACGCAGGAGATCCAGCGACTGATCGGCCGCGCGCTGCGCGCGGTGTTCGACCTGTCCAAGCTCGGCGAGCGCACCATCCAGATCGACTGCGACGTGCTGCAGGCCGACGGCGGCACGCGCACCGCGGCGATCACCGGCGCCTACGTGGCCGCCCACGACGCGGTGAGCTGGCTGATCGCGCAGGGCAAGATCGTCGACACGCCGCTGAAGGACGCGGTCGCCGCGATCTCCGTCGGCATCCTGGACGGCCAGGCGCTGCTGGACCTCGAATACGTCGAGGATTCCGCCTGCGACACCGACATGAACGTGGTCATGAACGGTGCGGGACACTTCGTCGAGCTGCAGGGCACGGCCGAAGGCGTCGCGTTCACGCGCGCCGAGGTCGACGTGCTGCTGAACCTGGCCGAGAAGGGCATCCGCGAGCTGCTCGTCGCGCAGCGTGAGGCGCTCGGCCTGAAGTGACTTTCCAGGGAACTCCGCCGGCGGCCCCGTGGGCGGAGACCCGATGAATCCCCAGTAATCTCCGTCGATTGGAGCAAGCGATGAAGTTGGTCCTGGCCTCCAACAATGCGAAGAAGCTGAAGGAACTGCAGGTACTGTTCGAGCCGCTGGGCGTCGAACTCGTGACGCAGGGCAGCCTCGGCATCCCGGAGGCGGAAGAGCCTTTCCACACCTTCGTCGAGAACGGTCTGACCAAGGCCCGCCATGCGGCCAAGGCCAGCGGCCTGCCGGCGCTGGCGGACGATTCAGGCCTGGCGGTCGATGCGCTCGGCGGCATGCCGGGCGTGCTGTCGGCGCGTTATGCGACGCTGTTCGGCCGCGAGAAGAGCGATGCCGAGAACAACCGTGTGCTGCTGGAGAAGCTCGATGGCATCGAGGACCGGCGCGCACGCTTCGTCTGCGCGCTGGTGGCGGTGCGCTCGGCCGACGATCCGGAACCGCTGATCGCGATGGGTCGCTGGCACGGCGAAATCCTGCACGCGCAGGAAGGCGAGGGCGGCTTCGGCTACGACCCGCTGCTGTTCATTCCCGGACTCGGGAAGAGCGTCGCGGCGCTGGGCGCCGAGGCGAAGAACCGCCTGAGCCATCGCGCGCTCGCGTCGCAGGACCTGCTGCGCCAGATGCGCGAGAGCTGGCACCTGGGGCATCCGGGGCACCTGGACTGAGCCGTGGCCGACATCATCCGCATGATGCGGCCCGGCACGCTGACGCTGTCGGCGCTGCCCCCGCTGTCGCTGTACGTGCATCTGCCGTGGTGCATCCGCAAGTGCCCGTACTGCGACTTCAACTCGCATGAATACCGGGACGGGCGCGAACTCGACGTGGAGACTGCGCGCCAGTACCTCGCCGCGCTGCGGTCCGATCTGGAAGCCGCGCTGCCGCTGATCTGGGGCCGCGCCGTCGTGTCGATCTTCATCGGCGGCGGCACGCCCAGCCTGTTCGCGCCGGAGCAGATCGCCGAGTTGATCTCCGACCTGCGCGCGCGGCTGCCGCTGGAGCCCGGCTGCGAGATCACGATGGAAGCCAATCCCGGCACCTTCGAGAAGGACCGCTTCGCCGGCTTCGCGCAGGCGGGCGTGACTCGGCTGTCGATCGGCGTGCAGAGCTTCGACGACGCGAAACTGCATGCGCTCGGGCGCATCCACAGCGGCACGCAGGCGCGCGCGGCGATCGAAGAAGCGGCCCGCTCCTTCGGCACGTTCAACATCGACCTGATGTACGCACTGCCGGGGCAGACGCTGGCGGAGCTCGACCAGGACCTGGACAACGCGCTGGCCTTCGATCCGCCGCATCTGTCGGTCTACCACCTGACGATCGAGCCCAACACGCGCTTCGCGAACGCGCCGCCGGATCACCTGCCCGATCCGGACCTCGCCAGCGACATGCTGGACCTGATCACCGCGCGCACCGGCGCGAAGGGCATGTCGCGCTACGAGGTTTCGGCCTATGCGCGCGACGGCCATCGCTGCACGCACAACAGCAACTACTGGCAGTTCGGCGACTACCTCGGCATCGGGGCCGGCGCGCACACGAAGCTCAGCTTCGCGCACCGGCTGCTGCGGCAGGTGCGCTGGCGCGATCCCGCGACCTTCATGCAGAAGGCCGCCGAGGGTCAGGCCGTGTCCAACGAGAACGAAGTCGCCCGCAACGAGCTGCCCTTCGAGTTCATGCTCAACGCGCTGCGCCTGCGCGAAGGCGTGACGATGCAGAGCTTCCTCGAACGCACCGGGCTGCCGCCATCGGCGATCGCCAAGGCGATGGCGGACGGGCGTGCGAAGGGCCTGCTCGACCCCGATCCGGCCGTGATCCGCGCGACGCCGCGCGGCTTCGACTTCCTCAGCGATCTGCAGGAACTGTTTCTGGCATCGTGACCTTGCCGGGGGCGGGGGCCGTGACGCGGCCCGTCGCCAGGCAGGTCGACGACCCGTCCAGCGCCGCGCGTGACTGCGCGGTCTCCTCGTGCAGCCAGTCGATGAAGGCGCGCACGGCGGGTTCCTCGCGCGACTGCGGCGCGTAGACGATGTGATACCGCTGCGGCTCCTTGAGCATCGCCTGTCGCGGCGCGACGCGCACGAGGCGGCCGTCGAGCAGCGCATCCGCCGCCAGCAGCTCGCGCGTCAGGCCGACGCCCATGCCCTGCTCGGCGGCCTGCAGCAGGATGCCGAAGTCGTTGAAGATCGCGACGGGCACGACCTGGCGCCGCAGGCCGGCCTGCGAGAACCAGTCTTCCCACTGCGCCGGATCGCCGAGCAAGGGCGCCTGGGCCAGCGCCTCCAGCGGCTGCCCGATCAACTGGTGCGCCAGGGCGGGCGACGCCACCGGCAGCATCGACAGGTCGAAGAGCGGTTCACTCGTCAGGCCCGGCCAGGGACCGAGGCCCTGCCGCAACGCGATGTCGAATTTCTCCCGCTCCAGATCGACCAGCCGGGCCGTCGCCTCGATCTCGATCGTCACCTCGGGATGCCGCGCGTGCCAGCGGCCCAGCCGCGGCAGCAGCCAGCGCTGCGCGAAAGAGGGCAGCACCGTCACGCGCAGGCTGCGCTGCCCGACGCCGTGCGCCGAGGTCGCGGCGCGCAGGCCCTGGTCGAGCTCCTGGTAGGCGCGTTCCACGCCGCGCAGCAGCGCGGCGCCGGCGGCGTTCAGCACCACGCGTCGTCCCTGTCGATCGAAGACCGGAAAGCCCAGCTGCAACTCCAGCGCGCGGATCTGCTGGCTCACCGCGGAATGCGTCAGGTTGAGCTCCTCGGACGCGGCGCGCAGGTTCTGGTGCAGCGCGGCGGCGCGGAAGGCGGCCAGGTACTGGAGCGGCAGGCGGGGGAGTCGCATCGGGTGTCCTCCGGCAGAGCGGGAAGGGGAGCGGGAAGGGGAGCGAGGGCGACTGTAGCGACTTGTTGGAAAGTTTGGCTACTCAAGGAGGCAAGGATATAGCGTTTGGAGGGCGTCTGTTGGGCATCTAGCATTACCAGCACTGATCCAGAACTCCCCCCGATGAACGAAGGAACGACCATGAACGAGCCCGACATCACCGCCTGCCTCCAGGCACCCCGACTGGCCACGCGCGCGACGCCGGCGCCTTGCCACGCCTATTCGCCGTGGTCCCGCTTCCCGGTGATCGGCCCGGCGTTGACCGTACTGATCGCGATCCTCTCCGCGCTGGCGCTGGTCTCCAACGCCAACGCATTCAACGACATCAACGCCGAGCTGCAGATCGCCGCCCGCGAGCAGCGCGTCGCGCAGGTCGAAGCGCAGCGCCTGGCGCGCGAGCAGGCCGCGCGCCAGGTGACGCTGGTCGCCGCGGCCAACGATCGCCAGGCGGTCGCGCCCGCACGTGCGCTGCCGGCCGTCAACCGAGCCAACGACCGTGCCAACGAAGAGAAGAAGGGCCGCGCCCGATGAGCGGAAATGCGAACGGGCGCATCGTCGGCGCCCGTGTCGTGGTCGGCGAGGAACTCCCCGCCGGGAAGTGACGATCAGCCGGTGATCACACCCGGTTCATCGACATGCCGGACGTGCTGCGCAGGCGTTCGATCAGCCGGGTGGCGATCTGGTGCAGCGGCAGGACCTCGTCGGCGGCACCGGCGTTGATCGCCTCGCGCGGCATGCCGAAGACGACGCAGGTCGCCTCGTCCTGCACGAGGTTGTAGGAGCCCGCGTCCTTCATCGCCTTCATCGCCTTGGCGCCGTCAGCGCCCATGCCGGTGAGCATGATGCCCAGCGCGTTCTGGCCCACCACGCGCGCGGCGGAGTTGAACAGCACTTCCACCGACGGCTTGTGGCGGTTCACCGCCTCGCCGTCCTGCACGCGGGCGATGTAGTTGGCGCCGGAGCGCTCGACGCTGAAGTGCATGCCGCCCGGCGCGATGTAGCCGTGGCCGGGCAGGATCCGCTCGCCGTCCTGCGCCTCCTTCACTCGGATCTTGCACAGGCCGTCCAGCCGCGCCGCGTAGCTGCGGGTGAAGCCCGCCGGCATGTGCTGCGTGATGCAGACCGCCGGGCAGTCGGCGGGCAGGTTGATCAGCACGTCCTTGGTCGCCTCGGTGCCGCCGGTCGACGCGCCGATGAAGATGATCTTCTCGGTCGACAACCGGCCCAGGCTCGCGATCGGCGAGGCGGGCTTGAGCGGCGGCGTCGCGCCGCCGGTCGCGGCGGCCGTTCCGGACGCGCCGGGCGCCGCGGCCGCACCCGGCGCGTGCAGGCGCCGGATCTGCGCCTTCGCCGCGATGCGGATCTTGTCCGTGATGTCCTGCGCCAGCGCGCGGATGCCGTCGGCCACGCCGATCTTGGGCTTGGCGACGAAGTCCACCGCGCCCAGCTCGAGCGCCTTCAGCGTGACCTCGGCGCCGCGCTCGGTCAGCGTCGACACCATCACGACCGGCATCGGCCGCAGGCGCATCAGGCGCTGCAGGAAATCGAGGCCGTCCATCTTCGGCATCTCGACGTCCAGGGTGATCACGTCGGGGTTGAGGTTGCGGATCATCTCGCGCGCGACCAGCGGGTCGCTCGCCGCGCCGATGCACTGCATGTCGGGCTGGCGGTTGATGATCTCGGTCAGGATGCTCCGCACCAGCGCGGAATCGTCGACGACGACGACGGTGGTCTTGGCCATGTCTTCTTGCTCCTCGGTACTGCCGGGCATGCCGCGGCCTTGCTGCCGCGCTGCCGCCCCGGTGTTGTCTCAGTGATGCGTCGGTGTCAGAACAGGTCGATGGACCCGCCGGTGCTCGCCACCGGCTGCGCCTGCTGCGCCGCGGCCCGGTCCTGCTGCACCAGCGTCTCGGTGTTGGTGGGCGCCAGGCGCTTGACCATCGCCTTGCCGCTCTTGGGCAGGAAACACACCTTGCGCGGGTACACGTCCATCACGTCCTTGGACACGATGGGGATGCGTTCCAGCTTCAGGAAGTCGATGACGAAGTTGGTGTTGCGCTCGCCGACGTTGATCGTGTTCATGCCGGCGATCACCGCGCCGCCGCCGAAGATCTTCGCTTCCATGCGGCTCTTGGAGGCGCCGCGCTTCATCATCTCGTTGATCAGCAGTTCCATCGCGAACGAGCCGTAGCGGCCCGAGTCGCCCTGGCCCTCGGGCAGCATGAAGTGGTTCATGCCGCCGATCTGCGCGTGCCGGTCCCACAGGCAGGCCGCGATGCACGAGCCCAGCGTGGTCATGACCAGGATGTCGTCGTTGTCGACGAAGTACTCGCCGGGCAGGACCTTGACCGCGGCGTTCTTGAAATGCGCTTCGTAGAAGAAGAACGACGCCTCGCCGTTCTTGCGCGTCACCGACTTGAGCTGGGCCACGCGGGCCGCGCCGGCGCTGGCCAGCGCCGCGCTTTGCTGCATCGCGGAGGAGGCTGAAGGCAGGGTCATGGGGGTGGTGTCGCTGAATGAAGGTTCTTCGGATCGTCGTGCGGCGGATCGTTGGCGGCGATCAGCCGACGCGCTCGTAGATCGTCTTGCCGCGCAGGCGGAAGAGATCGCGGGAGTCGGTGAAGTTCTCGGAATGCCCGACGAACAGCAGCCCGCCCGGACGCATCACCTTGTGGATGCGCTCCAGCACCTTGCGCTGCGTCGGGGCGTCGAAATAGATCATCACGTTGCGGCAGAACACGACGTGGAAGGGATCGCCCAGCGACCACGTGGTGTGCATCAGGTTCAGCGGCCGGAAGTCGATCATCTTGGCCAGTTCCGGGCGCACGCGGATGCGGCCCTCGTTGGCGCCGGTGCCGCGCAGGAAGAACTGCTTGAGCCGCTGCGGCGACAGGCCGCGCGACTCGGCCGCATAGACGCCCTTGCGCGCGGTGTTCAGCACGTTGGTGTCGATGTCGCTGGAGACGATCTGAACGCCGCTGCCGGCGCCCAGCGATTCCTGGCAGGTCATGGCGATGGAGTAGGGCTCCTCGCCGGTCGACGCCGCGCAGCACCAGATGCGGATCGGCTTGCCGGTCAGCGTCTTGAGGTCATCGGTGAGCGACAGGAAATGGTGGTCCTCGCGGAAGAACGAGGTCAGGTTGGTGGTGAGGCAGTTCACGAACTCCTGCCACTCCTGGTCGCCCTGCGGGCCGGTGACGCCCTCCAGCCACTGGAGGTAGTCGGCGAAGCTCTTGTAGCCGGTGTCGCGCAGCCGGCGCGACAGCCGGCTGTAGACCATCGCATGCTTGCCGTCGTGCAGCGAGATGCCGGCGTGCTGGTAGATCAGCTGCCGGACGCGTTCGAAGTCGGCCTTGCTGAAGCTGAACTCATGATCGATCGCCTCCACCTGGGGCGGGGCCGCGATGGAAACCGGTTGACCTGGGCGCATGGGGCTGTTTGGTTTTATTCGAGGAGGAGATGCCGTAGCACCGGGTGATCGCCATTGTCGACAATAGCTAGTTTGAGTGTGTTTGGCCCATTTGATGTGTGAAAGAGGTGGGGGGATCCCCTCTTTTCTGCGCGCTCATTTGGGGGGGAAGCCGCTAGACTGCCCTCGAAATTGCCCGAATCGACCTTGGACGCTCCGCAAAGTCTCATAGCAGCCCACAAGCTGCGCCTGGACCTGGCCCTGCAACTGCTGCAACAGGCCGGGGCCATGCTGCCTGACGCCGAACCGTATTCGGAGCTCTGGCTGCAGGGCATCCTCGACGCCTTGTGCGACCTCTCCAGCAAGGATGCGTTGACCGGACTGGTCAACCGCCGCAGCTTCGAGATGGCGCTGGCGCGCGAGGTGGACCGCGTGGCGCGGTCCGGGGAACCGGCGCTGCTGCTGATGCTGGACATCGACCACTTCAAGGCGGTCAACGACCAGCACGGTCACGCGGCCGGCGACCTGGTGATCCGCGCGGTCGCGCAGTCGATCGCGCAGACGGTGAGGCCGATGGACACGGTGGCGCGGATCGGCGGCGAAGAGTTCGCCATCATCCTGCCCAACTGCCCGACCTCGGTCGGGGTGACGGTCGCGGAACGCATCCGGCAGCGGGTGCAGGCGCTGGCGATCAGCGCGGGCGCCGGCCATGCGCCGCTGACCTGCACGATCAGCATCGGCGGGGCGTTCGCGCCGCAGTGGGTGCGATCGTCGACGCTGATCTGGACGGAGCGCGCGGACCGTCAGCTCTACCGGGCCAAGGCCGAAGGCCGCAACCGCGCCTGCCTCGAGAGTCATGTGGACTCGCTGGTGAGCGCCGAGGAAAAGGGCATGTTGTTCGCCGTAACGCAACAGGATAGTGAATGAGCAATACAACAGCTCCTGCTGCACCGAAAGCCCGCGGAGGCGCTCGCACCTTGGCCGTCACGAGCGGCAAGGGCGGCGTGGGCAAGACCTTCGTCACCGCCAACCTGGCGGCGGCCCTGGCCGCGCGCGGCGAGCGTGTGCTGGTGCTGGATGCCGACCTCGGCCTGGCCAACCTGGACGTGGTGCTGAACCTGCACCCCAAGCTCACGCTGCACGACGTCTTCACCGACCGCTGCTCCCTGGACCAGGCCATCCTGCCCGCGCCGGGCGGCTTCCACGTGCTGCTGGCGGGCTCGGGCATGGTCGAGTACTCGCGGCTGACGCCCGACGTGCGCGACAAGCTGCTGCACATCCTGGAGGTCGTGCGTCCGCGCTTCGACTACGTGCTGCTGGACACCGGCGCCGGCATCTCGGACGTGGTGCTGTTCTCGGTGTCGATGGCGCACGACGTGCTCGTCGTCGCGACGCCGGAGCCGACCTCGCTGACGGACGCGTACGCCACCATCAAGGTGCTGGCCACGCAGCAGGAGCGCCGCCTGGTGCGCCTGGTCGTCAACCAGGCCAACCGGCCCGGCGAGGGCAAGCTGATCTGCGGCCAGTTGCAGCAGGTGCTGCAGCGCTTCGTCGGCTCGACGCCGGGCCAGGCCTTCAAGCTGGAACTGCTCGGCGAGGTGAAGAACGACCCGATGGTCCGGCAGGCGGTGCTCAAGCGGCAGCTGCTGCTGGAACACTACCCCGGCTGCGACGCGGCGCAGGGGATCCGCGGGCTCGCGACCAAGGTGCTGGAATACTCCGCCGGATACGCCTGATACGGCCCGTTCCGGGTGTCCGCTTCCACTCCCGCTCCTGTCCTCGTTCCTGCCTTGCGCTCCCCGTTCCCCGATGACTGATTCCACCGAGACCGGTGCCGACGGCACCCCCGCGGGCGCCGCGCCCGCGACTCCCTTCGAGTGGGTCGGCGGCGAGGACGCGGTCCGACGCCTCGTCGACCGCTTCTACGACCTGATGGACCTGGAGCCGCGTTTCGCGCAGCTGCGGGCGATCCATCCGACGACGCTGGACGGCTCGCGCGACAAGCTGTTCTGGTTCCTGTGCGGCTGGCTGGGCGGGCCCGACCACTTCGTTGAGCGCTTCGGCCATCCGCGCCTGCGCGCCCGCCACATGCCTTATCGCATCGGCATCGCCGAGCGCGACCAGTGGATGTCGGCGATGACGCAGGCGATGGCCGAATGCGAGCTCGACGTCGAACTGCAGCGGCGCCTGGCCGCTTCGTTCGCCAACACGGCGGACTGGATGCGCAACGTCTGAGGCGAGACGCGTCTCAGCCGCGCCTCAGCGCGCCGCGGTGATCAGGTCGAACTGCTCCCATGGACCGATGGCGGTCCGGTTCGCGATCAGCGACGCGGCGCCGGCGTTCTCGGCCGTCACGTAGCGGTTGTTCGCGAGCGACTGCAGCGTCACCGAGCCATTCGGGTTGCGGATCAGCTTGAACGTTTCCCACGGGCCGATCGCGGTCCGGTTCGCGATCAGCGCGGAGCCGCCGCCGTTCTCGGCGCAGACCAGCTTGCCGTTCGCTCGCGCGCGCAGCGCGATGTTGCCGGTGCCGGCGTCCAGCAGTTCGAATTGCTCCCAGCCGCCGATGGCGTCGCGGTTGGCGATCAGTGATGCGGCGCCGGCGTTTTCGGCGGTCACGTAGCGGTTGTTCACGCGGGCGCGCAGCGTCACCACTTGCGCCGCGGGCGGGGTCGCGCCGACCACCGGCTGAGTCGGGCGCGTCGGCGTGAGCGGCAACAGGCCCTTCAGCATGCGGCCGCCGTCGTTGGTCAGGCGCAGGTAGTAGTCCGACGAGCAGCCGGTGCCGTCCTCGTCCAGTGCCAGGATGCCGGAGCCCGACGGCACGAAGGCGGCGGTCTCGGCGGTCTTGGCGATCTGGTTGCCCTCGTTGAACTCGTCGAACATGGAGATGTAGATCCCCTGCGAGCCCAGGCGCACCATGTTGTAGAACTGGCGCCACATGAAGTCGCCGTGCGCGCGCTGACGGGCGCTCAGGTCGCCGGGCAACACGCAGGGCTGGTAGTCGATGCCGCGCGCGTTGCAGTCGGCCTGGTCGCCGAGGTTGACGTTCTGGTAGAACCAGTCCGACCCGGCGGCGTCGCCGATGCGGCCGACCATCCAGGGCGAGATCATGTTGAATGCGTGATAGACGTCGAGGTAGCCGGCGCGCGAATCGTTCTTGCCTTCGCGCCAGTAGGTCGGCACGCCGCCCATCACGTAGCAGCCCTGGCTCTTGAACCATTGGATGACGTCCAGGCAGGCGGCGGCGGACCAGGGATGGTTGTCGTCATTGAAGCCGAAGCCCCAGATCCCCACGACCGGCTTGCCGTTCTGCCGCGCATAGGCCGAGGAGGCCACCAGCGCCGACATCTTGTTCAGCCAGTCCGCCTTGATCTCGGGCTGCATGTTGCGCCAGCCGCTCACGTCGTACATGACGTAGAACTTGCGGCCGTAGGACTCGGCGGCGCTGCGCACCTTCAGGGCCATCGCGTCGCGCGTGGCGCCTTCGCCGCCGTTGGGATTGAAGCGTTGCAGCGCGGCGGTGTCGCAGCCGTTCTGCTGCATCCAGCGGAAGTGGGTGTCGACGGTGGACTGGTCGTGGGACGAGAACAGCGTCGCCGGACCGCCGTTGCCGAGCCGGGAGAAGGCGGTGGCATAGCCGGCGGCGTATTCGCGCATGTCGGGCCACGAGATGATCGCGCGGTTGGTCGGGGAGGGCGTGCGGCTCCAGTCCTGCGCCCAATGCCACCAGCCGTTGATCGGCGCGTTGTCCCCGGCGCAGGCGAACCAGCCCTGGTAGCCCACGGTGATCTTGCCGACCACGTCGCCGACCGGACTGGCGGCGACGGCGTTGGACAAGGGCAGCGTGGAGGCTGCGGCGGCGCCGGCAGCGGCGGCGGCGTTGCCGAGGAAGGTGCGACGGGACAAGGTCACGAGGGATCTCCAACTGTGACGCCGGCAAAGGTGTGAAGGCGTCAGGCAGGCGCGACTTTATGCACGCGTTCCCCGGGCGGCTGTGTCGAGGTGCGTCGATCGGTGACGGCGCGATCCCGCCGGCATGCGTCTCGTGCAATGACTCGAAATGATGTAAACGCCTTGTTCAGCGTGCATATCTGACACTGCCGCCGCTCCAGGCGGGGGAGCCGATGAACACGGCGATGCGCCTTCGTCTACCGTTGCAACCATCATGTACACGCTGCTCCACGACGATGAGGTCGGCATCGACGCCAATCCCGACCTGATGCATGTCCGGATCGACGACGGCCGACTCTGGCTGTCCGACGACGCCCGGGAAGACATCGAGGTCTGCGCCGGTTATTGCCCGGACAGCGACAGCCCCATCCAGATGCTGAACTTCCTGCGCGCGGCCTGCGTACGGCTGCAGCATGTGGACATGGACGGCGAGGAGGCGGAACACGCCTTCATGTCGTTCTGCGTGCTCAAGGGACTGGAGCATGCGATCGAGACGCACTGGCAGGGCGCTGATACGGTCGGCGAGTTCCGTCCCGAGCGCCTGCTGATGGCGTTCACGACGCCGGTCTCGCCCTACGGCAGCTTGATGCTGCATTGATGCGGGACTGAGTGGAGAACGCGCGGCGAGTGCGGGCGTCCATCGCGCCGCCGAGCGTCTGGAGCTGCACCGCGACGACGCGACCGCCTTGCACTTCGGCCACGGCGCGGAACAGCGCTTCGCCGGTCCAATTCACCGGAGGCATCTCCGGCGCCGCCATCTGCGTGCAGATCGCGCCGGGTGTCTTGATTGAGAACGGTTCTCGACTACGCCGGCATGTCCGCAGACTAGCCATGCGGGCAGGGCGATGCAATCGCGTGTTCCGGAAAACAACGCGGGGCAGGGGAGGGGGAAAGCCCGTGTGGGCGAGGGGGAGGGAGAGCGGCGACGCTCAGCTGTTGAGCAGGACCATCAGCGCGCCGCTGCCGCCATCGCTGGCGCGGGCCTGGACGAAGGCCAGGACTTCCTGCTTCTGGACGAGCCAGCGGCGCACGCGGGCCTTCAGCACGGGCTCGCGCCCGGGCGAGCCGTTGCCCTTGCCGTGGACCACGCGCACGCAGCGCAGGCCGCGTCGGGCGCTGTCGTGGATGAAAGTGCCCAGCGCCTCGCGCGCCTGATCTCGGCGCAGTCCGTGCAGGTCGATCTGGGCCTGCAGCGCCCAGTGGCCGCGTCTGAGCTTGCGCACTGATTCGGCGGAGACCTCCGGTCGGCGGAAGGACAGCGTCTCGTCGGTCTCCAGCAGCGAGTCGACGTCGAAATCGTCCGACAGCGCCTGCTTCCAGGCCATCTGCTCGTCGAGCTCGCGCTGGCGCGGCTCCGGCTCGGGGCGGCCCGCGTTGAGGATCACGCGGTTGGACACGGGCAGCGGCACGACTTGGCCCACGGTGCGCTCGAAGATGCGGGCTTCCTCGTCGCGCAGACGCGCGAGCGCGGCCTCGCGCTCACGGCGCTCCTCCTCCGCGCGTTGGCGGAGCTTCAGTTCTCGGTGCAGCGTCTGCAGGTCTTGCAGGCTGCGCAGTCGGTCGGTCACAGCAGGCCCAGGTCGGTCATCGATGCGGGCTGGCCCACGCCGACGATGAAATGGTCCAGGACCTTCACGTCGATGAGCGCCAGCGACTCGATCATCGCGCGGGTCAGTTGGACGTCCTGCGGCGACGGATCGGTACGCCCCGATGGGTGGTTGTGAACCAGGATCACCGCGGCGGCGTCCAGGGTCAGCGCGCGTTTCACCACATCTCGGGGGTACACCATGGTATGGGAAAGGGTACCGTGGAACAGCGTCTCCAGTGCGATCAGCCGATGCTGGATGTCCAGGAACATCACCGCGAAGCATTCGGCGCGCTTGTCGTCGTACTCCAGGCGGAGGTAATCGCGCACCGCTTCGGCGGACTCGAAGACCGGCCCGTCGGCGAGCGCTTCGCGAAAGGCGCGCCGGGCGATCTCTAGTATCGCCAGAAGCGTCGAGCGCTTGGCGGGGCCCAGGCCTTTGGCCCCGGCGAGCGAGGAGGCCGGTGCGCGCAGCAGGCCGCGAAAGCCGCCGCAGCTATCGAGCACGTCGCGCGACAGGGTCAGGACCGGCCGCCCTGGAAGTCCGGTGCGCAGAAGGATCGCCAGCAACTCCGCATCTGAGAGGGCGGACGCGCCCCGAGCCAGCAGCTTCTCACGCGGACGGACCTCGGGCGGCAGCTCGGCGATGACCGACGGAGCGGACGGCCGGGGCGGGGCGTTCGGGTCAGGGAGAACGGTCATGTCGGGACTCGGAGGAGGGAAGGTGGCGCTACAGCCTAAAATCACGCTTCGATTCCCAAAATCCCCCTGACTAGTGACCCTCGTTCAACCAGGATCCTTCCTGACCCTGCATTACCGGCTGAGCGGGCCGGACGGCCAGGACCTGATCAACACCTTCGCCGACAAGCTGCCGGCCACGCTGACGCTGGGCGCCGGCGAGCTGGCGCCCGCGATCGAGGCGCGCCTGGTCGGCCTGGCCGAGGGCACGCATACCCGCGTTGAACTGGCGCCGGGCGAGGCCTTCGGCGAGCGCAACCCCGAGTTGCTGCAGCGCGTGAAGCGCTCGCTGATGCGCCAGTTGGGCGATCCGGACGAGGAATACCACGTCGGCGACGTCGTGCAGTTCCCGACGCCGGACGGCCAGGGGCAGTACGCCGGCGTCGTGCGCGAGCTGGGGGAGGACTGGTTGCTGTTCGACTTCAATCACCCGTTGGCGGGACAGCCCGTCAGCTTCGAGGTGCAGCTGATCGGGGTGCTGTGATGACGGCGATGGACGTGAACATGAAGGACATCGTGCTGGCCGAGCCGCGCGGCTTCTGCGCCGGCGTGGACCGCGCGATCGAGATCGTCGAACGCGCGCTGAAGAAGTTCGGCGCGCCGATCTACGTGCGGCACGAGATCGTGCACAACACCTACGTCGTCAACGACCTGAAGGCCAAGGGCGCGATCTTCATCGAGGACCTCGCCGAGGTGCCCGCGGGCGCCACGCTGGTGTTCTCGGCCCACGGCGTCAGCCAGGCGGTGCGCAAGGAAGCGCAGGCGCGCGGCTTCCAGATCTTCGACGCGACCTGCCCGCTGGTGACCAAGGTCCACGTGGAGGTGGCCAAGCTGCACCGCGAAGGCTACGAATTCATCATGATCGGCCACAAGGGACACCCCGAGGTCGAAGGCACGATGGGGCAGCTCAGCGACGGGATCTACCTGGTCGAAGAGGTGTCGGACGTGCCGCACGTGCGGGTCAAGGATCCGAGCCGGCTGGCGGTGGTCACGCAAACCACGCTGAGCGTCGACGACGCGGCCGAGATCCTGCGTGCCGTGAAGCAGCATTTCCCCGAAGTCCGCGAGCCGAAGAAGCAGGACATCTGCTACGCCACGCAGAACCGCCAGGACGCGGTGAAGGTGATGGCGCCGCAGGTGGACGTGGTGGTGGTGGTCGGCAGCCCGACCAGCTCCAACAGCAACCGCCTGCGCGAGCTGGCCGAGCGCCTGGGCACGCCGGCCTACATGGTCGATGCCGCCGAGGACGTGCAGGCCGAATGGCTGGACGGTCGCTCGAAGGTGGGCCTCACGGCGGGGGCTTCGGCACCGGACGTGCTGGTGCAGGCCGTGATCTCGCGCCTGCGCGAGCTGGGCGCGACGACCGTGCGCACGCTGCCGGGTGTCGAGGAGCACGTGCGCTTCCCGCTGCCGATGGGGCTGGGTGACAAGTCGATGGCCGAGGTCACGACCGGCCGATCTTGATCGTCGCGCCGCCCCCTCTTCGGAGGGGCGCCGCCCAGTTCGGGATGAGCTCCTCGTCGAGCTCCTGCTGACCGACACTCCCCCATGCATCGCCGACGCCCCCTTCCGAGGGCCGCCGTCGGCGCAGAACACGAAAGACACACCATGCTGGACATCACCCTGCTGCGCAAGGATCTGGACGCCGTCATCGAGCGCCTCCAACAGCGCAAGAACCCCCAACCCTTCCTGGACGTCGAGCGCTTCAAGGCGCTGGAGACCGACCGCAAGCAGGTGCAGATCCGCACCGAGGAACTGCAGGCCAAGCGCAACCAGCTGTCCAAGCAGGTCGGCATGCTGAAGGGCAAGGGCGAAGACGCCAGCGCCGTGATGGCTGAAGTCGCCGGCATCGCCGACGAGCTGAAGGCCGGCGCCGAGAAGCTGGACGTGATCCAGGTCGAACTCAACGCGATGCTGATGAGCGTCCCCAACCTGCCCGACACCAGCGTGCCGGCCGGCGCGGACGAGACCGGCAACGTCGAGGTGCGCCGCTGGGGTCAGCCGCGCGAGTTCGACTTCGCGGTCAAGGACCACGTCGACCTCGGCGCGCCGCTGGGCCTGGACTTCGAGCTCGGCGCCAAGCTGTCGGGCTCGCGTTTCGCCTTCCTGAAGGGACCGGTCGCGCGCCTGCATCGCGCGCTCGCGCAGTTCATGCTCGACATGCAGACGCTGGAGCACGGCTACACCGAGTGCTACACGCCCTACATCGTCAACCGCGAGATCCTTGAGGGCACTGGCCAGTTGCCCAAGTTCAAGGAAGACATGTTCTGGGTCCTGCGCGGGGGCGACGACGAGCAGAACGAGCAGTACCTGATCTCGACCTCGGAGATCTCGCTGACCAACTCGGTCCGCGAGAGCGTGCTGACGGTCGACGAACTGCCGGTCAAGCTGACGGCGCACAGCCCGTGCTTCCGCTCGGAGGCCGGTTCGGCCGGTCGCGACACGCGCGGCATGATCCGCCAGCACCAGTTCGACAAGGTCGAGATGGTCCGCATCGAGCAGCCCGAGCACAGCATGGCCGCGCTCGAAGAGATGACCGCCCACGCCGAGGCCGTGCTGCAGAAGCTCGGCCTGCCGTACCGCACGGTATTGCTGTGCGCGGGCGACATGGGCTTCGGATCGGTGAAGACCTACGACCTGGAGGTCTGGCTGCCGGCGCAGAACACGTACCGCGAGATCAGCTCCTGCTCGAACATGGGCGCCTTCCAGGCCCGCCGCATGCAGGCGCGTTTCAAGACCGCCCAAGGCAAGAACGAGCTGGTGCACACGCTCAACGGGTCGGGCCTGGCGGTGGGGCGCACGCTGGTCGCAGTGCTGGAGAACTATCAGCAGGCCGACGGCAGCATCACCGTGCCGGAAGCGCTGCGTCCGTACCTGGGCGGCAAGGACGTGCTGAAGGCTTGAACGGCGCCTTTCGCACAAACACTTCGGAGTTCTTGCCAAGGCCGCAAAAACCTCGCTATACTCTTAGGCTTAGTCGCTAACAACCACAGCGATCACCGAATACCGGAGAGGTGGCAGAGTGGTTGAATGTACCTGACTCGAAATCAGGCGGACGGAAACGTCTCGGGGGTTCGAATCCCCCCCTCTCCTCCAATAAGAAAAGCGTTTTAAAACAACGCACTAGGCCAGCCAAAGAGCTGGCCTTTTTATTGCCTAAAAGTCCGGAAAGACGGTCGTTTCCGCACCGTCATTTCCGCATTTCGATCTTCAGCCTGCAGGGTCTACCAGTTCGCCGACGCGCCGGTAGACGATTTCGGTGATCTCCTCGGAGGTGTGTCCCAAGAGCTTCCGGGCCTTGTCCAGCTCAAGCTCGCTCGCCGTCTTGGCCCGCGTATCGCGGAACTGGAACTGCCGGACTCGCGCGGCTAGTCCCTCCCGGCCAGCGGCCATGGCGGCGGCGACGGCTTCCAAGCGCGCGGCGACGAAGCGCTTACGTAGCGTTCCTTTGTTCAGCGCCAAGCCGTTGTTGGTCATCAGAAGGTGTAGGCCACGCACCTTGCGCGCGCGGATCCGGTCGATGACCTGGCCGAGGTAGTTTCTGGAGCCATCCCTCGCCAGTCGGATGCGGAGCACCTTCCCGGTCTTGCCCTGTTTGACGTGCAGTTCCGTGGAAGTCACGTCGTGGACGGTGAAGCGCAGCACGTCGCCGGGGCGCTGGCCTGTCAGGTAGGCGAGTCCATCGCATCCTGCAACTCCGGTACGGCGACGGCGTACATCGCCGCCCAAACCTCGTCATCCACGTAGAAGTCGCGCGGCGTTTCCTTGTTCCTTGAAATGCCGGCGACTGGGTTGCCGAACTGGTCTTCGTGGCCATGCCGATCAAAATGCAACACTAAGTGCTCGTCCGGAGTGACGCCCACCAAGCCGTAATGCTGCCCAGCCGCCGCCGCGACGATGGGCGCATACGGCTTGACGCGCAAACTCATGTTGTGCGGATTGGCTCTAGACCGCGAAGCGGGAACACCGGTGATCATGAAGTGGTCGGTTGGAAGCAGTTCGTCATCGAATGGCATTACAACGCTCGACCGGAGAGAGAACTTGCCCACTTGGGGATATGGCGGGAGCGCAGATCCCTTCAGCATGACTGTCGCGAGATCGGCCCGGTGAAGGGCACCGTCGGAATCGTTTCGGCGCTTGATTCGGTCGCCTGTAATCGCCCGAACCCGATTCGTTTCGACGTAGAAGAACAGTCCTGATGGATCATTCAGGACGTGCGCTGCGGACACCAGAAATGTTGCGCTTCCCTCATCGAGTAGCACGGCAGTCCCAGCTTGGCTTGGCCGCTTTCCACGAGGTTGCCGATATAGAGTGACCACCACTCCCAACAGGACGTCAGCGAACTCAGTCAGCGACATGCTGTCGCCCGTCGTACTTGGACCAGTTGCCGTCATCATCTTCTGACGGGGACACCGTCGTTCCTTCGATGGCGCATTCTGCTCGCAGGGCAAGGTGGCCGAGCTGTCACGGCCACGTGCCTAGACCAGTTCGGCGAGCTGGTCGACGAATTTCATTGATTCCAAGGTTGCACCGGGCGGAGGCACCCTTACGCCCTCACCGCTCGTCGGCCAAGCCCAAAGCACCTGCGTGAAGCTGGTGCGCTTCTTCCGAAGCCAGGTGTCCTCGACGCCACCCACCAAGATCCCGCGCGGCTCGATTCGCAGAATGCGGGCATCGAACAGTTCTACGGACCATCCACATTCGCCCAATACTGGCATCAACGTGCACACCCACAGGCCACGTTCATCCCGGCCTCGATAAACGCTCTGGTTAAAGCTCAGCCTGCCTGTCAGCGGTCTCTGGGAGCGCAGCTCCGCCGGCGTCAACTTGACGCCGCGCGATCGGAGACGGAGAGCATGGACCAACATGGTGAACACTGTATATGCATACAGTATATCCAGCGGATGCACAGTGCGGCCGTCACCGCCTCGAGGTGTCGGTCAGCGACGTGACCTCGAGCACGCCGGCGCCGAGATCTACTTCGCCGCGACGAGCAGCTCGTCCGTCGCGATCGCGTCCGCCCGATCGAAGAACTCGGCCGGCGCGGGGTGGATCAGATCTCGCGCCTGGTCGACGGATCCGCTCAACCAGATCGACCAGGCTGCCGGCTCGAGGTGGACCACAGCACGCTTGTCCTGCTGATCTGGGGGAAGTTTCGGATCAGGCTTGTGCAGCCTTCCAAGCAGCGGATGCCCGTCGCAGTTGCAGGTCAGCATGGTGTACGACGGCACGATCTCGCCGGTTTCCGGGTCGGTCCAGTGGTTCCAAATGCCAGCCAGCATCCATGGCTGGCCGTCAGCTCGCTTGAGCTGCCACCACACGTTGCGCCCTGTCTCCCAGTTCGGCTCCTGATACCAGCTCGCGGGGATCAGGCAGCGGCGCCCTTCGGCCCACGCCGCGCGGAAGGTGGGGGTCGTCGCGACGGTCTCCGATCGCGCGTTGTTCGTGCTCCTCGGCCTGGCCGCGCTCGGCTTCTTCCCCGCGATCGTCTTCGGCTGGATCATGTCCTTGCGCGCCGGCGCGCCTGGTCGGATCAGGCCCCACTGGCCCACTTCGCCAACGAGCTCGCCGTCGACGTCGACGCGAAGGAAAAGCCCCGGATCGAACGGCCCGACGAAGGGCTTCGCCAGGTCGTCAGGAAGCCAGACCTTGGCGAGGTGGCGGCGGATGTAGACCTCCAGGTCGGTCTTCGGCGACATGCGGTACAGGTTGCACATCGGTCAGGCCTCCGCCGACGGCGCTACTGCGTCGGCGCCGTCCGCTTCCCCCTCGAGAGCCATCGACGCGATCGCGTCGATCGCCGCGCTCGTGGCCAGCTCCGGCAGCGCGTGCTCGCCAGCGAGTGGCACACGCGTGACCTGGTCAGGGTCCTCGCCGAAACCCATCACAAGGACCGCGACGAAGGTCCCCCGCTCGGTCTCATCGACCTCGACATCAGCCCAAAAATTCTCAGTGTCCATGAGACGACTGTAGGGGCCGCCGGCGGCTCGTGGAAGCTGCTTCTCCAAAATCGGAACGGTGTCGGGAACTCCCTAATCTTCCTAGCCAGAGTTGGCGACACACGGAAATTCCCATTTGAATCAACAGCTTAGGAACACACGTCAACCCTAACCTTTTTCTAACCTCAACCTAATCAGATTAGGAATTTTGACCTTAACTTTCGTTCGGAAATTTATTCTTTGAAATCAATCACTTACGGAAATATTAGGCTGGGGATTAGGTCTGATTAGGTCCACACCCTAATCAGAAAATCGCATACAGGACAACGACTTACCTCGCTTTTTCAGGGGCGGTTAGGAAGGTTAGGGAGTTCCCGAGCGGCTTCCCTGAAGGCCACCGAGGGACACGTGGTCCACGACGTCGCGGGGATCACTGTCGACCACAGCCCGGGCCAGCGGCGACCGCAAAACTTCGGCAGAACCCGTCGCCGCGACGACGGGCATCTGGACCGCGCCAAGCCCCACGGTGCCGGGCGCGGTGCCCATCCGGCACTGCCGTCGAAAGCGCCCCATTTAGCGCGCGGGCGGGGCGGGGTCCCGAGCGCGCGCCAGCGGGTCTGGTCAGTCGCATCGGCCCGCCTTCATGGCAGCCACCTCGGCGCGCACAGCGCCATTCATCCTCGAGGAAACCTACGTCCGCCAGGACGCCCAAGCTCCCTTGCCCCTCAGCAGCATCGGCTGCGAGTTACCTGGGGTCTCGCCAGCGGTAACTTCGTTCTGGCAGATCTACGCGACGCTCGAAGCGAAGGGGGTTCGCCTGAACCACACTCGTCAGGCGCCCGGCCTGGTCGCAGTCAACATGCGCCAGTTCACGCAGGCCGCGGCTGAGCACAAGCTGCGGACGCCGGCGCAAGCCGAGCTGAAGCAGGCATTGCGGCAAAGCTTGTCGCCAAGGTTCGTGGACACGCGCAACGTCAACAGCGCAATCCTGGGCAACGCAGTGTGGTGCTGGATCTTCGAAGCTCCGATCGACGGAGCAGAACAATGAGCGCGCCTCAAGTCGCAACGGCTAGCCGCAGCGTTGCCGGGGGCATCCGTCCCTTCTCCGAGCTGGTCGGCCTTGTCAATGCCGCCGAACTGGGGCTCGAAGGTCTGTTCGACCCGCTGGACAAGATCAGTGAAGCCCACATGCGCAGCGACCAGCTGGCGCAGTTGCATCGCCCCCTGCATCAACAACTCAGCCAAGCCACCACCGATCTAAACGACATGCGCGTCTGAAATCGAAGCGCAGGCCAATACCCCCCACTCGCCCGGCCTTGCGCCGGGCTTTTTTCTGCACAACAGGCTGAGGACACCTCCTGTCTGGTTCGTCAACCTAGATCTTTACGCGGGCATTCCTGATCACGTAAATCGCGTATCACGACTCCTTGCATTCTCCGGCCCGCTCAATCAACTAGCGGACAAACCGGACGAGTTCGTACCCATCCAGCCATTCGGCATGCGGATCCGCGCATACAGTGGCCCAATCTCGTTGTGCGCAAGCGCCTTCACCCTACCCCTCCCAAACTGCAGGACGATCTACTCATTGAACAGAGTCAATAAAAAATAGGAATTATCCACCTCTGACTTTCAGAATTCCACCTATCACCCACGAGACCCCTCCCACTTACGCTAAACGACATTTTTCTTCTAGGTGGAGTGGAGAAATGGAATACGAAGGCACGCGTGAAAACGAAAGCAGTCCCATATCCAACCAAAGCCTCAGGCGAAATCGAGATGCAGACTGCGCGTCTGGAGGTGGGCAGCGCCGCACGGCTCGCTCAGTTTTACAGGCAAGTGTTGATTGCTCTCCAAGAGTCGTCGCACAGCGCCTTTCGATCCAGAACCTAATTGGAGTACCGGCAAAGACCACCCGTGCACCTGAAGCCTACGGACCTAGTCCGATTCAGCTAATCAAGGAGAAGAATATCAATCCGAGCGAGTTCAACATAGAATCAAACGGAATTGAGCAAACTTATTCCAATATTTCACATTACCTTGACGAGCGAAGATCCGATTTTGGCGACCAGATTGAAAGATCACAAGACAGCACAGACAAAGAGTACATCAAAGACCCACAGGAAAGAAAGGATTACGTCAACCAAATGAATCGGATTGTGGCGGGTCTGCAGAATCTATACAATAAACTCAGTACCGCGTACGACAACATACCAACGGTCGAGAACGGCCTCCAGAAATTCAAGGGCTTCCTTGCCCAGGCGATTATTACCGCACGCTACTTTGAAAAAGGCAAGTATCTAGGCGGAGAAGAGAATCAAAGCGACAAAAAGCCTTTTCGTGGGGACGAGCGTCAATACGTAAGCGCGGACATCATTAGCAAAACGCCAGAAAAGAAAACCAAGAAGAATCTATACGTGCTAGAAAGTTCGGGGGAAAAGCTCATTGAAGTAAAATTCAGACCGTCAGCAAGCCATTCCAAGGAATTCGAAAAAAAGACACTCAACGAACTTAGAGGACAAGTTGAGAAGGATTATCTAGTCTCTGGCAGGGTGAAGGTATGGTGGTATGGCCCCATGCCAAAAGAAATACACAAATGGGCGACAGACATAGAAAGAAAAAAGCCGGGCATAACCTTCACAACCTTCGAAATATCGGGAAACTGGGATTCCCCCGCATCAACAGACGATTCCGACTCAAGCTCCGAGGTGGTCACGATTTCCAGCACCACAGTTAATAATGATGAACAATCAAAACAGGGACTGAGCACTACAGCCCACAAAGATGACCACGGACCAAACACGGAATCGGGTACCAAGGTTCACGAGGATGCTAAAGAAAAAAATGAGGAAAAGTGATTAAAAATTCTCGACGGCACCTCAGAGCAGTCGTTCAGAGTCCCATCCGAAAATGGATGACAATAAAAGCAAAATCTATCGATGAAAGTAACCAGATTACCCCTAGATCTAATCAACCCCCATCCCCCCGACCTGCTCAATTACGTATTTGTCAAAACGCACCAATTCCATCTCCAGCCAATCATTTAATACTGTAAAGCGTGCCTGAAGGGGCTCAATTTCGTTACGTGCAAAAACTTTCGCTGCAGGCAGAACCGCGCCAAATCCGCCCGTATTTTCAGGGACGACGCCGAGCAATTGAGGCGGTAGCCTTTCTGGCGCTTCAGCATGCGGGTCGGGGGCATCAGTCCAGCGGCCAGGGTATCCCACCGCTTGGACTTCAGGCGTAGCTCTGGAAAAAGGTCTTCCTTTGACCTCCCCGCGACGTAGCGGTCGGCCCTGGTCTTCATGATGTAGTTGACCGCAAGGACCTGCTGCTCGGTCAAGCTGCGTCCACGGAGGCAGTCGTCATACCTGTACCAGCCAGTGTTGGGGTCTTGGAATCCACATGAGGCAGTGCATGCGCCGCAGCCGCTGCATCGCCACCATCACATCGGTTTGATTCTCCAGCCGTAGCCCCCGGGACTCCATCAGCTTCCGGACATATCGAAGCCCTCGGGGAGTCCGCAGGCGCAGCGCGTCCATGAACTCGTAGACCTGGCCATACGTCTGGTGGATGACGTCCATGTCCTCGTCGAGCCAGGCCCGGGTGGCGATGGCGCCGTGGGCATCGATGGCACCGAACAGCATGCGCTCGATGACATCGTCCTCGCGGCCAAGCCAGCGGATTGTGTAGAGGTCGTTCTCGAAGAAAAAAGACTCAGGGCTCCGATCGGTCAAGATGCTCCGGCCCTGGCCACGCACCTTGCCCGTCTTGTCTTTAAACACGTCCGGGCGTTTATCCAGCACCTGAAACCCGGTCTGCCCTTCGGCGAGGAACCCTCGCTGGTACCAAACCGGGACGTAGTGATGACGGTGCCGGAATTCGTCGGCCATTGTTCTCGCTCCCTGGCGCTGATTGTCGCGTCGCGCCGTACCCCTTGAGCGCGGGGCCGCAAAACGGTCACTGGTGAGCTTCCGCAACCAGCCTATAGCGGAAGTTGGGGCCATGGATGGGGCCATGGGGCAGGCCAACAGAAGTCTTAGTCGATGGCTACACGTGCACTCTGGCGTTTCGAGGTGATGATCGAGAACCTGCCTGCGCGAGGTCATTGAAACTTCGGCCGCAGATGTGCGGCGAGTGACGCAGCTTTCGTGGCTGCGAGCTTTGCAGCGTTTTTGGTCGGGCGCGCCGATCGTCGAACCAACGTGGCTTTGCTCGCTTCAGTCTTCAAGATCGGGACCAAGAGCATCTGCCGTCTTTCCGGAAAACAGGGGCGAACGGTGGTACCCGTCCGGCCAAGTCACCTTGCTACCCCAACATCCACGTCAGGGGTGCTCGTGAAGTGACTCTATTCGCTTGTTGCGCACTGGGCGGGCGCGGGCAGCCGGACAATGAACGTTGAGCCTTTACCGAGGCCCTGGCTGGCGACCGTGACGTCGCCATCGTGCAGTCTCAAAATCTGTTTAACAAGGGCCAATCCAATTCCCAAGCCTGACTGCTGATTGCGGCCAGCTGGAGCTTGCACAAACGGCTCGAATACCGCCTCTAACATGTCCGGCTCAATGCCAGCACCTCGGTCGGTCACTGACACTTCATATACGCCGTTCTCTCGTTTGGCTTCGACGACGACTTCTGAGCCAGCTTCGCTGAATTTGATGGCGTTGGTGACGACGTTGCTGAACACCTGAATCAGGCGTCCAGCGTCGCCTTCCAACGGCATATCGTCCGCGAGGAGGCGCAGCTCAATGTTGATTGATTTGCGCCGGGCAAGTTCAAGCGAAGCTTCCTGCATGGCTTGCAAGATGTCCTTCAAGTCGACAGCGGTGCGGTTCAAGTCCAGGGCGTTGGCGCGGATGCGGTTGAGGTCCATGAGGTCCGCGACCAAACGCGACATCTGGGTGGTCTGGCGCCGCATCGCGGCGATGGTTCGGCCTACAGCCTGAGGAGGGTCGGGTAACCGCTCCAGCAATGAAAGGCCAGTTGAAAGGGTTGTGAGTGGATTGCGAAGCTCATGGGCGACGGTTGCGAGCATCTGATCCTTGAGCTCATCGTGCGCCATCAGGGCGCGCTCGTGCCGGTCTATCTCGGAAATATCTCGTGTCACGCCGAGCACCGATCTGACTCCCGTCCGGTCGTGGTCAAACTCGGGGACCAGTGTTGCGGCAAAGACGGCGCCGTCATATTCGAAGCGAAGGGATACCTGGCGGCCTTCCCGGAAAGCAGACGCCAGTGCGTCCTCCCATACGTCACAAAGCTTCGGGGGCATGCCCAGTTCGCGATTGGTTTTTCCGATGAAGTCGGAGGTTGGCCTCCCCGTCAAGCGCTCGACGGCACCGCTGACGAACAGGTGCCGGTATTCGCGGTCAAAGCGGGTGAGTACATCTGGCGAGTTCGCGGTCAGCTCCCGCAGGTCTCGTTCGCGCTCGGCGACCAGGCTGCGGGAGCGGCGAAGTAGATGCAGGACGACGCAGTCCACCAGCAACACCGAGCTGAAGAAGACCAGCGCGATCAGGTCGCCCTTCTCTAGCCCGCTAAAACTGTCCGCTGAGTGGGGAATGAAGGAGGCGTACGCGCCGGCGACGCTCAGAGCGGCGCACAGCAGTCCGGGGCCGAGCTCAAAAAAATAGGCGGCCAGCATGACGGCCGGGAAAAACGTGAGGAATGGGAAACCCTGTGCGGGGAGGGTTCCTACAAGTGCAAGGCGTGCCCCGTACGCCAAAGACCACAGCACGACACTAGCCACGTAACCCAATACGCTGAACCAAGCGGCCCGATAGTCGGAACTAATTCGCGGCGGTATTTGGACTGGTCGAGACAAGGTTTTAGCTTTTTCGTAGCATTGCCCTGACGGTCCATGTGGACGCGCCCGTGCTTCAGTTTATGGTCGTGGCGTCACCGCGCTCCATCCACAACTTAGGGATGGAACGGCAGTAGCTCAAAGATTTGGCTAGCCCGTTGCGTCGGCAGTCTCTCCAACACGCTACGGAGGTAGGTGTAGGGGTCGAGCCCGTTGAGCTTCGCGGAGTGTATGAGGCTCATCACGGCTGCCGCCCGCTTGCCAGCGCGCAAGCTGCCGGCGAACAGCCAGTTCTGCCGTCCCAGGGCGATGGGCCGGATGCGGTTCTCGACCCAGTTGTTGTCGACAGGAAGGTCTCCGTCGTCGAGGTAGCGGGTCAGCGCCGCCCACCGCTTGAGGCTGTAGTCGATGGCTCTGGCGGTGGTTGAGCCATCCGGCACGCGCTGGCGCTGCTGCCGCAACCACTGGTTCAGTGCATCGGCCAGCGGCCGTGCTGCTCGGCGGGCTTCAAGCCTGGCTTGGCTGTCAGCGTTGGCCGCTGCTCGCTCCACCTCGTAGAGCTTCCCGAAGAAACTCAGCGCCTGCTCGCCTACTTGGCTGCCGTGGTTGGCCCAGAGCTCGTGGAACTTGCGCCGCGCGTGCGCCATGCAGCCGACCTCCGTCACGCCCATCTCAAAGCAAGCCCTGTAGCCGGCGAAGTCGTCGCAGACGAGCTTGCCTTGCCAAGCTGGCTTGCTTGGCGTCCCGGGGAGTCTGAGGAAGTCGCGAGCGTGCTGGCCACCGCGGCTGTCAACGAAGTCGAAGACGACGGCCTGCAGCGGGCTGAACTGCGTGCTGCAGTAGCTCCACAGGTAGGCGCGGTGCGTCTTGCCTTGGCCGGGCTTGAGCATGGCAACGGGGGTCTCGTCGGCGTGAAGCACCGGCTGGCGCCGCAGTTCTGCGGCCAGCGCGTCCACCAGCGGCTGCAGCTGCACGCCGCACTCGCCGACCCACTGGGCCAGTGTGGAGCGCGCGATGGCGTGGCCGGCGCGCTCGAAGATGGCCTCCTGCCGGTAGAGCGGCAGGTGGTCCAGATACTTGGCGACCAGCACCTGGGCCAGCAGGCCAGTCGTTGGCAGGCCCTTGTCGATGATGTGCGGGGCGACGGGCGCCTGCACGATCCGCTCGCAGCACTTGCACACCCACTTGCCGCGGATGTGACGCTCCACCGTGAAGACGCCCGGCTGGTAGTCCAGCTTCTCGGCGACGTCCTCGCCGATGCGCTGCATGGCCTGGCCGCAGCCGCAGGTCGTGCTCTCGGGTTCATCGCGCACATCGCGGCGCGGCAGGTGCGCCGGCAGCTTCTCTCGTCGAGGCTGTTGCCGCTCACCAGCGGCGCGGCTTGGCTGCAGTGCCTCAATCTCGGCGGCAACCGCCGCCAGGTCGCTGTCCAGCGTCTCGTCCAGCAGGCTCTTCTGCTCGGCGTTGAAGCGCTCGCTCTGCGCAGCGAACTTCAGTCGCTTGAGGAGTGCGTTCTCGTGCGTGAGCTTCTGGATGACGGCCTGCTTGAATGCACCCTCTGCGCGTGCAGCCCGCAGGGCTTCGCGCAGTTGGTGGACATCGAGCGTGTCGAGGTCGTCGGCAATCACGAGTGGTGATGCTGCCCGCCGTGGGCCTCGCCGCCCATTGGCAGATGCCGCAATGGACGCGGAGCTACAGCAGCGTGATGACGCCGGCTTCGCCGACGTGCTGCCAGGGCAGGCCAAGCACCAGGGCGTCGAACTGAGTGCGGCTCAGGCTCACCGTGCCGGTCACGTCGCGGGGCCAGACGAA
>NZ_JARVXN010000040.1:0-58822 GCF_048957715.1 Mitsuaria sp. CC2 | reverse complement strand
GCCGCTCGGAATTCGCTCCAAGGGGCACCGGCGTCTGCGGCTTCTCCAGAACCTGCCCTGCGGAAGAGGCCGTGCCGACCGCGAAGAGGCGGGCGTGCGAGATCGTCAGCGAACCCGCCGCCAGCGCTTGCAGAAGATGTCGTCTGTCCATGGTCAGCGATACATGAAGTCAGGACTGGAGAGCCACAGCGTCAACCATTGCTGCGGCGTCGTGGTCTGGGCAAGGGCCGTGCGCGTCGCCGGAGCGAGCGTCGGCTCGACACGCAGGCGCAAAGCCCGCAGATCAGGCAGCGGCACCGGCGTGTTCGTGCCCTCGGGGCGATAGAGCGCCACCGCACCGCCGCCGATCTGGCGCGCGACCTCGAATCGCAAGGTCATCTGGCCCGGACTGTTCCAGGCGTCCGCCGTCAGCGGATACCCGTCCGGCGTCTGCTTGTCGTAGAGACCCTGTCCGAGGCGGCGCAGCCAGTTCTGCAGCGGCTGCGCGTTCTGCAGTTCCCGCTGCTCGAAGCCCGCGCGCAGGCTCGACAGCAGGTAGACGTGTGGATCCTTGAATCTCGGTGTGTCCGCCGACGCGAACTGCGGCGCGTAGAGCATCGGCCGCAGGGTCGCGGGCAGGTCGCCCTTCGTCCGGAGGAAGGCGGCGCTCATCGCCTCGACCACCTCCCGCGGCGGCTGTTCGCCGAGGAAGAACACCGCGAGCTTGCCGCAGACGAAACGCGCCGTCGCCGGCTGCGCGACCAGCAGGTCCAGCACCTCGTCGAGTTCCTCCGCGCCGCGGCCCTTGATCGTGCGGCCGAGCAACTGCTTGTCGCCGAAGTCGTGGCGGCCGGGGTGGAACTCGAACAGGCCGTCACGCTTGTAGAGCGCCTCGAAGCGAGGCGCGACCTTCGCCGGATCGGGATCGACGCGCACGCCGAAGCCCGTCAGCACGCGGGCCAGCTCCTGCACGTCGCGCTGCGTGTAGCCGCCGTCGACGCCCAGCGTGTGGAGCTCCAGCAACTCGCGGGCGTAGTTCTCGTTGATCGCCCGGACGGCGTTCTGATCGTTGTCGAGGTAGCGCAGCATCGCCGGATGCCGCGCGACCGCGCCCAGCATCGTGCGGAACGAGCCGAGCGCATGCGGGCGCAGCGCGCGATCCTGGTAGTCGGCCAGCATCAATCGGATGTCGCGCTTGCCCTGGTGCACGTTGAAGTGGTTGAACCAGAACCATGAGAGCTGTTCGAGCAGCTGCTGCTCTGCATAGAGCTCGCGCAGCAGCTGGCGCTCACCGGTCTCGCGCGCGGCAAGCCCCTGCGCTTCCTGATAGGCCTTGCGGGCGGCGACGCGTTCTTCCTCGGTCCCGCCCTTGTTGTCGCCGTTGCGCCGGAAAGACTCCGCCGCCCACACGCGTGACGGCAGGCTGCCCTGGCTGATGCCCATCGCGGCGATGCGGGCCTGGACCGCCGGCGGCAGCTTCGCGCCTGCATCGGCGCGGAGCTGCCGTTCGACATAAGGGCCCCAGCCGAGGCGTTCGATCTCGCCGAGCTGGGCTTGCGTCGCGCCCCAGCCGATGCGGTTGGCCGCGCGCAGGCGCTGCGACGCGTCCATCGGGATGTCTGGCGCGGAGGGCAGGCCGCCGCAGGCGGCGAGCGCGGCGGAGGCCGTCGCGCCGATCAGCAGCGAACGGCGCCGGAACGCGGAAGTCGAAGGTGCCATGCGACAAGCATGCCGCCCTCGTGTCGACCGTGTCCAGAGGCCTTTGCGCTACTTCACAGTTGTAGCGAGGGCGGCGTGGCGCCGCCCTGGCGTCGCGCTCAGAGTTCGGCGACGCCCTTGACGCGCTCGGGGGCCTTCGCCATCGGGACGACGGCGATGGGCGCCTCGACCGCGCGGCCGTGGAAGCGATCCAGCAGATCCTTCCACTGCGCGCGCACGGTGACGACGTTCGCCAGCTTCACGTGGCCGTAGCCGCGGATGCCTTCGGGCAGTCTCGCGAGCTTGATGGCGACATCGAGCTTCTCGGCGCTCAGGTGCGCGAGCAGATCGTCGACGAGTGCTTCGTAGTCGCGGACCAGCTGGCGCTCGATGCGGCGCTCTTCGGTCTTGCCGAAGATGTCGAGGACGCCGCCGCGCAGGCCCTTGAACTTCGCCAGCGTCTTCAGCGCCTTGAAGGTCCAGGAGCCGAGCTCGATCTTCTTCGCGCGGCCGTCGGCGCCCGGCTTGGACAGCAGCGGCGGGGCCATGTGGAAGCTCAGGTGGTCCCAGTCCTCGAACTGAGCCTTCAGCGCGGCCTCGAACTTGCCATCGGTGTACAGGCGCGCGACCTCGTATTCGTCCTTGATCGCGAGCAGCTTGGCGTAATAACGCGCGACGGCCTTGGTCAGGCGCAGGCCCTTGCCGGCCGGATCGCCGTTCGCCAGCGCGACCTCGGCGGCGCGCACGCGCTGGACGAGCGCCTCGTAGCGCGAGGCGTAGGCGGCGTCCTGGTAGTCGGTCAGGAAGGCCTTGCGGCGCGCGATCAGGCCGGGCTGGCCGTCCTTGTCGTCGAGCTGGTCGAAGTTGAACCACTGCACGGCGGAGTCCGGCTGCTCGCCGGCCAGCCGGCGCAGCGATTCCGGCGCGGCGATCGCGAGGCGACCCAGCGCGAAGGCGGTCTTGTTGTTCTCGACGGCGACGCCGTTGAGTTCGATCGCGCGCATCAGCGCCTCGAAGGAGACCGGCACCAGGCCGCGCTGCCAGCAGGCGCCCAGCATGATGATGTTGCTGGGCATCGTGTCGCCCATCAGGCGCTTGGCGATGTCCTGGGCGTCGATGCTGGCGAGCAGGCCCTTGCCCTCGCCGACGGCATGGCGCATCTTCGCGATCAGCGCGTCGGCCTGCAGGCTGGCGTCGGGGTTGCGGACGAAGGCCGCCGTGGGCAGCTCATGCGTGTTGGCCAGGATCACGGTGCGGCCGGCCTTGATGGTGGCCAGCGCGTCGGCGCTCGCGCCCACGACCATGTCGCAGGCCAGCAGCACGTCGGCCTGCTGCGTGTCGATGCGGACCTGGTTGAGCAGGTCCTGCGTCGGCGCGACGCGCACGAAGGACAGCACCGCGCCGCCCTTCTGCGCGAAGCCCATGAAGTCCAGCACCGAGCTCTGCTTGCCTTCCAGGTGCGCGGCCATGGTGACCAGTGCGCCCACCGTCACGACGCCGGTGCCGCCGACGCCGGTGACCAGCATGTCGAAGGGCCCCGTCCACGCCCAGGGCGCGGGCGGCTGGATCGCGGCGATCTCGCGGGCCAGGTCCGCCGGCCCGAAGGCCGCGCCGGCGCGCTTCTTCAGCTTGGCGCCGTGCACCGACACGAAGCTCGGGCAGAAGCCGTTCACGCAGCTGAAGTCCTTGTTGCAGCTGCTCTGCTCGATGACGCGCTTGCGGCCGAAGTCCGTCTCCACCGGCACGACCGACAGGCAGTTGCTCGCCTGGCCGCAGTCGCCGCAGCCTTCGCACACGGACTCGTTGATGAAGATGCGCTTGTCGGGATCGGGGAACTCGCCCTTCTTGCGGCGGCGGCGCTTCTCGGCGGCGCAGGTCTGGTCGTAGATCAGCACGGTGACGCCGGCGATCTCGCGCAGCTCGCGCTGCACGGCGTCGAGTTCGGCGCGGTCGTGGAACGTCGTGCCCGTCGGGAAGAGGCCGTGGTGGCCCTCGTACTTCTCGATGTCGTCGGAGACGACGACCAGGCGCTTGACGCCTTCGGCCTCGACCTGGCGCGCGATCTGCGGCACCGAGGTCTGGCCGTCGACCGGCTGGCCGCCGGTCATCGCGACCGCGTCGTTGTAGAGGATCTTGTAGGTGATGTTGGCCTTGGCCGCGATGGCCTGCCGGATCGCCAGGTAGCCCGAGTGGTAGTAGGTGCCGTCGCCCAGGTTCTGGAAGACATGCTTCTCGGTCGTGAAGCGCGAGTGCGCCGCCCAGTCGACGCCTTCGGCGCCCATCTGGATCAGGCCCGAGGTGCCGCGTTCCATCCAGCTCGCCATGAAGTGGCAGCCGATGCCGGCCAGCGCGCGCGAACCCTCGGGCAGCTTGGTCGAGGTGTTGTGCGGGCAGCCCGAGCAGAAGTAGGGCTGTCGGCGCACCGCGTCGGCGCTGTTGGACAGCAGGCAGGGCGTCAGGAAGTCCACGACCAGATGGCGCCGGTCCAGCGCCGGGTTCAGCCGCGCCAGCCAGTCGGCGACGGTCGGCATGATGCGCGACGGCCGCAGCTCGCCGAGCGCGCTCAGCACCGCGGCCCCGTGTTCATCGGACTTGCCGACCACGCGCGGACGCTGCGCGTCGGGCAGGTGGTAGAGCAGTTCCTTGATCTGGCGCTCGACGACGGGCGCCTTCTCCTCGATGACCAGCATGTCGGTCAGGCCCTGCGCGAACTCGCGGATGCGCGTCGGCTCCAGCGGATACACGAGGCCGACCTTGTAGACGCGCACGCCGGCGGCGGCCAGCGCGTTGGGGTCCAGGTCCAGGCGGCGCAGCACTTCCATGAAGTCGTAGTGCGCCTTGCCGACGGTCACGATGCCCAGCGTCGCGCGCGGGCTGACGACGATGTGCTTGTCGATCGAGTTGACCTTGGCGAAGGCCAGCACCGCGTCGATCTTGTGCGCGAGGCGCGACTCCAGTTCCAGCGACGGCAGGTCGACGGAACGGATGTGGAGATTCGTCGGCGGCGTGTGGTCGACGGGCAGCTCGAAGTCCATGGGCACCGCGTCGAGGTCGACCGTCATGCCCGACTCGACGACTTCCGAGATCGCCTTGAAGCCGACCCAGGCGCCCGAGAAACGCGACAGCGCCCAGCCGTAAAGGCCGAATTCGAGGTACTCGGCGACGTTGCCGGGATGCACCAGCGGCATCGACCAGGCCTGCAGCGCGAGGTCGCTCTGATGCGGCGTCGACGAGGACACGCAGCCGTGGTCGTCGCCGCAGACGACGAGCACGCCGCCCTGCTTCGCGGTGCCGTAGACGTTGCCGTGCTTGAGCGCGTCGCCGGAGCGGTCCACGCCGGGCCCCTTGCCGTACCACATGGCGAACACGCCATCGACGGTGCGTTTCGGATCGAGCGCCACGCGCTGCACGCCCAGGCAGGCGGTGGCGGCGAGGTCCTCGTTGATCGCGGGCAGGAAATTGACTTCCGCCTGGTCGAGGAACTTCTTCGCCTTCCACAGCTGCTGGTCGACCATGCCCAGCGGGCTGCCGCGGTAACCGCTGACGAAGCCGGCGGTCTTCAGGCCCTGGCGTTCGTCCTGCGCCTTCTGCATCAGCAGCAGGCGCACGAGGGCCTGGGTGCCGGTCAGGAACACCGGCCCGGCGCTGGCTGCCAGATTGTCGGAAAGCTGGTACGGGCGCAGGGCCGGCGCGACGGCAAGACTGGCTTCGGTCATGGCTTGTCTTCCCAATGGGGGGAGCCGGCCGGGGCGACCGGTCGGCTCGGATTGTCAGAAGAAGAATGAGAGGATTTTTTCCGAGACAATGCGCACTTTCTTGCTCCGTTTACTAGGACGGCGGCGTATATCGACAGGCTCATACTCAGAAGACGCCAATATGGAGAATGAACGTTTCGATCGAGCGACGCGCCTGATTCTGGAGTCTCTCCAGACCGACGCGCGCCAGAGCACGCAGCAGTTGGCGGACAAGGTGGGCCTGTCGGCCACGCCGGTCTGGCGGCGGGTCAAGGAGCTGGAGGAGCGCGGCGTGATCAAGCGTCACGTGGCGCTGGTGGACCGGGAGCAACTGGGCCTGTCGATCTGCGTCCTGGCGAACGTCAGCCTGGTGCGCCATACCGAGGGCGCGGTCGACGCCTTCGAGGCGATGGTGGCGGGCAGTCCGGAGATCGTCGAATGCCAGGCTATCACCGGCGAGGCGGACTACGTCATCAAGATCGTCGCGCCCGACATGAAGGCCTACGACCAGTTCCTGCAGAGCAAGGTATTCCGCGTCCCGGGCGTTGCCAGTGTGCGCAGCAACGTGGTGCTGCGCGAGGTGAAGTACGAGACCGCCTATCCGGTGCCGTGATCGCGCCCCGACGCTGCCTGTTCAACGTGCAGTCAGAGGTTGCGGGTGGGGCCGGAATGACGCTGGGGGTTCGCGGACGCGATGCCCCCTGCGTCGTGGAGTGCCCGCGCTTGGCCTCGCGCAGGCGGGCGGCCGTCCCAGTGCGCGTTCTCCTCAATGGGCATCGCGTTTCCGGCATGAGATGCTGAAAGCATGTTCTCCGTCTACGGCACATCCGGAAAGCTGATCACCGGCGGTCTGGAGCAGGTTCGAGACCTTGCTCCGGTGCAGGCCGTGGCGCGCACGCGCGCGGTCGCGCCGATCGGGCGGCAGGGCGACCTGACGCCTTCGACGGTGGTGCTGGCGGGCGTGGGGCAGGGCGGCGGTGGCGGTGTCGGCGGCGGGCCGGGATTTGGTCCGTCGGCCTACATGGCGCACGAGGCGCTGGCCGCCTATGCCGGCGACACCACGCGCGTGCCGCTCACGCAGGTGCATCAGTTGATGAGTCGCAAGCTGATCAGCGTGATGTCAAGCTCGTCATTGCGGCAGGCGATGCGGACGATGTCGCGCGCGGGCGTCGCGCAGGCGCCGGTGCTCGGCGATCAGGGGGAAGTGCGGGGGCTGGTGTCGCGCGGTGATCTCACCCGCGGGCTGGCGGAGGATCTGGAGGAGATGGCCGAGATCATGGTCATCGCGCGGCGTCTGGCTGCGCCGGTGGACGACGTGATGTGGACGCCGGTGCCGGTCGCCCAGTCGGACACGCCGTTGCGCGAGGCGGCTCAGCTGATGCTCGACCTGGGGCTGCCCGGCCTGCCGGTGGGCGATGACAACGGCCGCCTGATCGGCTTTCTTTCGCGCAGCGACCTGCTGCGCGGCATGACGCACGAGCCGCCGCTGGATCTCTGGTCCTGAAGTCGGCGATCCGGGATCAGTACTTCCGGATTCCGCGGTCGGCTTCTTCCTGCTCGATGGCCTGCAGCGTGCGCCAGTCGGTGCAGACGAAGACGCCGTCCTCGACGATGCGGTCCGGCAGCGAACCGTCGCCGCGGGCGACCTTGCCGTCCTTGCAGATCAGGGTGCCGCGCGACTGGCCCTGACCCTGGTCCTGCAGCGCCTTGCCGATCACCATCGAGTCCCGGGTGTACAGGGTCAGCATCAGCAGCGCGAACAGCACGCCCAGCATCAGCGCCACGCCGACGACGATGTCGCTCACGTCGCGCAGGACGGACGGCGGCGCCGGCGGTGCCACCTGCGCGCGAGGTGCGGCCGCAAAGCTGCGGCCGTCGTCCCGGGAGGCGCTCGAAGGCGAACGCGACGTGGACGAGCTGGATCGCGTGTTGGCGCGAGAAAAGCCGGGCGAAGGACGGGTGGTGGCCATGTTCATGAGACGGATCGCTTTGCTAAAAAACACCAGCAGGGCGGACCGGGGACGGACGGGATGAAGGCTACAGGCGACCGGGCTCGTCAACTACTTAAATGCGGGGCTACCTACCAAAAATGCACGGGCGACCTTACCCCTTTCCGTTGGTTACAGCCGTTGCAGAACTAAGATTTCTGCACCATGTCTTACGCCGAAACCCCGCTCACTGCCGCCGCGCATCAAGCGCTGCAGAAGCTGTCGCACGAGTTGCCGGACGCCTGCGAGCGTCTGGACTATGTCAAGCGCATGACCGACCAGGCCGCCAACAAGGTGCTGGGCATCGTCGAGTCGGCGCAGGAGGACGCGCAAGCCGTCGCCCGTCAGGGGCATGAGCTGTCGGCATCGCTTCAGCGCCTGGCCGCCTCGCCGGATCTGAGCGTCGAACGCGCCCGCGCCATGATGCGGTTGTGCGCGGCCTATGCGGCTGGCGCCGCCGGCTTCGCGGACCGCGTGAAGGGCCTGCAGACCGAGATCATGATGGCGCAGGACTTCCAGGACTTGTCCGGCCAGGTGATCAACAAGGTGCTGGGCATGCTTCGGCCCGCGGAGGAGCCCCTGCAACAGCTGCTGGCCGCGCAGCAACACCATGCACCGAGCGCCGCCGTGGAAGAACAGCTCGCCGGTGTGCAGACGCCGGACAAGGCGCTGCAGCAGGACGACGTGGACGCGATGCTGGCCGAGATGGGCTTCTGAGCCCGCTTGCCGGCGACAGGCGTTCGACGAACACCGCTGGCCGGTCCGCGCTCAAGACCAGAGCATCGGATCCACCTCGTAATACCGACGCAGTTCCGCATACAAGGCGGGATGCGCCTGCGCCAGCGCCCACGGCTGACCGAAGAAGCGCTCACTGGCGACCGCGAAGAACTCCGCCGGCTCGGTGGCCGCGTAGTCGCCCAGCGGATCGGGCTCGCCCGCGGCCAGCCGCGCGCGCAGCAGGTCGAAACTGTTCTGCATCACGACCGCCCAGCGCGCCTGCCGCGCCCGGTTGCCCAGCCACGGCGCGCCGTTGGCCAGCCCCTTGACCTGATCGAGCTGGTGCGCGAACTCGTGCACCGCGACGTTGTGTCCGCGCTCGGGCTGTGCGGCGTCTCTCAGCACGTCGTCCCAGGACAGCACGACCTGACCCTCGCCCCACGACTCGCCGCTCAGCACCTGACGGTCCTGCATCTGCAGCGGGCCTTGATGCCGGACGCGGTCGACGATGAAAGCGCCGGGATAGACGAGCACCGTGTGCAGCTTCGGGTAGTAGCCGCGCGCCCGGCCGAGCAGCGGCAGCGTCGCCAGCGCGGCGATGGTCACGCGCACCTCGTCGGTGATGACCTGCCCGGCGCAGCCGATGAAGGACTTCTCCGCGAGGAACACCTGCATCTGCCGCTTCAGCTTCAGTTGCAGATCCGCAGGCAGCCGCGCGACCTGCGGCACGTTGCGGCGCAGGATGGCGCGCCACGAGGCCGGGAAGGCCTTCGCGCGCAGCCGGACGCGGCGACGCGCCTGCCGCCAGGAGTGGCTCATCAGCCAGAAGCAGATCAGCGCCGCGATCAGCGCGAGCAACAGCAAGGTCATGGCGGGGAGCGCGCGGGCGCTTCGCTGCAAGACTCCGGAGATGCGCGCAGGCCGGGCGCTTTTCAAGAGCGGGTCAGGTGTTGCCGCTTGCAATCGTTGTTCGAACAGGAGTGCGGCGTCGGCGCGACGAAGTGCGGCGCGCGGGGCGATTGCCGATCGATCCGGCGGCGAAGACGCCGCCGCCGTCACCCACGACCCGGACAATTTCGGCTTGGACGACCGCGGACTTGAGCGCTGATCGACGCGCCGGCTGACGACGGTCGCCTTGTTACGAACCGACGAGTCATGAGGGAGGGCGGCGACCGGCCGGAAGGCGCGGCAGCCGTCGAGGCGATTTGAAGTTTCCGGAAGTGCAGGCGGCGTCGCTGAGGACGTCGCCGTTCGACGTCAGTCCGCTGCAGCAGTACCGCGCGAAAGTCCAGCAGGAGATGCTGGACGGCCCGCCGCCGTCCGTGGTGCTGCGCCTGTCCCCGTTCATCGGGACGGAAGGACCGCTCAAGGAGATGTACGCGCGAAACAGCGCCGACGTCACCTATGGCCGTCATCCGCTGGGCCAGGAGCCGCCTCCGGTCAGCCGTGTCGAGACGCCGCCCTACTCCCACGGTACCTACACGGCCGCCGACTTCCCCGACCTGCGCGTGCAGGTCGAGCTCGGGCCTGTGCTCGTCAGCCACGTCGACCGCGCCGGCGGAACGCCGCGCGTGCTGGACGTCACCGCCTGACCCGCTTTAGCATCGCCCGATACCGTGTGCGATTGGCGCGCGGGCCGAGCCATGTGGGGGGACAAGATGGGTCAATCAGATCGGCAGGATCATCGCGCGCGCTGGATGCGACGGGTCATCGCGGCGCCGGTCGCAGCGGGACTGGTGCTGGGCGGTGCGCCGGCACGGGCCGCCGAGCAGACGATCGAGCTGAACTCGCGGGGCGGCTATCAGAGCCACCGGTTGCCGGATGGCGCCACCGATGTGGCGCTCGTGCAGCAGACCGGCGGTGGGTGTCGCTTCGGACGGACCTGGGGTTTCGACCTGACCAGCAAGGAAATGTGGGTCGACGGCGGCTGCGGCGGCCGGTTCAAGGTCACGGTGGCGGCGGGCGGCATGGGCGACAGCGGCAGCTCCGAGAGCTCCGACAGCTCGAGCAACGTCGGCGCGGCCGTGGCCGCCGCGGCGGTGATCGCCGGCATCGCGCTGCTGGCCAGCAAGGACAAGGACAAGGACAAGGGCCGCGACGACGACTGGCACGGCGACTCCGGATGGAACAGCCGTCAGATCCGCGGCAAGGGCGGTCTCTGTCTCGACATCGAAGGCGGTGCGCGCCCTGGCCGCAACCTCATCGTCTACGACTGCAACGGCGGCGGGAACCAGCGCTTCGAATGGAACCGCCATGGCGAACTGCGCGTGTCGGGCCTGTGCCTGGACGTGGCCAACGGCAATACCTCCGACGGCGCCCGGGTCATGGCCTACGAGTGCAACGGCGGCGCCAACCAGCGTTGGCGCACGCGCGGCGGCGAGATCCGCAGCGTCGATTCCGGCAAGTGCCTCGACATCGAGAGCGGTCGCGCCCGCCCGGGCACGGCCGTCATCATGTACCGCTGCAACGGCGGCGAGAACCAGCGCTGGTCGTGGTGAGCGCGTCGCGGTGACCGCAGCTCGCCGCGATCAGCGCGCGACGGTCTCCGTGCGCGCGGCGCGGACGGCTTCGCTGAGCACGTCCAGCACCTGGATCGAGTCGTCCCACGCCAGGCAGGCGTCGGTGATGCTCTTGCCGTATTCCAGCTTCGAGGGATCGTCCTTTCCGGGGCTGAACTTCTGCGCGCCGCCCTTCAGGTGGCTCTCGACCATCACGCCGAAGATGCTGGTGCCGCCGGCTCGGATCTGCGCGGCGATGTCGCGCGCGACATCGAGCTGGCGCTCATGGTTCTTGCTGCTGTTGGCATGCGAGCAGTCGACCATCAGCCGCGTGTCGAGCTTCGAGGTCGCCAGGTCCGCGCAGGCCGCCGCGACGCTTTGCGCGTCGTAGTTCGGCGCCTTCCCGCCGCGCAGGATCACGTGGCAGTCGCGGTTCCCCTTGGTCTCGACGATCGCGACCTGGCCGTTCTTGTGCACCGACAGGAAGTGGTGCGGCCGCGCCGCCGCCTGGATCGCGTCCGTCGCGATCTTGATGTTGCCGTCGGTGCCGTTCTTGAAGCCGATCGGCGCCGACAGGCCCGAGGCCAGCTCGCGGTGCACTTGGCTCTCGGTGGTGCGCGCGCCGATCGCGCCCCAGCTGATCAGGTCGCCGATGTACTGCGGCGAGATCACGTCCAGGAACTCCGATCCCGCCGGCATGCCCAGCCGGTTGATCTCCAGCAGCAGCTGGCGCGCGATGCGCAGACCCTCGTCGATGCGGTAGCTCTCGTCGAGGTAGGGGTCGTTGATCAAGCCCTTCCAGCCCACCGTCGTGCGCGGCTTCTCGAAGTAGACGCGCATCACGATCTCCAGCGTGTCGGCGTGCTGCTCGCGCAGCGTCACCAGGCGCTTCGCGTACTCGAGCGCCGCAACCGGATCGTGGATCGAGCACGGCCCGATGATCACCAGCAGGCGGTCGTCCCGGCGCTGCATGATGTCGCGGATGCGCTGGCGCGTGCCGACGACAAGCTGCTCCATGGCCGTGCCACGGATCGGGAAGAAGCGGATGAGGTGTTCAGGTGGCGGCAAGGGCGTGATGTCCAGGATGCGTTCGTCGTCGGTCTGGGAGGTCTTGTCCTGCGGCGAATACCAGCGCTCCGCCTGCGTGGCGCTGGGATAAGGACTGTTCGACTTGGCATTCATGGGTGACGCTTTCAGTGGTGGGCGGTTTGGCTCTTGGTGCCCGGGGCCCGGCCGAAAAAAAACCGCCGGGCTGGTGGGCCCGGCGGTTTTCGAGGAATCTTGGCGCTCTGCTTATGCGTTCGCCTCTCCTCCGCCGGGGCGGTGCGAGAACCAAAAATAAGCAAAGTAAAACTTGGGTGCGGAACGCATGGGGCCAATAGTGCCTGTGCTCACGGCGGCGCGTCAAGCGCCAAGGAGTGACAGCCGCCCGTGTCGCACGACGACATCGGGCAAGCCATCCTTCGTGGATTCCAGGGTCGGCACGCTCAAAAGGGTCAGACCTCTCCGAAGGGTCAGGCCGTGCCGCCGACGGTCAGGCCGTCGATGCGCAGCGTCGGCTGGCCGACGCCCACCGGGACGCTCTGGCCTTCCTTGCCGCAGACGCCGATGCCGGTGTCCAGCTGCATGTCGTTGCCGATCATGCTGACGCGGGTCAGCGCGTCCGGGCCGTTGCCGATGATGGTCGCGCCCTTGACCGGGTACTGGATCCTGCCCTTCTCGACCCAGTAGGCCTCGCTGGCGGAGAACACGAACTTGCCTGAGGTGATGTCGACCTGACCGCCGCCGAAGTTGGTCGCGTACAGACCCTTGTCGATGCTGGCGATGATCTCCTTGGGATCCTTGTCGCCGCCCAGCATGTAGGTGTTGGTCATGCGCGGCATCGGCATGTGGGCATAGCTCTCGCGGCGACCGTTGCCGGTGGGGGCGACCTTCATCAGGCGCGCGTTCATCGCGTCCTGGATGTAGCCCTTGAGGATGCCGTCCTCGATCAGCACGTTGCGCTGCGACGCGCAGCCTTCGTCGTCGACGTTGAGCGAACCGCGACGGTCGGGAATGGTGCCGTCGTCCAGCACGGTCACGCCCTTGGCGGCGACGCGTTCGCCGATGCGGCCGGAGAAGGTCGACGAGCCCTTGCGGTTGAAGTCGCCCTCCAGGCCGTGGCCGACGGCCTCGTGCAGCAGCACGCCGGGCCAGCCGGGGCCGAGGACGACGGTCATCTCGCCGGCCGGGGCCGGACGCGATTCGAGGTTGGTCAGCGCCGCGCTCACCGCCTGCTCGACGTAGGAGGCGATCATCTCGTCGGTGAAATACGCCAGGCCGAAACGCCCGCCGCCGCCGCCGGAACCCACCTCGCGGCGGCCGTTGCTCTCGGCGATGACGGTGACGGACAGGCGCACCAGCGGCCGTACGTCGGCGGCCAGCGTGCCGTCGGCGCGGGCGATGAGGACGACCTCGTGCTCGGCGGCCAGGCCGGCCATCACCTGCGCGATGCGCGGGTCCTTGGCGCGGGCCAGGCGCTCGGTGCGCTCCAGCAGGGCGACCTTCTGCGCGCTGTCCAGGCTGGCGATCGGGTCGGCGTCGCCGTAGAGGGCGCGGCTGCCGGAGATGACCGGCTCGGTCGGCACCTTGACGCGGCGGCTCTGGCCGGCCGACGCGATCGCGCGCACGGTGCGGGCGGCGTCGAGCAGCGCGGCTTCGGAGATGTCGTCGGAATAGGCGAACGCCGTCTTCTCGCCGGCGACGGCGCGCACGCCCACGCCCTGGTCGATCGAGAAGCTGCCGCTCTTGACGATGCCTTCCTCCAGGCTCCAGCCCTCCGCGCGGGTGGTCTGGAAGTAGAGGTCGGCGTCGTCGACGCGGTGCTCCGTGATCAGGCGCAGGGCCTGCGAGAGCGACGCATCGGTCAGGCCGAAGGGTTCGAGCAGCTGGGCACGGGCGGTGACCAGGCGGGCGAGGGTGGGTTCGCGCGAAATCATCGGCTGATTGTAGGCATCGCCCGGGACACCCGCTCACTGCCGGACGGGGCCGACCCTCACGGGGAGATGGTGACCGTCGCCCGACGGCCGGCCGCGGTGCCCGGCGGTGGTCGGTAGCGCCCGGTAGCAATCGCTTCACCGATCTTTACGGCGACCCGGTCACCCGGCGCGCGGTGGTCCTCGTTGTCTCCCCAGCGGCAACGAAAACCGCAGCCAACCTCCCAAGGAGAACCTCGATGAAGCGCATTTCCCTGTCGATCGCCCTTGTGTCCAGCCTGATCGCCGCGTCGGCGTTCGCCCAGACCGCGCCAGCCTCGACGGCGACGCCGCGCGTCGACCAGCGCGAAGCGAACCAGCAGCACCGCATCGCCAACGGCGCCGCCTCCGGTCAACTGACCGCCAAGGAAACGCAGCACCTGGAAAAGCAGCAGGCCCGTGTCGACAACGCCGAGGCGAAGGCCAAGTCCGACGGCGTCGTCACCGCCAAGGAACGTCGCCAGCTGCAGAAGCGTCAGGACGTCGCCAGTGCCGACATCCGCCGCGCGAAGCACAACGACCGTACCGCCGGGAAGTAACCCGGACCTGATGCCGGCTAGCCCCTCTCTCTCTCTCCCTCTCCCGCAGTGCGGGAGAGGGGCTCAAGACGCTTCGTCGTCGGCCGCCGCGTCCTGCTTCCATTCCAGCGCCTGCTGGTACAGCGCCTTTCGCGACTCGCCCGTCAGTTCCGCGGCGAGCGCCGCGGCCTGCTTCAGCGGCAGGTCGCGCACGAGCACGCGCAGCGTGCGCAGCGCCTCGTCGGGCAGACCGTCGGAGGTCGATGCCGCCGGTGCCGCGTGCAGCACCAGCACGAATTCGCCGCGCTCGCGCTGCTTGTCCTCGGCGAGCCAGGCGGGCAGCGTCGCGCAGGGCGCGGTATGGATGGTCTCGAATTGCTTGGTGACTTCGCGACACACCGTCAGCGTCTGCTCGGGCGCGAGCTCGGCCAGCAGCACGAAGAGTTCCTGGATGCGATGCGGCGCCTCGAACAGCACCTGGCTGTGCGGGGCGCCGGTCAAGGCCTGCAGCGCGCCGCGGCGCTCGGCGGCCTTGGTCGGCAGGAACCCCACGAAGCGGAAGCCCTGCGCCCGCGCGTCGCCGGCGACGCTGAGCGCCGCCGCCGCGCTGCTGGCGCCGGGCAGCGGCACGACGCGAACGCCGGCCTTCGCCGCCGCGGCCACCAGCACCGCCCCCGGATCCGAGATCGCCGGCGTGCCCGCGTCGCTGACATAGGCGATGCGCTCGCCGGCGAGCAGCCGCGCGACCAGGCCTTCCGCCGCCTGCTGCTCGTTGTGCTGATGCAGCGCCACCAGCGGCTTGTGCAGTCCGAGCCAGCGCAGCAACTGAGCGCTGACGCGCGTGTCCTCGCAGGCGACCGCGTCGACCAGGCCCAGCACGTGGATCGCGCGCAGGCTGATGTCGGCGAGGTTGCCGATCGGGGTCGCGACGACGTAGAGCGTGCCGGCCGGGTGTTGCTGATGCCCGGCCGCGGCAGTGGCGGCGGCGATCAGCGAAGCGGACGGGGACGTCGACATGTTCAAGAAATTCTCCAGGGGAAGCACGGACGCCACGACGGCGGTGGACCGGCAGGCGCGCGGCGCCGAGGCCGAACAGCGCGCCCTCGACCATCTGCGGCGCCAGGGGTTGCGGCTGGTGGCGCGCAATTATCGGGTGGCGCGCGGACCGTCCGCGCGCGGCGGCGAGGTCGACCTCATCCTGCGCGAGCGCGACGGGACGCTGGTGTTCGTCGAAGTCCGCGCCCGCGAGGGAGATGCGCATGGCGGCGCGGCCGCCAGCGTGACGCGTCACAAGCAACGGCGTGTGATCTTCGCCGCGCAATGTTTCCTGCGGACCCAGGCAGTGCTGCCGCCGTGCCGATTCGATGTCGTGGCCATCGACGGCGACCGCATCGAGTGGCTGCGGGGCGCGTTCGATGTGCCGGCGGAGCATTGAGACAGGCCCGGTCCGCACCCGATGCAGCCTTTATCATCCCCGCACCTATGTTGGAACAACGCATACAACAACAATTCTTCGAAAGCGCGGACCTGCTGTACCAGATCGCCGAAGGCCTGTCGCGCCCGCTGGCGGTCGCGGCGCAGATGATGGTGGACGCGCTGACGGGCGGCGGCCGCGTGCTGAGCGCGGGGCTGGGCATCTCGACCGCGGACGCGACCTACATGGCGTCGCTGCTGTCCGGCCGCTTCGAGCAGGAGCGACCCGGTCTGGCCGCGATCGCGCTGGACGCGCAGGCGCAGGGGTACGCCGATCCGGCGTCGGCGCTGATGCGCCAGATCCAGACCTTCGGCCATCCGGGCGACCTGCTGCTGCTGTTCGAGGCGCAGGCGAGCGGCGCCGCCGCCGCGCTGCTGCAGGTGGCGCACGGCCAGGAGATGAGCGTGATCGTGCTCAGCGGCACCCAGGACGACGACTGGCGCGGCACGCTGCTCGACACCGACGTGCAGCTGCGCGTGCCGCACAGCCGCTTCGCCCGCGTCGCCGAGGCGCACCGCCTGCTGTCGCACTGCCTCAGCGACGCGATCGACCTGCAACTGCTCGGCGCGGGGGAATGACCGCCCGGCGGTCACGACCCGACCCCAGCCCGCGACTTCGCCTTCGCCTTCGACCCTGAACTTGACCCCGACCCGGACGGCGATGCCGACGATTTCCTCCCCGACTCCCAAGGACCTCCGCATGACGACTCCCACCCGTTGGAACCGCCGCCTGATCCTCGCCGCCGCGCTCGGCGGCGCCCTGCTGCAGACCGCCTGCGTGCCGCTGATCGTCGGCGGCGCCGCGGTGAGCGGCGCGCTGGTGGCGACCGACCGTCGCACCTCCGGCACCCAGCTCGAGGACCAGGGCATCGAGCTCAAGACCTCCAACCGCATCCGTGAGCAGCTCGGCGATCGCGTCCACATCAGCGTCAACAGCTACAACCGCATGGTCCTGCTGACCGGCGAGACCCGCAACGACGAGGATAAGGCCGCCGTCGAGCGCATCGCACAGGGCGTCGAGAACGTCAGCAGCGTGCTCAACGAAGTCGGCGTGGGCATGCTGAGCTCGCTGTCCAGCCGCGCCAACGACGTCGCCATCGCGGCCAAGGTCAAGGCCAGCCTGGTCGATGCGAAGGATCTGATCTCGAACGCGTTCTACGTGGTCGTCGAACGCGGCAACGTCTACATCATGGGCCGCGTGACCGAACGCGAAGCCAACCGCGCGACCGACATCGCGCGCGGCGTGCGCGGCGTCCAGAAGGTCGTGCGCGCGATGGAGATCATCAGCGAGGCCGAGCTGGCCGCGATGGGCCAGTCGCAGCAGAACAAGGCCAAGAGCAATCCCTGAACGGCCGGGCGGTTTCCGCCTCCGTCTTCCCTCCGTTCCTGCTTGAAGGGACCGCACATGCGGTCCCTTTTTCATTGGCGGACGGGTCGGTGCAGGGCTGCCTGGAAATGAGGGGCGCATCAGTGTCGCGACCCGAGAGAACGGTGCGATCCCGACTCGTCGCTTTTGGGCTTTTTTGCGCCTCCTTTGACTTGCCTCACACATGAAGGCAGTCATTGCTGACGGATCGGTCAGCGCTCCTCATCATCGCGCCTCCCTCAACAGGCAAAGCAGAGGCCGAGACGATGTACTTCCCCTATCTCCATGGCAAACAGAAGGAGGTGCTGGCCCTGCGGCACCTCGCACCGGTGCTCGGGTCGGAGGGCCGGCTGCAGCCGGTGCTGGAACCGGTGCGTCAGGCGGCGACCTCGGTGCGGCACACGCTCGAGGCCTGCGAGACGCATCGGCTCCAGGTCTGGCTGGTGGTCAATCCGGTGCGCCAGGATTTCGAGCTGCTGCCGCCGGCGCAGTCGCTCGAATGGGGCCGTCAGCTCTTCACGTCGTTGCCCAAGCGGCAATGGATCCATCCGACCCTGATGCTCACCCCGTCGCTGACGCCGAGCGTCATGCGGCGCTTCGTGCAGTTGTTCGGAGTCCGGCCGATGGGACTGGTCGTCGGACCTGACTCGCCCCCGCTGCACGAGGCGATGCTGATGCTCGGCGGCGCGCAGGTGCGCATGGTCTTCTTCAAGGACATCGAGCCCCTGCCGGCGACGCGTGCGTTCCTGGGCGGCGCGGGATGCGTCTGGGTGGAGGACCGGCGGCTGCCGGAAAGCCTGGACCTGCGCGCCAGCGATCGGCACCTGTTCACGGACCGCGCGCTGACCTTCGCCCGGGACGGGCTGGCCGGGTTCTCGGACTACACGACGCTGCCGTCCCGGCCGGAGGCGCCCGAAGTGGCGTCGCGGCTCGCGGCCTTCCGGCTCAGCTGCCTGCGGACGACGCCGGACTCCGGGGAATTCTGGATCGAGCACTTCATGGGCGGTCGCCTGGGTCCGGAGGAGGGCGGCGCGGAGGCCCGCTTCCGCCAGGCGCTGCTGGCCTTCCACGCGGCGCTCGAACGGACCGATGTCTGCTTCGGTCCCACCGAGGCGGTCCGGCGCTATCTCTCCGGCCTGATCGACGGCGTGGTGCCGACGCGCGCGCTGAGCAAGCAGTGGGAGGTGATGCACCACCTCGAACTGGTCAGTGGCGCGCTGGCGGGACGTTTCCCGCTGCCGCCGGCCGGCGGGGCGCCGCGCGGCCTGTTCACGCCGGGGCCGCGCTCAGGCGCACTGGAATTCCGCTGAGCACGGACGTGCCGGAGACCGGATCGCGGGCCTCGTCGTCCAGCAGCAGGTTCATGTTGACGCCGGGGTGCCGCGCGGCGACCGAGAGCCGGCTGCCGGCGAGGTCGTGGCCCCAGCCGTGCGGCAGGCTCACCACGCCGGGCCGCATGTCCGCGCTCAAAGCGATCGGCGCGATCAGGCTGCCGCGTGCGTTGCTCAGCCGGGCGGACTGGCCGTCCGTCAGGCCCGCGCGCGCGGCGTCGTCGGGGTGGACTAGCAGCGTGCAGCGCTCGCGCCCCTTGGCCAGCACCGGCAGGTTGTGCATCCAGCTGTTGTTGCTGCGGGTCTCGCGTCGGCCGATGAGCAGCAGCTCGTCGCCGGTCGGATGGCGCAGGGCGGCATCGGCGTGGACGAGGTCCGCCAGCAGCGCGGCCGGCGCCAGCTCGACCTTGCCCGAGGCGGTGCGCAGGACCTCCGGGATGCGCGGCTGCAGTTCGCCGAGGTCGATGCCGTGCGGGGCGGCGCGCACCCGCTCCAGCGTGAGGCCGTCCGGCTTCGCGCCGAAGCCGTCGCCGTACGGGCCCGAGCGCAGGCCCAGATCGAGCCAGCGCGCCGGGCCGGCGTCGCCGTCCAGCATCGCGAAGATCGCCTCGGCCTGGTCGCCCGCCTGGCGCTTGAGTTCGGCGCGCAGCGCCGCGTCGTCGAACGCCTGCAGATCCGCATCGGCCGGTTCTCCCGCGACGATGGCGGCGAGTCTCAGCAGCGTCTGCCATTCGGCGCGCGCATCGGCATTCGCGGGCATCGCCGGCCCCGACCAGCGCGCGTGATTGCGCCAGGACAGCTGCGCGAACACCATGTCGTAGTGCCAGTCCTCCAGCGGCGAAGGCGGCGGCAGGATCAGGTCCGCGTGGCGGCTGGTTTCGTTGATGTAGGGATCCAGGCTGACCATGAAGTCCAGGCCCTCGAGCGCGCGCGCCAGCCGGGCGCCGTTCGGGGACGAGAGCACCGGATTGCAGGCCACGGTGATCAGCGCGTGGACCTGCCCGTCGCCGGGGGTCTCGATCTCCTCGGCCAGGCAGCTGATGGGGAATTCGCCCATCACTTCGGGCGCCTTGCCGACGCGGCTGCGGCGCCGGCCGGTCGCCACACCCTTGCCCTGGCCGGGCCGGCCCATCGTGTTGGCCGCGAAGGCCGCGGCCTTCGGGAACATCAGACCACCTTCGGTGTCGAAGTGGCCGGTGACGATGTTCAGCGCGTCGATCAGCCAGCTGTTCAGCGAACCGAAGCGCTGCGTGCAGGTGCCGAAGCGGCCGTAGAGCACGGCTTTCGGCGTCGTGGCGAACTCGCGCGCCAGCCGCCGCTGCGCGTCCGCGGGGATGCCGCAGTGCGCCGCGCCGCGTTCGGGCGGGAAATCGGCGACGGCGGCGCGCAGTGCGTCCAGGCCCTCGATGTGATCGGCCATGCGGCCGGGATTCACGAGGTTCTCCTCGAACACCGTGTGCAGCAGCCCCAGCAGCAGGAAGACATCGCCGCCGGGGCGGATCGCGAGGTGTTCGTCGGCGGCCTGCGCGGTCTCGGTGCGGCGCGGGTCGATGACGACGATCCGGCCGCCGCGCGCGCGCATCGCCTTGGCCTTGCCGCGGTAGTCGGGGCTGGTCCACAGGCTGCCGTTGCTGACCATGGGATTCGCGCCCAGGCAGATGAACAGGTCGGTGCGCGGGAGATCCGGCACCGGCACGGTGAGCCAGTGGCCGTACATCAGCCCGCAGGCAAGCTGCTTGGGCATCTGGTCCAGCGTCGAGGCCGAGAACAGGTTGCGCGTGCCCAGCGCGCGCGCCAAGTGGGGAAAGTAGCTGAACAGGCCGATCTTGTGCGAGGCCGGATTGCCGATCGTCAGCGCGACGGCGTCGGCGCCGTACTGCGCGCGCAGCGGGGGCAGGCGCCGCGCGATCTCCGCGAAGGCCTCGTCCCAGCCGACCGGCTCGAAGCCCGAGCGGTCCGCGCGCCGGCGCATCGGCTGGCGCAGGCGGTCGGGATCCTCATGCAGGTCCTTCAGCGCGACGCCCTTGGGGCAGAGGTAGCCGTGGCTGAAGGGGTCCGCCTCGTCGCCACGGATGGACACGATGGCCGTGCCTTCGGCGGAGGTCCGGGTGCGGATCTCCAGCCCGCAGCAGGCTTCGCAGAGCGGGCAGATGCGGGTGTGCGTGCGCTCGGTGGTCGTGGCAGCGGAACTGCTGGCGGCGGCGTCGATGGCCATGGCTGTCTCCCGTCGTTTGGCGACGATTGTGGGAGCCGCTCAGTGCCAGAGCGGTCATGTGCGCGACATCACATCTGCCGGAACAGGTGGGTGTAGCTCTCCGCGACGATCAACGCGTCCTCGCTTTCCTTGAGCTTGACCTGCATGCGGCCGCGGAAGTCGCGCGAGACGCCGGCAACCGCCGCCGCGTTGACCAGCGTCGAGCGGTGGATCTGCCAGAACTGCTGCGGATCCAGTTCCTCGACGAGCTCCTTGAGGGGCTTGCGGATCAGCGCTTCGCCCTGGCGCGTGGCCACGCGCGTGTACTTGCTGTCGGACTGGAAATAGAGCACCTCGTCGACCGTGATCAGCTTGAGCGTCTGCCCGACCGACGCGTTGATCCAGCGCAGGTACTGCCGCTTCGTGGTGCCGCCGGCCTGCGCGCCGAGCTGGCTCAGCACGGCGCTGAGATCGGCGGGCGGGCCTGACAGGCGCTGCTTGATGCGCTGGATCGCGGTGAACAGCCGCGCCGGCTCCAGCGGCTTGAGCAGGTAGTCCACCGCGCCCTCGTCGAAGGCGGCGACCGCGTACTGGTCGTACGCGGTGACGAACACGACATGGGAGCGTCCCTGCACCTGCCGGGCCACGTCCAGGCCGGTGGCGCCCGGCATCTCGATGTCCAGGAACAGCACGTCGGGCTTGACCTCGTGCAGCAGGCGCAGCGCCTGCACGCCGTCGGCGGCCTCGCCGAGGATGTCCAGCTCCGGCCAGAGCTGCGAGAGCCGCTCGACGAGTTCGTGACGCAGCGTCTCCTCGTCCTCGGCGACGACGGCGGTCGGGTGCGGGGTCATGCGGGCAGCTCCAGCGTGAATTCGGTGTCGTCGGCGTTGCTTCGGCACTGCAGCCGCGGCGGCGGCGTGCCGGGCGCGCGCTCCAGTCGCTCCAGCCGCTCGCCGAGGGCATGCAGGGCGGCTTCCTCGCCCCCCAGTCCGCCGCGGTCGAACGACAGGCGCAGGCGCAGGCCCCCACCGGGCGATTCCTGCGCGCTCAACCGGGCCTGGGTCGGCAGCCGCGCGGTGTCGCGCAGCATCAGCTGCGCCAGCGGCAGCAGCAGCATCGGCGGCAGCGCCCGCGCGGCCAGCCACGCGGACCAGTCCGTCGACAGGGTCAGCAGCCGCCGGTGGCGCCCCGCGACCACGGCGAGGTAGCTGTCCAGCAAGGCCGCCTCGGAGGCCAGCGTCACGCCGCGATCGCGCAGCCGGGGCAGGGCCACCCGAAGGTGGCGGATCAGCCGCTCCATCTGCTCCGGGGCCTCGTGGTCCGCACGGTCGTAGGCGCGCTCGATGTCCACCAGCGTGTCGAACAGGAATTGCGGCTCCACCTGCGCCTGCAGCGCGGCCAGCCGCGCGGCGACCGCGTCGCGCTGCATCGTGCTCTGCTCGCGCAGCAGCGCTTCCAGGCGGGCGCGGGTCCTGCGGCGGCGCATGACCAGTTCATACCAGGCCACGGACAGGCTGGCGGTGATGCAGATGGACAGGCACTCGCCGATGAAGTTGAGCCAGCCGATGGGCTGACAGGGCGACTCGCACTTGCGGTCGCGCGCCAGCTGGGCGATCGAGGGCAGGTGCAGCAGCGGCATCAGCTGGTCGTAGAGCAGCTTGGCCAGCACCGCGCCGATGAGCACGGCCGCGCTCAGGCGAGCGATGCGCCAGCGGTTCTCCGGCGCACTGCGCGACGCCGGCAGCCAGGTGAACAGGATCACCGCCGCCACCAGCAGCGGCGTCAGCATCTGGTTGGCGAGCGCCGACGGCCAGCGCGCGTCGTCCATGACGTAGAAGATCGACGACGCGTCGACCAGCCCGTAGAACACGCCGATCAGCAGGAACCAGGACAGCTCCTCGCGGCGCAGCGAGCGCCAGGAGTGCCACAGGTGGGCGACGGGTTCGCGCACGCTCATGAGCCTGCTCCGGCGGGGCTCGTCGACGTGCGGCTCGAGGCGCCCGGCGTGCTCGAGGCGGTCATGGTGGTCGTGGCGCCCGGGCTCATCGCGGGATCCGCGGGTCCGCCCCTCGCGCCCCCGCCGCCCAGCGGCACGCGCACCCGCGCCACGACGCCGCGCGGCTCGGCCGCCTCCAGCTCCAGCCCGGCCTGGCGACCGAACATCGCCATCAGCCGCGCGCGCGTGTTGGCCAGGCCCACGCCGCTGCCGCCGCTGGCGGCGAAACCCTGGCCGGTGTCGCGCACCTCCAGCACCAGGCCCGGGCCGCCGGGCTCGCGCCGGGCGGAGATGTCGATGCGGCCGCCCTCGGGCAGCGGGGACAGGCCGTGCTTGATGGCGTTCTCCACCAGCGTCGGCAGCACCATCGGCGGCAGCGGCGTGGCAAAGAGCGCGGCGTCGGCCTCGATGTCGAAGCGCAGCCGCTCGCCCATGCGCATCTGCAGGATGGTCAGGTAGCTGCGCGCCAGTTCCAGTTCCTGGCCCAGGGTGGACATGCCCTGGCGCATGCTCGGCAGCGCCGCGCGCAGGTAGGCGATCAGGCTGCCCATCATGTCGCGGCCGCGCTCGGGCGCGGTCTCGTAGAGGCGTTTCACGTTGGCCAGCGTGTTGAAGAGGAAATGCGGCTCGATCTGCGCGTTGAGCGCGGAGAACTGGGCTTCCAGCTGCTGCGCCTGCAGCGTGTCGTGCTGGCGGGCCAGCTCGGCGAGCCGGGCCTGGGCGCTGCGTTCCTCGCGCACGCCGTGCAGCAGCGCGGCGAAGAAGCCGCCCAGCACCAGCCACAGCGCCATCGTGGAGGCCAGCCAGTCCCAGTGCAACGGCGCCTCGGGGTCGCCGAGGTTCGCGACCTTGTAGCGCAGCAGGGTGCCGACGGTGGCGCCGGCGGCCACCGCGACGGCGCGTACGGCGAGCGGCCAGCGCCACGCGGTACGTGCGAGCAGCGCTTCCGCCAGCGCGAGGGCGCCCAGCACGCTCAGTGCCGTCAGCAGCGTCTGGCGGGTGAAGCGCAGCCATTCCATGAGCCAGCCGGCGACGCTGTCGTCCTGCGCCAGCCAGGTCAGCGACCGCGCGCCCGCCATCGCGAGGCAGAAGAAGAAGCAGGCCGCGATCATGCGCAGATTGAAGAGCTGCAGCGCGGCGTCGCGCGCCGAGCGCCGAGGCGCGGGCGCGCCGTCGGCGGGCGCGGCGCCGGGTGGGGAGGGGAACGCGGCATCGGACATGGGCCGGATTCTGTCCGCCTCCCGGGGGCCGTGCCAGCGCGTGCGACGAAGCGGGACTGGGCGGGACGAGTCCGTCCCTCGCCGGACCAACGACCAACGGCATACTTGCCCCCCATGAAGATCAACATCGGAAACGGCGCACGCCTGTTCGTGGACGTCGAGGGACCCGGCCTGGTGCCGGACGGGGCACGGATGCGGGAGAAGCCGACGCTGATCTGCATGCACGGCGGGCCGGGCTTCGACCATGCGGCGTTCAAGCCGGCGTTCAGCCAGCTGGCGGACCTGGCGCAGATCGTCTACTACGACCACCGCGGTCACGGTCGCAGCGATCCGCGGCCGTCGTCCGAGTGGACGCTGGACGTGTGGGCCGACGACATCGTGCGCCTGTGCGACGCGCTGGGGATCGAGAAGCCGATCGTGCTGGGGCAGTCCTTCGGCGGGTTCGTGGCGCAGCGCTACATCGCGCGGCATCCAGGGCATGCCTCGAAAGTGATCCTGTCCAGCACCTCGCACCACATGGGCCTGGCGCGCAAGCTCGACGCCTTCGAGCGGCGCGGCGGTCCCGCGGCCCGCGCGCTGGCGGAGGCCTTCTGGAGCCGCCCGACCCGCGAGACCTTCGAGGCCTACTGGTCCGGCGTGCGCCACCTCTACAACACGCAGCCGGCGGCCGATCCCGAGGCGGGCGGCCGCACGCTCGTGAACCTGGACATCCTGCTGCACTTCGTCAGCGGCGAGAAGCAGGACCTGGGCCTCCTGAAGGGGCTGGAGAAGGCGGCGTGTCCGGTGCTGGTGATGGTCGGCGAGGACGACCCGGTCTGTCCGCTGGAGGACGCGCTGGAGATCCACGACGCGCTGCCGCCGCAATGGCGTCAGCTGGCGCGCTTCCCGGGCGTCGGGCACGGCGCGTGGCGCGACGATCCGGTTGCCGCCTTCGCGGTGCTGAGGAAATTCATCGCCGAGTGATCGGCGGACGGACAGAGCGCGTCAGGACGCGACGAGCGCCTTGAGGTCACGCTCGACCAGCGTCGCGTCGCCGAGGTTCAACTCGATGACGCGGCGCAGGTGGGTGATGCTCTCGATGTCGATGCCCAGGCAGAGCAGCCCGGCGCGATCGCCTTCCACGTGCGCCAGCTGCGCGGCCATCGTGATGCGGCCGTCGTGCGGCGCCAGCGGCAGGTCCAGCAGGCACAGCGCGCCGGCTTCGACGCCCGAGCCGGGCGGCAGCAGCAGCAGCGCGCCCTTGAGCGACAGGTCCAGCACCTGCACCGGCAGGCGTTGCTCGACCGTCACCAGCTGCGCCGGGCCGGCGAAGGCGATGCGGGAGAAGTGACGGCGTTCGGCGCTCATGGTGTCGTCGCGTGTGGGGCGGGCGTAGGGGGCGGGCGAATGACCCGGGCGTGTGGCCGCGCTCAGAGCTCGGCGTAGATGGTGCTCTTCTCGATCGCCTGATGCAGGCGCGAGGGCGCCAGCGGTTCCAGGCCCATGGTCTCGAGCAGGTACCACGAGGCGCGCAGCAGCGCGGAGGTGGCCTGACGGAGTTCGGTCGATTCGGGCGACTCGGCGCGCGACAGCATCGCCTGAAGCTGGCGGGATGGGTTGTGGCCGGACACTTCCGGCACCTGCGAGGGCGTGTTCGCCTGCGTGAGACGGCCCAGCAGCTGCTGGACTTCATGGCCGTGCTCGGGGGACTGGATCAGCCGCGCGAGGTCGCCCAGCAGGCGCTCGCCGGCGGCCGCCAGCAGTTGGGCGGAATGGTCCGCGCCGCCGCCAACGTAGAGGGCGGACGCCATGTCCAGGTATTCCAGCGCGCGCGCCAGACGGGGCAGATCACTCACTGCATGTCCTCCTTGATGCACTCTTGTCACGACTGCTGTTCGCATGCATCGCCGTGCCTTGTTCCGCGTTCCCTGACCGGGAACCCGGTCCCTCCGGACGGCGAGAAAGAGGAGTGTATCGGTGCGCCGCGGCGCTGCGCACACCGTTTGTCACGGCGGCGGGTAGCATCCATCGGTTCGCAGGGCGGGCACTCTTTTTGCCGTCCGACCTGGCCCGGCGCGCGCGCTCCCGGAACCTGCGCCATCCAGACTTACCCGGAGATTCACATGGACCGTCATGACATGCCGACCGAGGCGACCGAGGGATTGATCGATCTCAGCGAGGCGCCGTCCCTGCGGACGCGTCGCGACGCGCTGGGGCGGCTGGGCCGTTATGCCGCCGCGGGGCTGGTGCTGCCGCCCGGCCTGGCCGTGCTGCCGGCGTTGGCCGCGGACAACGAGGACGACACCTACGACGAGGATTCGGTGCTGAAGGAGGCGACCGACTTCTTTGGCGAAACGACCGAAGGCCTGGCCAAGGTGATCGAGAAGGCCTTCAAGGATCAGGGCCGGCCGAACGCCTACATCAAGGGCCAGGAAGCCAGCGGCGCGGTGACGGTGGGCCTGCGCTACGGCGACGGCCAGCTGATCATGAAGCGCGGCGGCGGCGGCAAGGTCTACTGGGCGGGGCCGTCGGTGGGCTTCGACGTCGGCGGCAACGCATCCAAGGTCTTCACCCTGGTCTACAAGCTGCCGAAGGCCAGCGCGATCTACCGCCGCTTCCCGGGCGTGGACGGCAGCCTGTACTACATCGGCGGCGCCGGCGTGAACTACCAGCGCGCCAACGGCATCACGCTGGCGCCGATCCGCCTCGGCGTGGGACTTCGCGCGGGCGCCAGCGTGGGCTACGTCCACTACCGCCGCGAGAAGTCGATCAATCCCTTCTGAGTTCAGCCGGTGCGCAGCGGCGCGCCTTCGCGCTGGCTGCGCGAGAGCGCCTGCTCGGCTCGGCCGAGCAGGCCGCTGCCGGTGTCGCCCGGGCCGCGCCAGGCCGTGAGGCCCATGCTGAGCGGACCGGCGGTCGGCTGCTGCTGCAACCACACGGCGCGGAAGCGCTCACAGACCTTGCGGCCGGTGGGCAGGTCGACGTCGTGCAGCAGCATGAGCATCGCCTCGCCCTGTCCGAGCGCCAGCACGTCCTGCGCGCGGCACTGCTGACGCAGCATGTGGGGCAACGCGCCCGCCGGCGCCCGTGACGCGCCGAGCGCGACCAGGCACCAGGCCATGTCGGGGGAGTTCTGCTGCTGGCGCTCGACCAGCCGCGCGAGCAGTTGATCGCGCGAGGCCAGCGGGGAGGACGCGCCGGACTCGATCGCCAGCACGTGGAAGCGCTTGAAGTGGGCGAGGGCGATGCCGAAGTCGCCTTGCGCTTCGGCCAGGGCGCTGAAGGTTTCCTGCATGGGCGCGTGGTCGTCGCCGTGGGTCTTGCGCAGCTCGTCCAAGCGGGTACGGGCTGCATCGAGTTGGCCGTCCAGGATGAGACGGCGGGCCTCGGCGCAGCCTTGTTCCAGATCGCCCAGGGTGCCGGGGCTGGATCGCAAGACCTTGTCTACAGTCATAACGGAAAAGAATAGCGTCCGCTATACGACCAAACCACGGGAACAACCCGGGGAAACGCCGTTGCACTCGCATCAAACGGTGTGTGCGCTGCAAGTGCGCGCTTACCGGTGGTCACGCCGACGACGGATTGGTGACGAGGGGAGGAGCGGTTCGGGACGGCTGCGAGGACCGGGCGAGGGCCGGGCGAAGGGCGACACGGATGACGACGGCGTGTCGACGCCATGACGCTTTCGTGGATTGGGGACAGGGTCCGGGGAGGGGCGGGACTAGGATGGTCCGAGCTCGTGGATGTCGATGTTGATGGAGACCCCTGCATGACCCAGCCGACCGTGCCCCCGACTGTTCCCCCGACCCTGCCTGCGGCCGCTCAGGCGGTATCGACGCAGCTGCCGCTGCAGGCGAGCGCCGAGACGCTGCCGCCGCAGGACATCAGCGCCGAGGTGCTGCTGGAGAAATACGCCAAGGGCGGCGAGCGCAGCCTGGAGGAAGTCCGCGCGCGGGTGGCCAGGGCGCTGGCCGCCGCGGAGTCGCCGGAACAGCGTGCGCACTGGGAGGCGAAGTTCCTGGAAGCGCAGCGGCGCGGTTTCGTGCCGGCGGGGCGGATCGCATCGGCGGCGGGGACGGGCTTGTCGGCCACCCTCATCAACTGCTTCGTGCAGCCGGTGGGCGATGCGATCGCGGAGGAGGAGGACGGCCACCCTGGCATCTACACCGCGCTGACCGAGGCGGCGGAGACGATGCGGCGCGGCGGCGGGGTCGGTTATGACTTCTCCCGGATCCGGCCCAAGGGCGCGTACGTGAAGTCGACGCAGTCGAGCGCGTCGGGACCGGTGAGCTACATGCGGGTCTTCGACCGCAGCTGCGAGACGGTGGAATCGGCCGGCTCGCGTCGCGGCGCGCAGATGGGGGTGCTGCGCTGCGACCACCCGGACATCGAGGAGTTCATCCACGCCAAGGACCAGGGCGATCTGAAGAACTTCAACATCTCGGTCGGCGTGACCGACGCGTTCATGGAGGCGGTGGAGGCGGGCGCGGACATCGAGCTCGTTCACAAGGCCGCGCCGGGTGACAAGCAGCGCGCGGCCGGCGCGACGCAGCGGGCGGACGGACTGTGGATCTATCGCCGGATGCGTGCCCGCAAGCTGTGGGACCAGGTCATGCGCTCCACCTACGACCACGCCGAGCCGGGGGTGCTGTTCCTGGATCGGATCAACGCGGACAACAACCTGCACTACTGCGAGTCGATCAGCGCGACGAATCCGTGCGTGACGGCCGACACCTGGGTGTTGACGGGAGACGGCCCGCGGCAGGTCGGCGACCTGATCGGGACGCCGTTCCTGGCGATGGTTGACGGCAAGGCCTACCGGACGGAGTCAGCCGGGTTCTTCCCGACGGGGACGAAGCCCGTGCTGAGCCTGAAGATGAAGGAAGGGCAGTCGTTGCGACTGACCGACAACCACCTCGTGAGGAGAGTCCTCAAGCGCTCTCGCTATGTGACCGAGACCGATTGGGTGGCGGCCGGTGCGTTGCAGCCGGGGGATGAGGTCGTCCTCCACGAGCATCGCTCGTTCGAAGGGTGGGGCGGCGACTACACGGCTGCGCAGGGATACCTGATCGGTGCGTTGCTGGGGGACGGGTGGCTGAGGGATTCCAAGGCTGTGCTTTCCGTGTGGGCACCAGAGCTGTATCAGGCGGTCAACGGCGTGACGCCGCCGCATTCGGCGGAAGGGATCGCTGCTGCAATCACGGAGGCGATCGCTACCTTGCCTCATCGCGCGGATTTCCGCGGTTGGCAACGCCCGATCGCCGCGCAAGGTCAGATCCGCATGGCGTCTGCGCCCCTCCGCGATCTGGCTTTTGAGCTTGGCATGCGATGTGGCCCTGGGGGCAAGCAGATCACCCCCGCCATGGAACGGGCGTCGTCGGCGTTTCAAACTGCATTCCTGCGCGGCCTGTTTGACGCTGATGGTTCAGTACAAGGAACGCAGGAGAAGGGCGTCAGCGTGCGCCTGACCCAGTCCAACCTGGGCACGCTTCAAGCCGTGCAGCGAATGCTGCAGCGGCTTGGCATCGTGAGCACGATCGACACCAACCGGAGGCTCGCGGGGATGCGCGTCCTTCCGGACGGAAAGGGCGGACAACGGGAGTATCCCCACCCGCCTGTCCACGATCTGGTCGTCGCACGCGACAACCTTCAGGTCTTTGCGGAGCGCATCGGCTTTGCGGACACGGCGAAAGCCGAACGGCTGGCGCAGCGTCTGGCTTCACAGAAGCGCGCGCCCAATCGCGAGCGTTTCGTGGCGACGGTCGCTTCGGTCGAGCTCGATGGCGTCGAGCCAGTCTATGACGTGACGGTCGAGCACGTGCATGCGTTCGACGCCAACGGCCTGATGGTCCACAACTGCGCCGAGCAGCCGCTCCCCTCCTACGGCTGCTGCTGCCTCGGTTCGATCGACCTGACGGTCTTCGTCAAGGATGCGTTTGTGGCGAAGGCCTCGTTCGACGAGGCCGGGTTCGCCGACATCTGCAAGACCGCGACCCGCATGCTCGACAACGTGCTCGACGTGACGCCGTGGCCGCTGCCGCAGCAGGCGCGCGAGGCCGCCAACAAGCGGCGCGTGGGGCTGGGCTTCACCGGCCTCGGCGACACGCTGGTGATGCTGGGCCGGCGCTACGACGGCGAGCCCGCCCGCGCGATGGCGCGCCGCATCAGCGAGATCATGCGCGACGCCGCCTATGAGGCCTCCTCCGACCTCGCGATCGAGCGGGGTGCGTTCCCGCTCTTCAACGCCGATCTCTATCTGTCGGGCGGCAACTTCGCCTCGCGGCTGCCGCCGTGGCTGAAGGACAAGATCCGCGCGCAGGGTCTGCGCAATTCGCACCTGCTGTCGATCGCGCCGACCGGCACCATCTCGCTGGCCTTCGCCGACAACGCCAGCAACGGCATCGAGCCCGCGTTCTCGTGGAGCTACACCCGCAGGAAGCGGATGCCCGACAACGCCTTCAAGGAGTACGCCGTCGAGGACCACGCCTGGCGGCTCTACCGGCATCTGTTCGGCGCCGACGCGCCGTTGACAGACGCCTTCGTCACCGCGCTCGAATTGCAGGCGTCGGACCACGAGGCCATGGTTGCGGCCGTCGCGCCGTACGTCGACACGTCGATCTCCAAGACCGTCAACGTGCCGGCGGACTATCCCTACGCCGACTTCCAGGACCTCTATCGCCTGGCCTGGAAGAGCGGGCTCAAGGGCCTTGCGACCTACCGTCCGAACAGCGTGCTCGGCGCGGTGCTCAGCGTGGAGCCGATCGCCAAGCCCGAGCCGCTGAAGGCCGACATCGGCCCCAACCAGCGGCTGCGCGTCGAGCGTCTGCCCAAGCCCGTGCTCGCCTCGCTGCGCTGGCCGAGCCGGCCCGAGATGCCCGGGGGCAATCCCGCGTGGTCCACCATGATCCGCCACCCGCATGGCGACTTCGCGCTCTTCGTCGGCGAGTTGCCGGCCGAGGGGCCGGATGCGGGGCTCTTCGGCCGCACCTTGCCGTTCGAGGTCTGGGTCAACGGCGCGGAGCAGCCGCGCGGCCTCGGCGCGCTGGCGAAGACCTTGTCCATGGACCTGCGCGCCAACGACGCGGCCTGGCTGCGGCTGAAGCTGGACGCGCTGGCGACGGTCGCGGAGGAACGCGCGTTTGAAATGCCGATGCCGCCGCTGGGCGAGCCGCGGCTGTTCCCGGGCGTGGTCGCGGCGACCGCGGCCGTGATCCGCTGGCGCTGCGAGCAGCTCGGCGCGCTGCAGGAGGGCGGCCCCACGCCGGTGCTCGACGCGATGTTCTCGCGGGAGGAGCCGCGCACCGGCACGGCCGGCACGCTCGCGTGGGCGGTCGACGTCGACAACCCCGCCACCGGCGAGCTGTTCACGTTGACGCTCAAGGAAGTCAGCCTGCCCACGCCCGACGGCGGCACCGTCACGCGGCCGTGCGCGATGGGCTTCTCCGGCAATTATCCGAAGGCGCTGGACGGGCTGGCACGGCTGCTGTCGCTGGACATGCGGGTGCTCGACCCGGGCTGGATCGGCATGAAGCTGCGCAAGCTGCTCAACGTCGGCGAACCGCTGGGCCATTTCATGGCGCCGGTGCCGACGCTGTCAGGGGAAAGACGGCAGCAGGTGTGGCCGTCGACGGTCGCTTATGTCGCGCGCCTGGTCATCCACCGCTACGCGATGCTGGGCGTGCTGGACGAGAGCGGTTATCCGCTCGTCGACATGGGACTGATGCAGCAGGCGCCGTTGAAGGCCGCGGGTGCGGCGGGAGGGGCGGCGCGCGCCGCCTCGGAAGCCGGCGGCATCGTGGCCATGGCCGGCAAGAAATGTCCCGAGTGCGGCAACGCCACGCTCATCCACCGCGACGGGTGCGAGTTCTGCACCGCGTGCGGGTTCGTGGGGCAGTGCGGGTGACCGCCCCGTCGGGGACGGCGCCAGGCGTCTCGCCGGGCCGTCCTGCGAGACCTCAGGCCTGACCGGGGGCCTTGTCCTCCGCCGGGGCGGCTTCGCCGACGGTGCCGGCGGTGTTGTCCACATCGTCCGACGGCGCGTCCGAGCCCGCACCGCTGGCCTTGCGCTGGGCCTTCTCTTCCTTCTTCTTTTTCTTGGCCAGCTCGCGTTGGCGTTTTTCGTATGAGTAGTTGGGGGTAGCGATATCGGCCTCCGATAGGTTGGGGGTGATCGATGAGCCTGACGTTTCCGCCATTGCGCGAATCCGGGCCAGTTCCTGGCGGTGGACGTTGGTCCCGGTGGTGGTCAATCGAAGGCCGCCGCCATGCCATTCCAGCCAGTCCAGGTCGACCAGACGGTCGATCAGCTTTTCCGGAATCTCGTTGGCCTGACGCCGTTGGAGCGCATCGACACTCTGCCGCAACGAAGCGCGGAGCTCGTCGAGGGTTTGTGGGACAGGCATGGTGCTCCTCCTCCGATCTCACCCCGCGACATGCGGAGCGAACAGATTCGCCAGGCAATCAAGGCGAGGACTTGCACGGCTTCCGACAGGAGAGCGAAGCGAAGACTTCGGGATGACAGGCTCACGGTCTATCGGCTGATCGTAGCGCAGACCCGCGCGCGAACCTTTTTCGCCGGAAATGAATCCGTTAAGACGGCGTTTGCGTACAGCGTTCCGGTGAGGCACTTCGGCCTCACCGCCAAACCCTGAGGAGTTGCGATGACCCCGATGTCCCCCCGCTCGAAGTCCGTCCTTGCCCTGTTGGCGCCCGTGGCGCTGCTGGGCGCCTGCGCCATGTCCGGTCCGTCGGGCTCGAACGCCCCGGTGTTCTCCCAGGCCGGCCTGCCCGCCGCCGTCCAGGTGCCGGACGGGCACAAGGTGTCCCTGGAGACCGTCGGCGTCGGCAAGATCACCTACGAGTGCCGCGCGAAGAAGGACATGGCGGGCCAGTTCGAATGGGTGTTCGTCGGCCCGGACGCGGCCTTGAACGACCGGCGCGGCACCATGGTCGGGAAATACTACGGTCCGCCCGCCACCTGGGAAGCCAAGGATGGCTCCAAGGTGACCGGCACGCAGGTCGCGGTGGCACCGGCCGCAGCGGGCAGCATCCCGCTGCAGCTGGTGAAGGCCAACCCAGCCATGGGCATGGGCGCCATGCAGGGCGTCAGCCACATCCAGCGCGTGGCCACCAAGGGCGGCGTCGCGCCGCAGACGATGTGCGACGCCGCCGGCGTGGGGCAGAAGCAGGTCGTCGACTATCAGGCGGACTACATCTTCTGGGCGCCGGTGGCGATGCGGTGAAGGGCCGCCGGGGTCTGGGCAGGCGCAGGAAGGCGCTGACGGCCAGCGCCGCTGGCCCTCACCCCCACCTTTTCCCGCGGTGCGGGAGAGGGAGTAAGACCGGTGGTCTCAGAAGGGGGTGGCGCGCTTGCGCAGGCGCCATCCCAGCACCGCGATGCCGGCGATCAGCAGCGCGTAGGTCGACGGTTCCGGGACCGCGCTCAGCATCGTGAAGCCGTTGCTGAAGCTGTAGGTCGCCGTCAGGCCGTTGACCTTGGTGGCGGCAACGAGGTTCAGGAAACTCGCATCCTGCGACAGGTCGCCGGCGAAGCGGAGCGCGTAGCCGGCGCCGAGTTGCGTCACGGTCAGCACGCTCCCCGCCACCACGCTGCCCACCGAGGCGAAGGTGAGCCCCGCGCCGTCGAGTTCGAACGCGCCGCTCCCCAGCAGCGACAGGCTGGCGAAACTCTGGCTCCCGCCGGAGAGCTTGAGCGTGCCGCCGTTCATTTCGAGCGCGCGGGCCGCGCCCAGGCGCTGGTCGCCTTGCAGCTCGAGCACGCCGCCGTCCAGCGTGACGGTACCGATGTGCTGGCTCTGGCCTGTCAGCACGATGCGGCCGCTCTCAACCTGCATCTGGTTGACGTTGCTGAACGCGCCGGCATAGCTGAACTGGTTGCCGTTGCCCACCTCGAAACGCACCGTCGCCGAACCCGCCCCGCTGGCGCCGCGCACGTCGCCGAGGATCACCGCCTGGCCGCCGCTGACCACCAGCGTGCTGCGGCCGGCGCCCAGGTCGATGGCCAGGCCGCTCGCGCTGCCGTCGATGCGGCCGGCATTGACCACCGTCGTGTCGTAGTCCGAGGCCGAGCGGATCGCCGCCGCGGTCCCGCCCCCGACGATGGCCCCGCCGGTCTGGTTCTCGATGCGGACCAGCTTGCCGCTGCCGCCCAGGCCGCCGATGTAGATTGCCGAATCGCTGTCGCCGCGGATCACGCCGCCGGCGCCGTTGATGACCGTGGCGTTTGCATCAAGCGCCTCGCGCTGGCCGGCGTTCGGGCCGCTGGTGATGTCGTTGCCGACCAGCGAGATCCCGCGGCCTGCCGCGTTGCTGTTGCCAGCCGCGACCAGGCCTTCGATGAGGCCCGTGTTTCGGATCGTGCCGCCGCCGGCGGAAATGCCTTCGCTGAACGCGAGTCCGCTGCCCGACGGCGAGAACGCGTTGATCGAGCGGATCGTGCCGCTGTTGACGAGGTCGATGGGGCCGTCGACGTCGACACCGTCGCCGTCCCCGGTGACGCCGTTGCCGGTGATCAGTCCGGCGTTGCGGACCGTGATCACCTGCAGGGCGTTGAAGCCGTCGAAGTTCAGACCGGCGCCGTTCATGCCGCGGATCGTCGCGCCGGCCGCGTTGTTGATCGTGCCGGTCCAGACGATGGCCGTTTCCGGGCCGCCGGTCACGCCGTGGCGGCCGCCCTCGAGCAGGCCGCCCGACAGGTTGTTGAAGGTGATGCCGGCGTTGGCCTGGAAGTCGATGCCGTCGCTGCTGGAACCCGTCGTGGTGATCGAGCGGATGGTGCCGGCGTTGTTGACGATGCCGTTGACGCCGGGACGGATCGCGTCCGCCTCGTAGGACAGGATCAGTGCGCCTGCCTGGTTGTTCACGACGTTGCTGCCCGAGCCGATCGCGTTGAAGTCGATGACCTGGTTGCCGCCGCCCGAGGCGTTCGTCGAGATCATGCTGCCCCAGTTGGTCAGCGTGACGCTGGCGGGCGACTTGTTCATCTGGATCAGGTCAGCGTCCTGCGCGCGCATCAGCGCGGTGCTGTTGCTCGCGCTGCCGTTGACGATGACCAGGTTCTGCACGCCGGTGTTGTCGCGGATCACGCGACCCGTCCCCGTCTGCTCGATGCGGCCGAGGTTGGTGAGCGTCGCGTTGTGGCCGCTGACCGTCACCGCGACCGTCGAGCCGCCTACCGCCAGCGTGCCGGTCGCGCACAACGCACCGGTCTGGCCGCTGCCGCTGCCCAGCGTCTGCGCCGCGGTGAACGCGCCGCAGAGGTCGAAGGAGGCGGCGCCCGCCGATCCTGACTGCAGCAGCAGCGCGGCGAGCGCCAATCCGCTCAGCCGGAACATCGGCACGCGGCGGCGGTCGGAGGGGGAGCGGGGAGGCGCAAGGGGGACCATGGCGTGAAGTGTCTCGTGTGAAAAATTCACGCGATGCTAGGAGGCCCGCGCCTCGGGCGGCACCGCCCGAGCAGGGTGCCTCCGGAGCGCCTTCCGACACACGCCTGTCATGAACCGATGGGCCGCTGGTCCCCAGGTTCCATCGAGGATGCCCGCGAGCCGTGATCCCCGTCACGGTGCTCCTCCCCGCGAACGCGGGGGAGAGGAAACCCGATTCCGCACTGCATCACGGCGAGGCCGGAGTGACACATTCGAGTTGCCACTTTCAAAAGTAGCATTTCGGCTGTTTCGACGTTTTCCAGGGACTGGTCATGAATGCGCTTTCGGTCAAGAAGCAGCTGATGTTCGCCTTCGCCGCGCTGGTCGCGGCGGTGGTGCTGGTCAGCGTTGTCGCGCTGCGCGACCTCGCCGCCGCAGATGCCCGCTTCAGCGGTTTCGTCAAGGGCATCGACGAACGCGAGTCGATGGCCGTGGACGTCCGCATCGATGCCAATCGTCGCGCCATCGGCGTGCGCGACATGGTCATCGTGAAAGAGCGGGCCGACCTGGAGGCGTCGAAGAAGATGGCAGTGGACGCGCATCTGGCGCTCGGCGAGCATTTGCAGAAGCTGCGGGAGGCCGTCGCCGCTGCGCCGGATGCCACGCCGCGCGAGCGCGAACTGCTGGCTCGCATCGTCGAGGTCGAAGCCAAGTACGGTCCGGTGGCCGCGCGTATCGTCGAGCTGGCGGCTGCCGGCAAGCACGACGAGGCGATCGAGTCCATGACCCGCGATTGCAGACCGTTGCTTGCGTCGCTGCTGACGGCGGCGCGGGAATATGTCGACTACGCCGCCAAGGCCGGAGACGAGGTGGCCGCGGCGTCCTCCGCCCAGTACCAAGCGCAGCGCTGGTGGATGACGCTGATCAGCCTGGCCGCCGTCGGCATGGCGATCGGCCTCGGCTGGATGATCACGCGCCGACTGATGAAGGCGCTCGGCACCGAACCGGCCGAACTCGCCGACGCCGCCCACCGCATCGCCGACGGCGACCTGCGTCCGGTCGAAGGCGCCGCCACGGCGCCGGCCGACAGCGTGCTCGCGTCCATGGGCGTGATGCAGACCCAGCTGGTCACGCTGATCGCTCAGGTGCGCGGTTCGGCTGACCAGATCGCCATGGCCAGCGCCCAGATCGCCCAGGGCAACAACGACCTGTCGGCCCGCACCGAGGAGCAGGCCTCGGCGATCGAGGAGACCGCCGCCTCGATGGAGGAACTCAGCGCCACCGTGCGCCAGAACGCCGACAACGCCCAGCAGGCCAACCAGCTGGCGCTCAACGCCAGCGAAGTCGCCATGCGCGGCGGCGAGGTCGTCGGCCGGGTCGTCGAGACGATGCGCGGCATCAACGACAGCAGCCGCCGCATCTCCGACATCATCGGCGTCATCGACGGCATCGCCTTCCAGACCAACATCCTCGCCCTGAACGCGGCCGTCGAAGCGGCGCGCGCCGGCGAGCAGGGCCGCGGCTTCGCCGTCGTGGCCTCCGAGGTGCGCAGCCTGGCCAGCCGTTCCGCCGGCGCCGCCAAGGAGATCAAGCAGCTCATCGGCGACAGCGTCGCCCGCGTCGAGCAGGGCACCGGTCTGGTCGACCAGGCCGGCGCGACGATGACCGAGGTCGTCGGCGCGATCCGCCGCGTGTCCGACATCGTCGGCGAGATCAGCGCCGCCAGCGTCGAACAGAGTTCCGGCGTCACGCAGGTCGGCGAGGCCATCACGCAGATGGACCGCGCCACGCAGCAGAACGCCTCGCTGGTCGAGGAAAGCGCCGCCGCCGCGGACAGCATGAAGCAGCAGGCCGCCGACATGGTCGGCGCGGTCTCGGTCTTCCGCATTGCCGACGACGGGCGCTCCTCGCCGTCTGCGAAGACCTCGACCGCCGCTCCGGTTTCCCGGCCCGCGTCGTTCGCGTCGTCGCCAATCACGGCGCCGCGCGCCATTCCGGTCCACACCGCGTCCGCCCCGCGCAGTCCTGCGACGGGGGCCGTGCCGGCCGTGTCGCGTCCGAACGTGCGCGTGGTCGCCGCCACGCCCACGCCTCGCCGGCATTCGGCGCCGACGCCGGACCTGCACGTGGTCCGGCCGTCCGCCGCGCCCGCGAGGCAGGCGGCCGAGCCGGTGCTGGCCGGGGATGACGACTGGACGTCGTTCTGAGCGTCGTGCCCGGCGTCGTTCCGACGCGACGCCGCCGGGACTTCCCTGTCCCGAAAGAGAAGGATGTCGTGGCGGACCGCGCCTGACTATGCTTCGTGCACCGGAGCGGTGCTCGCGCCGGAGTCCGAGGAGCGCGCCATGCCGGCTACCCGTCCCGCCAGTCCCCTGGCCCGCGTCGACTATCCGCATCTGGCGCGCCGCGAAATGCTGGCTTTCCTCCCGCCGGTCTGCCAGCGCGTGCTGGACGTCGGCTGCAACACGGGCGCCTTCGGCGAGGCCGTCAAGCAGACGCGCCCCGGCACCGAGGTCTGGGGCGTAGAGCCCGACGCGGGCGCCGCGGAGCGCGCCGCCCTGCATCTGGACCGCGTGATGCAGGGATTCTTCGGTCCGTCCCTGCCATTGCCCGAGGCCCATTTCGACGTCATCGCCTTCAATGACGTGCTGGAGCACATGCCCGATCCCTGGGCCGCGCTGAACCATGCCGCGCCATTGCTGGCGCCGGGCGGCGTCGTGCTGGTCTCGCTGCCCAACCTCCTGCACCTGGACACGATCTGGCCGCTGGTCCACGACCGCGACTTCCGATATGAGCCTTGCGGCGTCCGGGACCGGACCCATCTGCGCTTCTTCACCCGCACCAGCGCGCTGCGCATGTTCGAGGAATGCAGCTACGAGGTGCTCAGCGTCCAGGGCATCAACGAGCAGTGGTATACCGCGTCCATCAGGCGCCGGCTGGCCTTCCGCCTCTTCGGGCGCCAGCTCGAGGAGACCAAATGGGTGCAATTCGCCTTCGTCGCGCGACCGAAAGCGCGCCGGCTGGTGTCCTGAGGTCCCGGGGATCCCGAGCGCGGCGCTTCAAATGACGCCGTCGAATCGCCCCACCGCCGACGGGTGTCCTCCGCAGCCGCGACAATGCGCGGCATGCGCGCCCTGATCGACCTGCTGATCCAACACGACTTCCTGCTCGTCTTCCTCGTGACGCTGGCCGCGCGCATCGGCGCGCCCGTGCCCGCGGCGCCGCTGCTGGTGGTCGCCGGCGGCCTGGCTGCGGCGGGGCGTCTGTCGGCGTTGTCGCTGGTCATCGCCGCGGTGCTGGCCAACGTGCTGGGCGACGCCATCTGGTTCATCGCCGGCCGCAGCTACGGTCACCGCGTGCTGCGGCTGCTGTGCCGCGTCTCGCTCTCGCCCGACGTCTGCGTCCGTCAGAGCGAGAGCCTCATCGCGCGCTGGGGAGGCAGCTCCCTGCTGGCCGCGAAATTCCTGCCCGGCATCTCCGTCGTCGCCGCGCCGATGGCCGGCGCGCTCGGCATGGGCTGGCGCCGCTTCGTTGCCTACGACGCCGTCGCCGGCCTCGTCTGGACCGCGTGTTTCCTGGGCCTCGGCCTCATCTTCAGCGACCAGATCCAGGATGTCCTGGACTTCCTCTCCAACGCCGGCCTCTACGCGGTCGCCGCGATCCTCGCCGTGCTGCTGGCCCTGATCGGCAACCGCTGGCGGCGTCGTCGCCAGCTGGCGAAGCTGCAGGGCGAGGTCGAGCGCATCAGCGTCGAGGACGCCGCCGCGCTCGTCGAGCAGGACATGGCGCCGCTCTTCATCGACGTCCGCAGCGATCCTGGCCGCGCCGCGGATCCGCGCACCCTGCCGGGCGCGCTCAACATCCCGCTGACGCGCCTGCCCGAATACGCCGGGCAGTTGCCCGACGACCGGCTGCTGGTCCTCTATTGCAACTGCCCGAACGAGGTTTCGGCCATCCAGGGCGCGCACGAGCTGCTCAAGCGCGGCCACCCGCGCGTGCTGGCGCTGGACGGCGGCCTGGACGGCTGGCATGAACTCCAGCGTCGCCAGGGGCGCGATCGTGGCGACAGCGGCGACGGCGACGCGGCGGGACTGCCGCCCAAGCCGGCGGCCCAGTCCGCCTCGGCGGCTGGCGCTCCAGCGACGCCGGCGTCCCTGCATTCCGCCACGCCCGCCGTCCCCTGATCTGAGGAGGGGGAGTCCCCGCGGCTGGCCCGGCGCTTGCATACTCGCGCCCATGAGCGTTGCCGTCCTGCCTGCCGCCGCCCCGGTCGTTGCGCCGACCATCCTCGACCTCGAGGCTTCCGGATTCGGGCGTGGCAGCTACCCGATCGAGATCGGCTTCGTCGAAGCGGGCGGGTTGCCGTTCTGCTCATTGATCCAGCCCGCGCCCGACTGGGAACATTGGGATGAGGGCGCCGAGGCCTTGCACGGCATCACCAGGGAGCTGCTGCTGCGCCACGGTCGCCCGCGTGAATGGGTCGTCGACGAACTGAACAAGCGCCTGGCCGGCCAGACGGTTTACTCGGACAGCTGGGGGCATGACTATCCGTGGATGAGCAAGCTCTTCGACAGCGTCGGGCGTCTGCCGCGATTCCGGATCGAGGACCTGCGCCGCCTGCTCAGCGAAGACGAGGCTCAGCGCTGGCACGCCGTGCAGCAGGAAGTCCGTGCCGAGGCCCAACTGCGCCGCCATCGCGCCAGCGCCGATGCCAAGGTGCTGCAGATGACGCTGATGCGTGTGAAGCAGGGGCCGCCGATGCCGAGACCTTTCGGCGTCAACTGACCGGTTTCTTTCGCTCCGCGCACAGGCTGCCGCTCGACCGCCCGCGGCCCGCCCGCTTCGCGCGATAGAGCTGTTCATCCGCCTGCGTGACGAGCTCGTCGATATCGGCTTCCCTGGCCCACTGGACGCAGAACCCGACGCTGCTGCCGATGTGCAGTTCGAGCGCACCGATGCGGAACGGCATGGTCAGCGCGTGCACCAGCTTGTCCGCGACGACCTGCGCGTCGACGGGTCTGGCGACATGGGTGAGGAACACGGCGAACTCATCGCCGCCGATGCGCGCGACCAGGTCTTGGGGACGCAGCGCATGGCGCAGGCGCCCGGAGACGGCCTTCAGCAGCGCATCGCCGACCGGGTGGCCGTACTCGTCGTTGACGGGCTTGAAGCGGTCCAGATCGAGGTACAGCAGCGCCACCAGTTCGTCGCGGTCGGTGGCCCGGCCGAGCGCGGCGTTGACCTGCGACGCGAAGCCCGCGCGGTTGAGCAGTTCGGTGAGGGGGTCCGTGTTGGAGGCGCGCAGCAGCCGCATCTGTTCCTGCTTGACGTCGGTGACGTCGCGCGCGACGCCGTAGGCGCCGATGATGGCGCCGTCGTCGGTGATCAGCGGCGCATAGGTCAGTTCGACGTAGCGCGTTCCGCCGCGATCGCCGCGCTCGCCGCCGTCCGGCGGCATCGGTGGGCTGATGCCGGCGTCGTCGCGCATCTCGACCACGCTGGTCTCGCCCGCGAAGGCGCGAAGGATCAGCGGATGCACGGCCGCGTACAGGTCGTCGAACACGTCCGCCGCCTGGCGGCCGTGCCAGGAGTTTTCGGGGATGTCGAAGCGCCGCTCGAAGGCCTTGTTGCAGAACAGCACGCGTTCGTCGGTGTCGACGGCCAGCATCATCACGTTGACGCTCTGCGCCATCGCGCTCATGACGGCCTGGCTGCGTTCGCGCTCGCGTCGGGCCGCAAGCTCCACGCTGATGTCGGCGATCGTGCCCGCGTGCGCGACGATGCGTCCGGCCAGCCGCATGGGCCGCATGCGCAGCCGCACCAGCATCTCCGTCCCGTCGCGGCGCGTCAGTTGCCGCACGCGGTCCACCGGCTCGCCCATGGCCACCAGCGCGGCCCACTGCTCGCGCGTCAGCTCGCGTTCAGACGCCGGCAGCCGGTCCAGCCAGCCCCAGGCGAGCGTCTGGCGATCGACCTCCAGCAGGTGCAGGTAGGTCTCGTTGGCATACACGGTGCGGCCCAGGAGGTCGCAGCGGAAGAGGCCCATCGGCGACGCGTCGGCGGTGGCCTCGCGTTCCGCCTCGCGCAGCCGCGCGCGATGCTGCAGCCGTGTGAACCAGGCCATGAGCCCGACCGCTATCGCCGTGACCACCAGCGAGAAACCCAGCACCGCGCGCCGCTGCTGCAGATAACCGGCGAGGATGCGGTCGCGCTCGAAGGACACGAACAGGCGCAGCGGGTAGTCCTGCAGCACGCGGTAGGAAACGATGCGGTCGCGCCCGTCGGCCGGGCTTTTCGTCACCATGAACTGGCCGCTGGCCGGCGGGCTCGGCGGCAGCACCTCGCCGCCGGGGACCTGTCGCATGTTGGTGCCGACCAGGCCCGGGACTTCGGGCCAGCGCGCCATGGCGACGCCATCGTCGCGTTCCAGCAGCACGGCCATGCCCGAGCGCATCGATCGCGTGCGGTACACGCGCAGCAGGGTGTCGAGGTCGATGAAGCCGACCGTCGCGGTGAACGCGCCGGTCGGCGCGCTCAGGCGCGTGGCCATCGGCAGCACGAAGTGGGCGCCCGGCCGCAGCCGGATCGGCGTGCCGAGGACGACGCTCGGTCCGCCGGGACGGCCGAGTTCGGACAGGAAGCTCTTCGGGCCGAGGTCGACATAGGGCTCGCCGGTGACCGACGGGATGCGCCACAGGCGGCCGTCGGCGCTGGCCAGCATCACGTCGGTGATCCCGCGCGAGTTGTCGCGCATCGAATCGGCCAGCAGCGACACGGTGGCGTCGAGGTCCTGGCGCTCGTTCCTGCGCGTGAGCAGCAGCAGGTCCAGCGTGCGCAGGCTGCCTTCGGTCTCGCGCAGCAACTGCTCGGTGTCCTGCGCCGCGTTGAGCGCGATGCTGTGCAGGTCGTCCTGCAGGTCCGCGACCAGCGATTTCGGATAGAGCAGCGCGAACCACAGCACCAGCGCCCACAGCACGACCAGCACCAGCCCCAGCGCCAGGAACGGGCCGAAGACCACCAGGCGTCTCACCTGGAGGCGCTCCGCGACCGACTGGCTGAATGGGGAGGGGGGCATCGGTCGGATTGTGGCCGTGCCAGGTACGCCTTCAAACGCCTAACAACGGGGGCACGGGCGGGTTGTTCGGCGGGTCCGGCACGTGGCTGTCCGGATCGTCGCGGGCCAGCTCGGTCAGGCAGCGCAGGCACAGGCACTGGTCGCTCCAGCGGGCGGCGAGTTCGCGCTTGAGGCCCTCGCCCAGCCGCGTGCCGAAGCAGGCGCACCAGCCGTCGTCGACGCCGCAATGGAACCCGCCGCCGCAACGCGGGCAGGCGGTGTTGATGGTGCTGACCGTGTCGGCGGGGAGCGGCGTCGGCGTGCTCATGACGACGGATTGTCGGCGATGCTCAGGCGAACAGCCCCCGATGCCGCTCGCGCAGCAGGTTCTTCTGCACCTTGCCCATCGCGTTGCGCGGCAGCTCGGTCTCGACGAAGACCCGCTTCGGAACCTTGAAGCCGGCGATGCGGTCCTTCAGCGCCGCGATCAGCGTCGCGCCGTCCAGCGCGGCGCCGGATCGCGGCACCACCACGGCGATCACGCCCTCGCCGAAGTCCGGATGCGGCACGCCGACCACGGCCGACTCCGCCACGCCGGGCAACTCGTTGAGCCAGCCTTCGATCTCCGCCGGGTACACGTTGTAGCCGCCGGTGATGATCAGGTCCTTGCTCCGCCCCACGATCGTCACGTAGCCCCGGTCGTCGCGCCGGCCCACGTCGCCGGTCTTGAACCAGCCGTCGGCGGTGAATTCCTCCTTCGTCTTCTCCGGCATGCGCCAGTAGCCCGAGAACACGTTGGGTCCGCTCACCTGGAGGTGGCCGATCTCGCCGTCGCCGGTGCTGGGGCAGGGCGCGCCCGCGTCGTCGACGATGCGCAGCCCCACGCCCGGCAGCGGACGACCGACCGTGCCGCCGCGGCGTTCGCCGTCCTCGGGCTTGTACGGATTCGAGGTCAGCATCACTGTCTCGCTCATGCCGTAGCGCTCGCGGATGGTGAACCCGGTGCGACGCTGCCATTCGTGGAAGGTCTCGATCAGCAGCGGCGCGGAACCGCTGATGAACAGGCGCATCCGCGCGCAGGCCTCCCGGGTCAGCGCGGCCTGTTCCAGCAGCCGCACGTACAGCGTCGGCACGCCCATGAACAGCGTCGCGTCCGGCAGCCGCGCGATCACGCCGCGAGGATCGAAGCGGTTGAACCACAGCATCTTCGCGCCCGACAGCAAGGCCCCATGCGATGCGACGAACAGCCCGTGCACATGGAAGATCGGCAGCGCGTGGATCAGCACATCGTCCGCCTGCCAGCCCCAGTGGTGCTTGAGCACCTCGGCGTTGGACAGCAGGTTGCCGTGACTCAGCATCGCGCCCTTGCTGCGACCGGTCGTGCCGCTCGTGTAAAGGATCGCCGCCAGTTCATCGGCGGTCTTCTCCGCCGTCTGGTGCGTGTCGGGCATCTGCACCGCGCGGTCCAGCAGCGTGCCGCTGCGGTCCTCGTTCAGTGTGAACACCCACGGCACCTTGGCCTGGAACGCCAGCTTGCTGATCCAGCCGAAGTTCTTCCCCGCGCAGACGACGACGGCCGGCTCCGCGTTGTCGATGAAGTACGCCAGCTCGGCGGCCTGGTAGGCCGTGTTCAGCGGCAGGTAGACGTAGCCGGCGCGCAGCACCGCGAGGTACAGCAGCAGCGCCTCGACGCTCTTCTCCGTCTGCACCGCGACGCGGCTGCCCGCGGGCAGGTCCAGCGAGTCCAGCAGGTTGGCGATCATCGCCGTGGCGCGGTCGATGTCGCGCCAGCTGTAGCGCTGTCCGGCGTCGGGGCCGTCGGCCAGCTCGATCGCGCAGGCGTCCAGGTCGTCGGAGAAATTCGCGCGCAGCGCGGCGAACAGGTTGGCGTTCACGGTGTTCATCAATCCAGTTTCGCACCGCTGCGCTTGACCACGTCGGCCCAGCGCACCACCTCGCCGTGCACGAACTTGCCGAAGGCGTCGCCGTAGAGCGTGGGCATGTCGGTGCCCAGGCCGGTCCAGATGTTCTTCAGCTCCTCGGTCGCATAGGCCTTGCGCAGCTCCGCCTGCATCGCGGCGATCACTTCCTTCGGCGTGCCCTTCGGCGCCCACAGCCCGTACCACGTGGAGACCTGGTACTGCGGGATGCCGGCCTCCGCGGCGCTCGGGATGTCCGGGAAGCCCGGCGCGCGCTTGGACGAGGCCACCGCCAGCGCCTTGATGCGTCCGCCGCGGATGTGCGCCGCCGACGAGCCCAGGCCGTCGAACATCAGATCCACCTGGCCCGCCATCAGGTCCTGCAGCGCCGGGCCGGCGCCGCGGTAGGGGATGTGGGTGATGAAGGTCTGCGTCTGCAGCTTGAAGAGTTCGCCCGCGAGGTGGTGCGAGGTGCCGTTGCCCGCCGAGCCGTAGTTCAGCTTGCCGGGGTTCTTCTTCAGGAAGTCGAGCAGGCCCTTCACATCGGTGGCCTGCACCTTCGCCGGGTTGATCACGATCACCTGCGGCACGCTGGAAACCAGCGCGACGGGGACGAAGTCCTCCTCCAGCTTGTACTCGAGCTTGGGATACATCGCCGGCGCGATCGCGTGGTGCACGGCGCCCATGAAGAAGGTGTAGCCGTCCGGCGCGGCCTTGGACGCGAGGGTCGCGCCGACGGTGCCGCCGGCGCCGCCCTTGTTGTCGATGATGAACTGCTTGCCGGTCTGCTTGGTCAGCACGGCCGTCAGCGGTCGCGCGAAGGCGTCGGTGCCGCCGCCGGCCGGGAAGGGCACGACGATGACCACGGGCCGGCTCGGCCATGCGGCCTGCGCGAACGCCGACGGCGCGATCCCCGCGCCCGCGGCGGACAGGGAGGCCAGGGCGGCGGCGCCCAGCAGGCGGCGGCGGGTCGTGGAAGTCTGGGTCATGCGTGTCTCCTGTGGGCCTCTGCGGGCCGCGGTGTCGGTGGGCAAGGGTGGGAACAAGGGTGGAAGGATGATCGGAAGGGGTCAGAGCAGACCGCCGACGGCGCGCGCCGTCGCGATCTCCCCCTGGGTGAAAGCTTCGTGGTGTTCCTCGATGCGGTCGAGGTCGTAGAGGTAATTGACCATCATCCCGTGCGACTGTTTCAGGCCCTTGGCCGAACGGTCGCCGCCGGGGTTGAGTCGTTCAAGACGGGCGCCGTTGTCCAGGTGGAAACGCGCGACGGGATCGCCGCCCGGCAGCGGCGTCTGGCCGATCAGATAGACGGCGGCCAGACGTCGCAGATCCGCCTGCAGCGTCTGATCCTCGAGGGCGGCCGGGCTGGCGAGTCCGGCCGGCGTGTGGTGCCGGAGTCGGTCCAGCGCTTCCGCCGCGCGCGTCCGCTGTGCCGGCTTCAGGCCGGCGAGCCGGTCGAGCCCGGTGCCCGCCGCGGCGGCATCCTCCGCCGTCCGCATCCGCTGCAGCCAGGCGGCGAAGCCCGGGATCGGCGACAGCGTGCAGAACAGCTTCAGCCGCGGCAGTTCGCGCCGCAAGTGTTCAGCCACGCGCTTGATCAGGAAGTTGCCCAGCGAGACCCCGCGCAGGCCCGGCTCGCAGTTGCTGATGGAATAGAAGACGGCGGCCTTGAAGCTGTTCGGCGGCATCGCCTCGCTGCGCTTGCCGATCAGGGGCGCGATCGCGTCCGGCATGTCGGGCAGCAGCGCGATCTCCACGAAGATCAGCGGCTCGTCGGGCAGCTGCGGATGGAAGAACGCGAACAGCCGCCGGTCCGGCAGCAGCCGGCGCCGCAGGTCGTCCCAGCCGTCGATCGCGTGCACCGCCTCGTGGTGGATGATCTGCTCCAGCAGGTGCGCGGGCGAGTGCCAGTCGACCTGCCGCATCTCCAGGAAGCCCGGGTTGAACCACGAGGACAGCAGGTGCAGCAGGTCGGCGTCCACCATGCGCCAGTCCGGGTGCGAGGCCAGACCGTCCAGCAGGCGCCGGCGCATCCGTACCAGCGTTCCCGTGCCGCCGGGCGCGCGGTTCAGGCGGCGGAACAGCTCCTGCCGCGGCGGCTCGCCCAGTTCGGTCAACCGGCGCAGCGTCTCGGTCCCGGGCGCGTCGGCATAGGCCTGCGCGGCCTGCAGCACGGCCGCGGGCTCCGGATTGAAATCGGCGGCCAGCTTGTCGAACACGGCCGGCCAGGCGTCCGCCGGCAGCGCGCCCATCCGCCCGATCAGCTCGCCTGGCCGCGCTCCGACAGCAGCTTGTGCGCCAGCGACAGCACCCGCGTTGCCGCGCGCGCCGAAGTCCAGGAATCCACGATGGCCATGAGGGCGGTTTATAGCCGGATCGCCTCTCGCGCGGCTCGAAGTCCGCCTCGGGGATTCCCCGGGGCGTTCGTCTCACCGGACGGCCTTCGCACCGCGAAGCGGCTGCTACATTGGGCCGCATCAGATCCGGGGCGGCGCCGCGCGACGGCCGTTCGACCTCGGACACCCTTCCGCCCAGCGGAGGGCCGGGACGAACGTCCAGGAAGAATGCCCAGGAGACCAGGCATGAACGACATTCCCCAGGATGCCGAGGCCGTGCTGCGGCTGGCGGCGCAGTCCATGTTCGATGTGCTGGCCAGCACCGCCCAGGGCGCGATGGTCGTCAACCGCGAGCACCGTGTCGTCTGGATCAGCGAAGGCTACAAGCGCTTCCTGCCCGCGCTCGGCTTCCGCGACGAATCCGAATTCGTCGGACGCCGCGTCGAGGAGGTCGTCCCCAACACCTTGATGGCCCAGGTCATCGATACCGGCCAGCCCATCCTCGTGGACCTGCTGACCAACAAGGCGGGGACCTTCCTCGTCAGCCGGCTGCCCTTGCGCGGTCCCGGCGGCGACGTCATCGGCGCGATGGGCATGGTCCTGCTGGACCATCCCGAGACGACGATGCAGCCCTTGATGAACAAGTTCGCCTGCCTCCAGGCCGAGCTGGACGACACGCGCCGCCAGCTCGCGGCCGAACAGTCCCGCAACCGTCGCGCCAAGCACCGGATCGTCGACTTCGTCGGATCCAGCGCCGCTGCCGTCGAGGTCAAGCGCCATGCGCGACGCGTCGCGCAGACGGAGGCCACCGTGCTGCTGCTCGGCGAAACCGGCACCGGCAAGGAACTGCTCGCGCATGCGATCCATGCCGCCTCGCGCCGCGCGGCACGGCCGCTCGTGTCCGTCAACATCGCCGCCGTGCCCGAGACCCTCCTGGAAGCCGAGTTCTTCGGCGTCGCGCCCGGTGCCTACACCGGTGCGGATCGCAAGGGCCGTGACGGCAAGTTCAAGCTGGCCGACGGCGGCACGCTCTTCCTCGACGAGATCGGCGACATGCCGCCGGCGCTCCAGGCCAAGCTCCTGCGGGTGCTGCAGGAGCAGGAACTGGAGCCGCTGGGCAGCAACGAGGTCGTCAAGGTCAACGTCCGCGTGATCGCGGCGACCAGCCGGGACCTGGCGGCGATGGTGCAGCGTGGCGAGTTCCGCGCCGACCTGTTCTACCGGCTGAACGTCCTCCCGATCCGTCTGCCGGCGCTGCGCGAGCGTGGCGAGGACATCGGGACGCTGGTCGACGTGCTCCTGGAGGATATTGCGAGGCGCAGTGGTCTCGCGCCCAAGGTGCTGAGCGCCGCGGCGCTGAAGGCCCTGGAAGGCAAGACCTGGCCCGGCAACGTCCGCGAGTTGCGCAACGCGTTGGAGCAGGCCTTCCTCATGAGCGACGACGACGAGCTGCTGCCGGGACATTTCGGTCTCCATGATGCCGCGCCCGCAGTGCTCAAACCGGTCACAGCGAGCGATGCGGACGTTGCGGGGGCCGGTGCCCCTCCGAGCGACCTTCCGAGCATGCGCAGGAATGGGAGCGAGGAGGGGTACCGGCTCCCGCAACGTGTGCTCGGTGCATCAACCACGGAGACCCTGCCCGCCCGCAAGGCCGAGCTGGAGCGCGCCGCCATCGCCCAGGCGCTCCGCAGCACCAACGGCAATCGCGTGGCCGCCGCGCGGCTGCTGGCGATTTCCCGGGCGACGCTTTACGAGAAGCTTGCGAAGTACCCCGAGCTGACCGCTGCCTGACGCGTACGGTAGAAAACGGTTCGCACGAGAGGGGCCACATCCTCACGTTTGAGCCGTGTTCATGGGCTTCTTCGAGGGTTCGGGGGGCTTGTCCCGCGGTGTGCGGCATGCGCATATTCGAGGTCAGGGCAGATGACGAGGACCGGCTGCACCGGCCCGCCCAGGAGATTTCATGAACACGCTCACCACGACCGCGACCGGATTCCCTGCGGACGCGCCTTCTGGCGCCCGGACGAGTTCGAAGACGACGGCCCCCCGGGCCTGGACGCTGGCCACCAAGCTGCGCGTGGCGGTGCTGGCCGCGGTGGTCGGCTTCGTCGTACTGGTGATGTGGCTGAGCCACCGCTCCGCGATGAGCCTGCTGGACGTCAAGATGATCACGACGGTCGAGCAGGTGAAGAACGCCGAGCAGATCGCCAAGCGGCACTTCGACAAGATCGGCGCCGGCGGCCTCACCGAGGCCGACGCGAAGAAGCAGGCCGCCGCCGAGATCGGCAAGATCCGCTACTCGGGCAACGAGTACATCTGGATCAACGACATGACCCCCAGGATGGTCATGCACCCGATCAAGCCGGAGCTCAACGACAAGGACCTCTCCGGCAACAAGGACCCCAACGGCCTGAAGCTGTTCGTTGCCTTCGTCGACACGGTCAAGGCGCAGGGCAGCGGTTTCGTCGACTACCTCTGGCCCAAGCCGGGCGCCAAGGATCCGGAGCCCAAGCGGTCCTACGTCGCCGGCTTCAAGCCATGGGGCTGGGTGATCGGATCGGGCGTTTACATCGACGACGTGTCCGGCATCGCGCGTCGCGACGCGACGATCGCGCTGGTGCTGGTGATCGCCGTGGGCATCGCCGCGTTGATCGCGGTTGAGTGGTTCGCGCGCGGCCTCAAGCGCCGGCTCAACCAGATGCGCGAGGTGGTCGAAGCCGTGGCCAACGGCGACCTGCGTGCTCAGGTGGTCGGCGGGCAGGGCGCGGGCAACGACGAGATCGGCCAGGTGCTGACGCAGGTCGCGGCCATGCAGGCTCGCCTCAGCGATCTGGTGCGCGCCATCCGCGACGCCACGGACTCCATCCAGCATGCCTCGCGCGAAGTCGCGATGGGCAGTCAGGACCTCTCGCAACGCAGCGAGCAGGCGGCGTCCAGCCTGCAGCAGACGGCCGCGTCCATGCATGAGCTGACGCAGCAGGTCACGCATTCCGCGCAGGCGGCTCACCAGACGAATCAGTTGGCCATCGGCGCGGCCGATCGCGCCAAGCTCGGCGCCGATGTCATGGGTGAGGTCGTTCAGACCATGGACGGCATCGCCGGCGCCAGCCGCAAGATCGCCGACATCATCTCCGTCATCGACGGCGTGGCTTTCCAGACCAACATCCTCGCCTTGAATGCGGCGGTCGAAGCGGCCCGGGCGGGGGAGCAGGGACGAGGTTTCGCGGTCGTCGCTTCTGAAGTTCGGGCGCTCGCGCAGCGCAGCGCCAATGCGGCCAAGGAGATCAAGGCGCTGATCAACGACTCGGTCACGCGTGTCGACGCGGGCGGCGCGCAGGTCGGCCGTGCCGGCGAGGCGATGGGGCAGATCCTGCAGTCCGTGCAGCAGGTCAGCGGCACGGTCGCCGAGATCAGCCAATCGAGCGCGGGTCAGTCTGACGGCCTTGCCCAGATCAACCAGGCCGTGAAGCACCTGGACGACATGACGCAACAGAACGCGGCGCTGGTCGAAGAGACCGCCGCCGCCGCCGAATCGCTGCAACAGCAGGCCCGCCTGCTCAACGAGCACGTCGCCACCTTCCGCACCTGAAGCGCTGTCCGATGTCTGGACATTGACCGGATTCCAGACACTCTTCTGCTTCTCGCCGTACGCCGCTGTCTCGATTCCGGACAGCGGCGTCGTCGTTTCTGGAGCCCGGTCTTCAGCGGCCTCGCCAAAAAACGGGGTCAGCGAGCGTGGGTGGGGCCGGAATGACTCTGGGGGTTCCCGGAGGGACGCCCCCTGAGTCGTGGAGAGCCCGCGCCTGGCCTGCCGACGTCGGCACGGACCTTGCGGTGGGGCAACGCTGAGACCGGCGCACGACCGGTCCGCCCACAGGAGACAAGTTCCATGACCCATGGCTTCATCCGCGCCGCGACTGGCGCGGTTCTGGCGCTGTCCGCCGTCTTGGGCATGAGCGCCACCGCGCTCGCGCAGGGCAAGGAAATCCGCATCGCCCACGTCTACAGCCGTACCGGCCCGTTGGAGGCTTACGGCAAGCAGACGCAGACTGGCTTCCTCATGGGTCTGGACTATGCGACCGGCGGCACGATGACCGTGGCGGGCCGCAAGCTGGTCGTCCTCGAGAAGGACGATCAGGGCAAGCCCGACGTCGGCAAGAGCCAGTTGGCCGCGGCCTACGGCGACGACAAGGCGGACATCGCCGTCGGCCCTTCGTCGTCGGGTGTCGCGCTCGCGTTGCTGCCTGTGGCCGAGGAGTACAAGAAGATCCTGCTGGTCGAGCCGGCCGTTGCAGACTCGATCACCGGCGACAAGTGGAACAAGTACATCTTCCGGACCGGCCGCAACAGCTCGCAGGATGCGATCTCCAATGCGGTGGCGCTCGACAAGCCGGGCACGGTCATCGCCACGCTGGCGCAGGACTACGCCTTCGGACGCGACGGCGTGAAGGCCTTCAAGGATGCGATCAAGAAGGCCAAGGTCGTCCATGAGGAATACCTGCCCACGACGACGACCGACTTCACCGCCGGCGCGCAGCGGCTGATCGACCGGCTCAAGGACCAGCCAGGCCGGAAGGTCATCTTCATCATCTGGGCCGGCGCGGGCAACCCGTTCAAGATCGCCGACCTCGATCTCAAGCGCTACGGCATCGAGATCGCCACCGGCGGCAACATCCTGCCGGCGATGGCCGCATACAAGGCGCTGCCCGGCATGGAGGGCGCGACCTACTACTACTTCGGCATCCCGAAGAACCCGGTCAATGAGTGGCTGGTGGCCAACCACTACAAGCAGTTCAAGACGCCGCCCGACTTCTTCACCGCCGGCGGCATGAGCGCGGCGATCGCAGTCGTCGAGGCGCTCAAGAAGACCGGCGGAGATACCGCGACCCACAAGCTCATCAAGGCCATGGAAGGCATGAGCTTCGAGACCCCCAAGGGCCGCATGACCTTCCGGCCCGAGGACCACCAGGCGATGCAGTCGATGTACCACTTCAAGATCAAGGTGGATCCAGCCTTCGCCTGGGGCGTGCGCGAGCTGGTGCGCGAGATCAAGCCCGAGGAGATGACCATCCCCGTTCGCAACAAGCGTTGAGCGCCCGACGTGGCGCGTTGAGCGCCCCGCTGAAGGTCCATCGACATCCAGGAGGTTTCCAATGAAGTCGTCCGTTGTCCGATTCCTCGTCTCCGCCACGTTGGCATTCGCGGGCGCCGCGCAGGCGGCCGTGCCGCTGCCGTCGCTCAACATCGACAAGACCCAGATCACCGTGTCGGGCCTGTCCTCGGGCGGCTTCATGGCCAACCAGCTCGGTTACGCGCATTCCTCGACGTTCAAGGGCGTCGGCGTCTTCGCCGCCGGGCCCTATAGCTGCGCCGGCCACAGCAACTACACCGCCTGCATGTACAACGCGACGATCTCGTCGTCCGCGCTGAACACGATGCAGGCCGACCTCAACAACTGGAGCGGCACGGCGATCGATGCCAAGAGCAACGTCGCCGCGCAGAAGGTCTTCCTGTTCGTCGGCCTGAGCGACACGACCGTCGGGCCCAATCCGATGAACGCGGTGCAGACGCAATACCTCAACAACGGCGTCGCGGCGGCCAATCTCGAATACGTCCAGCGCAGCGGCACCGCCCATGTGCTGCCGACCGACTTCGACGCCGCCGGCAACAACAGCTGCGGCAGCAGCGCGTCGCCCTACATCGCGAACTGCGGCTACGACGGCGCGAAGGCGGTGCTCACGAAGTTGTACGGCAGCTTGAGCGCGCGCAACAACAGCCCCGCCGCGGCCAACTACATCGAGTTCGACCAGACCGCGTTCAGCACCAATCCCGGCTTGGCTTCGACCGGCTGGGCCTACGTGCCCGCCAACTGCGCGGCCGGTCAGGTCTGCAAGCTGCACGTCGCGCTGCACGGCTGCCAGCAGAACTACGCCACCATCGGTGACAAATTCGTGAGGAACACCGGTTTCTCGCGCTGGGCCGACACGAACAGCATCGTCGTGCTGTTCCCGCAGACCAAGGTCGACAACACCTCGCGCTCGACCGCCGCCAGCGGCCTGCTGCCCAACCCGAACGGTTGCTGGGACTGGGTCGGCTGGTACGGCTCCAACTTCGCGCAGAAGGCCGGCACGCAGATAGTCGCGATCAAGGCGATGGTGGACAAGGTGGCCGGCGGCACGACCGGCAACCCGGGCGATCCCGGTGATCCCGGCGACCCGGGCACGCCCGCGACCTGCTTCACCTCGTCCAACTACACCCACTCCATCTCGGGCCGCGCCTACGCGCTCTACGGCATCACCTACGCCAACGGCTCCAACCAGGCGATGGGTCTGTGGAACATCTTCGTCACCACGACGCTGAAGCAGACCGCGCCCAACTACTACGTGATCGGCACCTGTCCCTGATGCTCGAAACCCGCGACCTCACCATCCGATTCGGGGGCCACACGGCCGTGGACCGCGTCAGCGCTGTGTTCCACCCCGGCACGTTGACAGCCATCGTCGGACCCAACGGCGCCGGCAAGACGACCTACTTCAACCTGATCTCGGGACAGTTGGGCGCGAGCGCCGGCCGCGTGCTGCTGGACGGCGAGGACCTCACGCGTCTGGCCGCGCCGCTGCGCACGCGGCGGGGGCTGGGTCGCGCTTTCCAGCTGACGCAGCTGTTCCCGAGCCTGAGCGTGCTCGAGAACGTGCGGCTGGCCGTGCAGTCGCGCCGCGGCGAGGGCCTGCGGATGTGGTCGGTGTGGTTGAACCACCGGGAGCTGCTCGACGAAGCGCGCGCGATCGTCGAGCGCGTCCGGCTCAGTCATCGTGTCGATGCTCCGGCCGCGAGCCTGCCGCACGGCGACCAGCGCAAGCTGGAGGTCGCGATGCTGATGGCGCTTAAGCCGAAGGTCTACCTGTTCGACGAGCCCACCGCGGGCATGAGCGTCGACGAGGTGCCGGTGATCCTGGACCTGATACGTGCGTTGAAGGCGGAAGGGACCCACACCCTCCTGCTGGTCGAGCACAAGATGGACGTGGTGAGGGAACTGGCCGACCGCATCGTCGTGCTGCACAACGGGCAGCTCGTCGCGGACGGGGAGCCCGAGGCGGTGATCGCCTCGCCGGTCGTGCAGAACGCCTATCTGGGGCTGGCGATGCCGGAGGCCGCATGAATGCGTCGACGGCAAGGACGCTGCTGCGTCTCGAAGGCGTGCACACGCACATCGGGGCGTATCACATCCTGCACGGCGTCGATCTGGATGTCGTCGAGGGCGAGGTCACGATGCTGCTGGGCCGCAACGGCGCCGGCAAGACGACGACGCTGCGCACGGTGATGGGGCTGTGGCGCGCGAGCGCGGGCCGCGTGCTGTTCGACGGACGCGAGATCCAGACCGCGCCGACGCCGGAGATCGCGCGCCTGGACATCGCCTACGTGCCCGAGAACATGGGCATCTTCGGCGACCTGACGGTGCGCGAGAACCTGCTGCTGGCGGCGCGCGGTGCGCACTCGCTCGACGATCTCGACACTGCGCGGCTGGACTGGCTGTTCGGCCTGTTCCCCGCGCTGCGCAAGTTCTGGCTGTACCCGGCCGGCAAGCTGAGCGGCGGCCAGAAGCAGATGCTGGCGATCGCGCGCGCGATGGTGGAACCGCGCCGGCTGCTGCTGATCGACGAGCCGACCAAGGGACTGGCGCCGGCGATCATCCGCAACCTCATCGACGCGCTCGGCGAGATCAAGCGCGGCCGCGACGGCGCGCGCACGACGGTGCTGCTGGTCGAGCAGAACTTCATGGTCGCCCGCGCGCTGGGCGACGGCGTCGCCGTCATGGACGACGGCCGCGTCGCGCACGCCGGACGCATGGCCGACCTCGTCGACGACGAGGCGCTGCAACAGCGGCTGCTCGGACTGTCCCTGGCGGCACATCAATGAGCGGAAATGACACGATGAGGACCGCTGCAATGCCCAAGCCCGTGCACGGCTCGACGGACGGTGCGGAGCCGGTGCCCCGCGCGCGCTTCGACGCCATCCCGCTGGCGCTGGTCCTCGCGCTGGCGCTGGCGGCGCTGCCGCTGATCGGGTCCATGTCGAGCTGGGCGACCTTGACGATCGCCGGCTTGGCGATGGGATTGATCGTCTTCGTCATCGCCTCGGGCCTGACGCTGGTCTTCGGCCTGATGGACGTGCTGAACTTCGGCCATGGCGTGTTCATCGCGCTGGGCGCCTTCGTCGCGACGACGGTGATGGGTGCGATGAACACCTACGGGGGCTTCGTGTCGAGTCCGTCGCTCACGGTCAATCTCGGCGCGGTGGCCGTGGCGGCGCTCGCAGGCATCGTGAGCGCGGCGGCCCTGGGCCTGGTCTTCGAACGGGTGCTGGTGCGGCCCGTCTACGGCATGCATCTGAAACAGATCCTGATCACGATGGGCGGCATGATCATCGGCGAGGAGCTGATCAAGCTGGTCTGGGGCCCGCAGATGATCCCGCTGCAGCCGCCGGAGTCGCTGCGCGGCGCGCTCGTCGTCGGCGACGTGGCGGTCGAGAAGTTCCGGCTGCTCGCCGTCGTCGTCGGTCTCGCGGTGTTCGTCGGACTGCTGTGGCTGCTCAACCGGACCAAGCTCGGCCTGCTGATCCGCGCGGGCGTGCAGGACCGGGAGATGGTCGAGAGCCTCGGTTATCGCATCCGGCGGCTGTTCGTGGCGGTCTTCGTCGCCGGGTCCGGCCTGGCGGGCCTGGGCGGCGTGCTGTGGGGGCTCTACCAGCAGAGTGTCACCCCGCAGATCGGCGCGCAGGTCAACACGCTGATCTTCATCGTGATCATCATCGGCGGGCTGGGCTCGACGCTGGGCTGCTTCGTCGGCGCGCTGCTGGTCGGGCTGATGGCCAACTACTGCGGCTTCCTCGCGCCCAAGGCGGCGCTGTTCTCCAACATCGGGCTGATGGTCGCCGTGCTGCTGTGGCGGCCGCAGGGCCTCTATCCGGTCGGCCACCGTTGAGCGGAGCGACGTTGCCATGCGCCTGATCCCCTCCCTGCTCCGGTCCGTGCTGTCGCACGACCTGCCCCGCAGCCGCGTGCTGGCGGCGCTGCTGCTGATCACCGTGCTCGGGCTGGCGCTCGCGCCGTTCGTGTTCCCGGGCACCAAGGCGCTGAACGTCGCGGCCAAGATCCTCGTCTTCATCGTGCTCGTCAGCAGCTACGACCTGCTGCTCGGCTACACCGGTATCGTGAGCTTCGCGCACACCATGTTCTTCGGCATCGGGGCCTACGGCGTCGCCATCGCGAGCTCGCGGATGGCGCCGGGCTTCACGGCGCTGGCGGTCGGCATCGGCGGCGCGCTGGCGGTGTCGCTGCTGCTGGCGCTCGTCATCGGGCTGTTCTCGCTGCGCGTGAAGGCGATCTTCTTCGCGATGATCACGCTGGCCGTCGCGGCGGCGTTCCAGGGTCTGGCTTCGCAGCTGTCCGACTTCACCGGCGGGGAGGACGGGCTCAACTTCCGGCTCCCGGAGCTGCTCTCGCCGTCGACGGAGTTCCTTGAGGAGCCTGTGCTCGGCGTTGTCATCGACGGTCGGCTGTTGACCTACTACCTGCTGTTCGTCGTCGCCGTGATGCTGGTGCTGGCGCTGCTGCGCATCGTCAACTCGCCGTTCGGCCGCGTGCTGCAGGCCATCCGCGACAACGACTTCCGCGCCGAGGCGCTCGGCTACCGGCTGGTGACCTACCGCACCTTGTCGACGCTGCTGGCGGCCGTCTTCGCGACGCTGGCCGGGGCGCTGCTGGCGATCTGGCTGCGCTACAACGGGCCGGACACGTCGCTGTCCTTCGAGATCATGCTGGACCTCCTGCTGATCGTCGTGATCGGCGGCATGGGCACGATCTACGGCGCGGTGATCGGCAGCGCGCTGTTCGTGCTGGCGCAGAGCTACCTGCAGGACCTGATGCGCATTGGCGCGTCGGCGGTGGAGGGCGTGCCGGTGCTGTCGCAGCTGATCGCGCCGGAGCGCTGGCTGCTGTGGTTGGGCGTGCTGTTCGTGCTGGCCGTGTACCACTTCCCGAACGGACTGGTCGGGCGCCTGCGGCAGGCGAGGAGGGGATCGTGAAGTCGATATCGAACTACCTGCGCTGTGAAGGCCGCGAGATCCATTTCCAAACCTGGGGCGAGCCGGGCGCCGAGCCGGTGATCGCCTGGCACGGTTTGGCGCGCACGGGGCGAGACATGGACGAGTTGGCGGCGCATCTCGCGGGGACGGGGCGCTACTTCGTGGTGTGTCCGGATACCCTCGGACGGGGGCTGTCGCAATGGAGTCCGCATCCGGACAACGAGTACTGCCTGGCGTTCTACGTGAAGCTGGCGGTGGCGCTCGTCGATCAGCTAGGGCTGTCGGAATTCAAATGGGTCGGCACGTCGATGGGCGGCGCGATCGGCCTGCTGGCCGCGGCGACCTCGCTGCGAGGGCGCATCCGTCGGCTGGTGCTCAACGACATCGGTCCCGAACTCGCGGAACCGGCGATCCAGCGCATCCGCAGCTACGCGGGGTCGCCATCGGCGTTCGATACGGTGTCGGAGCTGGAACAGTACTTCCGCCAGATCTACCAGCCCTACGGGTGGATGAGCGACGCGCAATGGCGTCGGTTGACGGAGAGCTCGGTGCGTCGGCTGCCCGACGGGCGAGTGACGCCGCATTACGACCCGGCGATGGTGCGCCAGTTCTTCGTCCATCCGGACGATTACGAGCGCTGGACGGAGTGGGACTCGCTGAGCCTGCCGGTGCTCTGCCTGCGTGGCGAAACGTCGGATCTTCTGCTGCCGGAGACGGCCGACGCGATGCGCGTGCGCGGTCCGCGGGCGGAGGTGGTGACGATCCCGCGCTGCGGCCACGCTCCGGCGCTCAACGTGCCGGAGCACTTCGCGGTCGTACAGCGGTTTCTTGAAGGGGCGTGAAGCCCGTGTTGCGTCACGGCGCTCATCGCTTGATCAGCCAGCCCAGCCCGTGCGAAGTCCGTCCACTTAGAAGACATCGAACGCCTGCTTCAGTTGGTGTTGATGCTCCGGGTCGCACGCCTCAGGCACCCGGACATCGGATGCGGAAGGAAAGTGGAGCACGCACACCGCGCTCGACGCCAGTGCCGCGACGGGGGATTCGCGGAAGCTGTGCTCGCCGTCAAAGACCCTCGAAATAACGAGTGCCCCACCCGTTGTGGCGACGCCTCGTCCCTCGTCGGAGGGATCCCTCGCGGGGGTCAGTCGTTGAGCTGCGGCAGATCCAGCCAGCGCGCCAGCCGGCGACGCAGCGTCAGGAAGTCGAGCGGCTTGGTCAGGTGCTCGTCCATGCCCGCCTTCAGGCTGTCGGCCACGTCGCTGTCCAGCGCGTGCGCGGTCAGCGCCAGGATCGGGAAGCGCGGCAGACGCCCCTGCGCCTGCTGCTCCCGCAGCCGGCGCGCGCATTCCAGGCCGTCCATGCCCGGCATCTGGATGTCCATGAGCACCAGGCTGGGGGCGGCCTGCTCGCACAGGTCCAGCGCTTCCTGGCCGTTGCGCGCGAGCTGCGTCTTCAGGCCCATCAGCGCCAGGAACTCCAGCGCGACGACCTGGTTGATCGGGTTGTCCTCGACCAGCAGCACGAAGGGCTCGCCGGGCGCCGGACGCTGGCCGGAGACGGAAGGGTCGGTCATCGTGGACGGGGGGGCGGGCTTGGAGGACGCGTCCGAGGTCATCAAGACCAGGGTGGTCTCGGAACTTCCGGAAAAGGGATGGCCGTCGTTTCTGTCCATGTCGCTTGTCGTCCCCGACCCGGGCAGGAGGGGGATATGCCCTAGAAAAGTCGTCCGCCGTACGGGTGAAACCGGGCGCCGGTGTTGTTTGGCGACGACGGGGTCCATTGTTGCCGCACCCCACGAAGACTAGCAAGTGTGCGGAAGTCATCAATCGGAGGCCTTGACAAGAGGTAGGCAAAGGCTTCCTGAGCGGTCGCTGGCTTGCAATTGCTTACCACTGTGTCGTGGCGGGCGCCACGGACGACGATCGGCGGTCTCGCAGCGGGCGTCCGCCGCCCGTTCGCCCACTCGTCGACCGCTGCTGCCAATCCGGGGTCCGGCGCTCCCTAAAATCATCGCCCACTGCCTTTTTCGAGGCGCGAGAGCCGACACCACATGTCCGATTCCGATATCCGCATCCGGGGCGCCCGCCAGCACAACCTCAAGAACCTCGACCTGGACATCCGCACCGGGGAGCTGACGGTGGTGACCGGGCCCAGCGGGTCGGGCAAGTCCAGCCTGGTCTTCGACACGCTGTATGCCGAAGGCCAGCGCCGCTACGTCGAGACCTTCTCCGCCTACGCGCGCCAGTTCCTGGACCGCATGGACCGCCCGGCGGTCGACAAGGTGGAGGGTGTGCCCCCCGCCATCGCGATCGACCAGACCAACCCGGTCCGCACCAGCCGC
>NZ_JARVXN010000039.1:0-43751 GCF_048957715.1 Mitsuaria sp. CC2 | reverse complement strand
GAGCTCAACGACCACCTGAAGCTGCTGTTCGCGCGCGGTGCCGACCTGTTCGACCGCGAGACCGCGCTGCCGGTCCGCCACGACACGCCGCAGACCATCTACGCCGAGCTGCTGGCGCGCACCGTCGGCGACGACCCGCGCCTGGTGCTGACCTTCCCGGTCGAGCTGCCCGAGTCGGTCAGCGCCGGCGAGGTCGAACAATGGCTGTCGGCCTCGGGCTTCACGCGCGTCCAGTCCGAGCGCGTGATCAACGGGCGCAAGGTGCTGGACGTCGTCGCCGACCGCTTCCGCATCCAGGGCGTCGAGCAGGCGCGCGCGATGGAGGCGATCGAGCTGGCGCTCAAGCGCGGCAGCGGCCGCCTGACGGTGCATGTGCTCAGCGCGGAGGAGGGCGTGGCGCCCACGCTCTGGCGCTACTCGACGGGTCTGCATTGCCCGGAGAGCGACATCCGCTACGCCGATCCGCAGCCGGCGCTGTTCTCGTTCAACTCGGCGATGGGCGCCTGCGAGACCTGCCGCGGCTTCGGGCGCGTGATCGGCGTGGACCTCGGGCTGGTGATCCCCGACGAGCGCAAGACGCTGCGCGGCGGTGCGATCAAGCCGATGCAGACGCCGGCCTGGAAGGAGAGCCAGGACGACATGCTGAAGTACGCCGGCGACGCCGGCATCCCGCGCGACACCGCGTGGAACCAGATGACGCAGGCCCAGCGCGACTGGGTGATCGACGGCAGCCCGAACTGGAACGGCAACTGGAACAAGCAGTGGTACGGCGTGCGCCGGTTCTTCGAGTACCTGGAGAGCAAGGCCTACAAGATGCACATCCGGGTGCTGCTGTCGAAGTACCGCAGCTACACCGAGTGTCCGACCTGCCGCGGCGCGCGGCTCAAGACCGAGGCGCTGCTGTGGCGTGTCGGCTCCAAGGCCCTGGCGGACGCGGCCTTGCCGGCTGAGAAGCGTTTCATGCCGGAGGGCGTGAAGTGGACCCGCGCTCAGCTGGAAGCGCTGCCGGGGCTGTCGGTCCACGACCTGATGCAGTTGCCGATCCATCGGCTCAGACGCTTCATGGACGAGCTGCAGTTGCCCGGCACGCTGCTCGACGAGGCGCTCAAGCTGCTGCTCGACGAGATCCGCAACCGCCTCAAATACCTGGTCGACGTCGGCATCGGCTACCTGACGCTGGACCGCCAGAGCCGCACGCTGTCGGGCGGCGAGGTGCAGCGGATCAACCTGACGACGGCGCTGGGGACCTCGCTGGTCAACACGCTGTTCGTGCTGGACGAGCCCAGCATCGGCCTGCATCCGCGCGACATGAACCGCATCGTCGAGGCGATGCAGCGGCTGCGCGACGCGGGCAACACGCTCGTGGTCGTCGAGCATGACCCGGCGGTGATGCTGGCGGCGGACCGGCTCATCGACATGGGGCCGGGCCCGGGCCAGCAGGGCGGGCAGATCGTCTTCGACGGCACGCCGGAGCAGATCCGCGCGGCCGACACGCTGACCGGCGCCTACCTGGGCGCGCGCAAGCACGTGGGCATGGGCCTGAAGCGCGTCGTCGAGGAGAACACGCCGCGCCTGATCCTCGAAGGCGCGCGCGAACACAACCTGAAGAACTTCAACGTCGAATTCCCGCTGCAGCGCATGGTCGCGGTGACGGGCGTGTCCGGCTCGGGCAAGAGCACGCTGATGCAGGACGTGCTCTATCCGGCGCTGGCGCGCTGGTTCGGCCAGGCCACCGAGACGCCGGGCCAGCACGATCGCCTGCTGGGCGCGGACTGGCTGGCCGACGCGGTGTTCGTCGACCAGTCGCCGATCGGCAAGACGGCGCGTTCGAACCCGGCGAGCTACGTCGGCGTGTTCGACGAGATCCGCAAGCGCTTCGCCGACACGCCCATGGCGAAGGAGCGCAGCTACGGCGCCGGCATGTTCAGCTTCAACGCCGGCGACGGCCGCTGCCCGACCTGCGGCGGCTCGGGCTTCGAGCACGTCGAGATGCAGTTCCTGTCCGACGTCTACCTGCGCTGCCCGGACTGCGACGGCAAGCGCTTCCGCGCCGAGCTGCTCGAGGTCAAGCTCGAACGCGCCGGCCGGCAGCTCAGCGTGTCGGATGTGCTGGACCTGACGGTGGCCGAGGCGCTGGGCGTCTTCAAGGACGACCGCGAGGTGCTCAACAAGCTGCAGCCGCTGTCGGACGTCGGCCTGGACTATCTGACGCTGGGGCAGCCGGTGCCGACGCTGTCGGGCGGCGAGGCGCAACGGCTCAAGCTGGCCGGCTACCTCGCCGAGGCGGCCTCCAAGCCGCGCCAGGCGACGGCGACCAAGGGCACGCTGTTCCTGTTCGACGAGCCGACCACGGGCCTGCATTTCGACGACATCGCCAAGCTGATGCGCGCGATGCGCAAGCTGCTGTCGGCGGGGCACTCGCTGATCCTGATCGAGCACAACCTCGACGTGATCCGCGCGTCGGACTGGGTCATCGACCTCGGCCCCGAGGGCGGCGAGGACGGCGGCCTGGTCGTCGCCACCGGCACGCCCGAGCATCTGAAGGACCATCCGACCTCGCACACCGCGAAGGCGCTGCGCGAGTACGCGCTGGAGATGGACCGCCCGCCGATGAAGGTTTCGGAAGGCCAGCCGCTGCAATCGTTGCTGCGCCGGCGCCGGCAGGCCGACGAATCGATCCGCATCGTCAACGCGCGCGAGCACAACCTGAAGTCGGTCGACGTCAGCATCCCGCGCGGCAAGTTCAACGTCGTGACCGGGGTGTCCGGCTCGGGCAAGAGCACGCTCGCCTTCGACATCCTGTTCAACGAAGGCCAGCGCCGCTACCTCGAATCGCTGAACGCCTACGCGCGCTCGATCGTGCAGCCGGCGGGCCGGCCCGAGGTCGACGCGGTCTGGGGCATCCCGCCGACGGTCGCCATCGAGCAGCGCCTGTCGCGCGGCGGTCGCAAGAGCACGGTCGCGACGACGACCGAGGTGTGGCACTTCCTGCGCCTGCTCTACGTGAAGCTCGGCGTCCAGCATTGCGCGCACGACGGCACGCCGGTGAAGCCGCAGAGCGTCGAGGCCATCGCCGCGCAGCTGCTGCGCGACTTCAAGGGCAGGCACATCGGGCTGCTCGCGCCGCTGGTGGTCAACCGCAAGGGCGTCTACACCGACCTCGCGAAGTGGGCCAAGCAGCGCGGCCACACGCATCTGCGTGTGGACGGCGAGTTCCTGCCGACCAGCCCGTGGCCGCGCCTGGACCGCTTCAAGGAGCACAGCATCGAGCTGCCGGTCGGCGACATGACGATCGCGCCGGAGACCGAGGCCGGGCTGCGCGAGCTGCTCGCCAAGGCGCTGGACCATGGCAAGGGCGTGGTGCATGTGCTCTCGCCGCTGGACGGCCTGCACGAGGCGCTGCGCAGCGGCAAGGCGACGCGCGGCATCGGCGAACTGCGCGTGTTCTCCACGAAGCGCGCGTGCCCGCAGTGCGGCACCAGCTATCCGGAACTGGATCCGCGCCTGTTCAGCTACAACTCCAAGCACGGCTGGTGCACGACCTGCGTCGGCACCGGCCTGGCGCTGACGCGAGAACAGCGCAAGGCGCTCGACGACACGCAGCAGGACAAGGACAACCGCGGCCGGGAGCAGAGCTTCCCGGCGGAGGAAGCCGAGATCGAGGACCTGAGCGATGCGCCGTGTCCCGACTGCCACGGCGCGCGGTTGAATCCGGTGGCGCGCGCGGTGAGCTTCGAGCACGAGACGATCGGGACGGTCGCGTCCTGGAGCGTGAAGGAGGCCCGCGAGTGGATCGCCGGCCTGACGCTGACCGGCCGTGACGCCGAGATCGCGCGCGACGTGGTGGTCGAGATCAAGGGCCGGCTGGAGTTCCTGGAGGAAGTGGGACTCGGTTATCTGACGCTGGACCGCGCGGCGCCGACCCTGTCGGGCGGCGAGGCGCAGCGCATCCGGCTGGCGGCGCAGCTCGGCAGCAATCTGCAGGGCGTGTGCTACGTGCTGGACGAGCCGACCATCGGCCTGCATCCGCGCGACAACCAGATCCTGCTGAAGGCGCTGGCGACGCTGGGCGACAAGGGGAACACGCTGGTGGTCGTGGAGCACGACGAGGACACGATCCGCCGCGCCGACCACATCATCGACATCGGCCCGAGCGCGGGCAAGCGCGGCGGTCGGGTGATCGCCGAAGGCACGGCCGAGGAGATCGCGAAGAACCCCGATTCGCTGACGGGCCGCTTCCTGTCCAGACCGCTGGTGCACCCGCTGAAGGAACGCCGCGTCATGGAGGCGGAGGCGCCGAAGCTGACGGTGCTCAACGCGACGCTGCACAACCTGCTGGGTGTGACGGTGGACGTGCCGCTGCACCGGCTGGTCGCGATCACCGGCGTGTCGGGCTCGGGCAAGTCCACGCTGGCGCGGGACGTGCTGCTGGCCAACATGGCCGCGGCCGTGCCGCTGCGCCGCGCGCCGTCGAAGTGGGTGGGCTGCGATGCGATCGAGGGCCACGCGCAGGTCGACCGCGTGCTCGAGGTCGACCAGACGCCGATCGGCAAGACGCCGCGCAGCTGCCCGGCGACCTACATCGGCTTCTGGGACGCGATCCGCAAGCTGTTCGCCGAGACGCTGGAAGCGAAGGCGCGGGGTTACGCGCCGGCCCGCTTCAGCTTCAACACGGGCGAAGGGCGCTGCCCCGGCTGCGAGGGCCAGGGCATGCGCACGATCGCGATGAGCTTCCTGCCGGACGTGAAGGTGCTCTGCGACCAGTGCCACGGACAGCGTTTCAATCCGGAGACGCTGGCGGTGAGCTGGCGCGGCAAGAGCATCGGCGAGGTGCTCCAGATGGAGGTCGACGAGGCGGTGGAGTTCTTCGCCGCGATGACCTCGATCTCGCACCCGCTGAAGCTGCTGCAGGACGTGGGCCTGGGTTACCTGACGCTGGGGCAGCCGAGCCCGACGCTGTCGGGCGGCGAGGCGCAGCGGATCAAGCTGGTGTCCGAACTGGTGAAGGTGCGCGACGACGTCACGCGACGCGGGCAGAAGGCGCCGCACACGCTGTACGTGCTGGACGAGCCGACGGTGGGCCTGCACATGGCGGACGTCGAGAAGCTGATCCGCGTCCTGCACCGGCTGGTGGACGGCGGGCACAGCGTGGTCGTGATCGAGCACGACCTCGATGTCATCGCGGAAGCGGACTGGGTGCTGGATCTCGGTCCGGAAGGCGGCTCGGCCGGCGGACGCGTGGTCGCGCAGGGCAGGCCGGAGACGCTGGTCGAGCAGGGGACGCACACCGGGAAGGCGTTGCAGCCGGTGCTGGCGAGGCGGTGACGGAAGGAAGCCGTAAATCCTCCTGAAGAGGGGCCGGTGGCCGCGAGACAACGCGGCGCCGGCCCTTGTCGCGTTTGGTCAAGGTTTGGTCAAGGTTTGGTCGACGACGACTGTCCGTGCGAACGGCACGGCGGGAGACTTGTCCGCTTTCGCAACGGATGTGCGGGGTGGAACGGGTAGCACGTTATTCTCAACGACGTTTCCATGTCACAGCTGCGCGAGGCATATCGTCGCGGCGGGGATCGAACGGGTGGTCTACATCGAGCCCTATGACAAGAGCCTGGCGCAAGAGCTGCATCACGATGCGATCGACTTCGAGCTTGGGCCCGGTGCACAGGGAGATCGAGCAAGGGATGAATCGCGCATTCGCTTTCAACACTTTTCCGGTGTCGCTCCGCGCCTGTATGCCACTGTCTTCAGGTCCCGGGGAAAGAAAGATGCGCGATCGGGGCAGTTCATTCCCATCGCGATGGCGGCTGCACCCACGGTGCTCCCTGAGTACATGGACAACTACGTAGAATTTGAAGAGGCTGCCATGCAGCATTTCCGCGCAGTGCTTCAGAAGGCGTGCGTGGACGGCGCTTCGCTTGAATCTCCGATGAATCGGTAAAGGGCAAACCAATGATCGTCAAATTCGCCCGACCATCCACTTCGGATGGTGAGCAACCTGTTCGGATTCGAAGCGAGCTAAGTAACGCGATCGTGGTGGACATTGCATCCCGTCGGAAGGCAACGCAACCTTCGCCGTCAACGCAACGCGCCCCGCTGGAGCCCGGCATGCCCGAATACGAAGCCATCGTGCAGCAGGCGATTGATCGGGCTGAGAAGAGGGGCTGGTAAGGCTCACGCCACCGGATACGCCCTGATCTCGATCAGATGCCTGTTCGGATCGTTGAAGTACAGCGTCGGTGCCGCGCCTCGGGCGCCGATCTCTTCGCCGGGCCCGGTGTTGGTCCCGACCGCGTGGAAGCTCGGCCCGTAGCCGATGCCGGCGGCCTTCACGCGTTCGAAGATGTCTTCGAACTCCTCGGGCGACACCGAGAACGCGTAGTGCTCCATGCCAGGCGTTCCCCACGGCGCGAGCTGCAGCTGGCAGTCGCGGCCGACGCGGATCACCGTGAACGGACCCGATGCGCCTTCGTTCGTGAAACCCAGGATGCCGACGTAGAACGCGACGCTGTCGGCGAGGTCGTTGACCTTGAGGATGAGGTGATCGAGGACGGCCATCGCGGCGCTTCCGGAGCTATCGTTCGGCCCGCGCTTGGCGAGCAGCTCAATGCGGCTTGCGCCGCTGCCGCTGTTCGAAGTCGTCGCCGTGATAGACGTTGCCGTCCCAGGTGCCGGAGCGGTGTTTCGCTCGCGCGATCGCATCGAGCGCCGCGTCATGCGCGGCGCGGCGGCGGTCGCGGGAACTGAAGCGGCCGCGCAGGCTGAACCCGCTCATGCGCCATCCGATCCGCTTCAGCCAGGCCCGCCAGGCCAGTTGGTGCCGGCGCGGCAACGCCATGTCGATCGCGAGGAACACGCAGGTCAGCAGACCGAGAGTGGCGAGGACTTGGGCGAACATACGTCGGCGCTGTGAATCACACCTTGCTGGTGTGTAAGCCGACCACTATACGCGAGGCCCCGCGAGGCGTCTGTCAGCCCTGTCAGGGCTGACAGGGCCGTCAGTCGCGATGCCGGCCGTGACCGTGGCCGTGGTCGCCCCGGTCACCGCGATCACCACGGTCCCAGCCGCCACGATCACCCCCGCGATGGTCGTCCCGACGTTCGTCCCAGCGACGGCCTTCCCAGCCGCGACGGTCGTCGCGATGGTCATGCCAGTCACGGCGCCCGTCCCAATGGTCGCGACGGGGCGGATCCCACCGCGGCGGCGGAGGCGGCGCGTACACCGGCATCGGATGCACATGCGGACGACCGTAATAGGCCGGCGCATAGGCGCGGGAATACCACCCCTCCTGCACGAAGTACACCTGCCGGCCGCAGGCGCCGTAATAGCCGCAATGGCGCGCCCAGGACCGGTAATGGTTCGGCGGAACGCGCAGGTAGAGCGGCGGTGCGGGCGCATAAACGCGCTCGATCACCATCGGCTGCGCGTACACCACGTCGGGACGGACGTTGCCCACGTCGATCCGGCCGTAGAAGCCCGGCTGCCCGACGCTGATGGACACGCCCACGTCGCCCGCGAAGGCCGCCGGCGCGCTCAAGGCGCCGGCCGTCAGCGCCACGGCGCCGAGGATGCGTTGAATCAGCTGCTTCATCGAATACCTCTTTCTGGTGCTTCCGGTTCGCTTCGCGACCTTTCCCCCTGCCGGAGGTCATGGGCGAGGCGTCCGGAAAGGGCCTGCCTAGGGAAAGTATGGACAGTTAACGCGCGCTTGACGGATGCGGTGGACAGCCGAGGGGTAAGCAGTTGTTGACCGCATCCCTAGAATCCCGCGTCCCCCGCCGACCCTGCGGGACGTGGAGCAACGATTGAAGCAATGGATCCTCACTTCCCTGGCGCTGGCGACCCTGGCGACGGGACTGGCGACCAGCGAGGTCTCGCTGGCACAGACGGCCGCCGCACCGGTGGCCGTGACCAACCGGCCGCTGACGCTGGAACAGCTGTTCCGCGCCGAGCCCTATCGCGGCGAGTCCGCCAAGGACGCGAAGTTCAGCGCCAGCGGCCGTTACGTCGCCTACCTGTGGAACCCGTTCGGCGAGGCCGGCAGCGACCTCTACGTGCATGACACGCAGACGGGCAAGACGCTGCGCCTGACCTCGCCGACGCTGATGGCCGCGGTGGAGACGCCGGAGAACCTCGACCGCTACGCGAAGAAGCTCAAGCAGAAGCGCGACGAACTGGCCGAGCGCCAGGCCCGCGAGGAGGCGCAGGCCGCCTACCTGCGCGGCGAGGCGGTCGACCTGGAGCAGTGGGAGCGCAAGGCCATCGACGAGCTGAAGGTCGAACTGGCCGAGCGCAAGGCCCGCGACGAGGCCCGCAAGGCCGCCGAGAAGGCCGCGTGGGGCGACGCCGCGGTCGCGGCTGCCGCGCCGGCCTCCGCCGCGTCGGCGCCCGAGGCGAAGAAGCCGGCCAAGGATCCCAAGGACATGGCGCTCTGGGAGCTGCGCGACGAGCTCAAGAAGAAGCGCGAACGCGAGAAGCTCAAGCCCGAGGACCTGTACCCCGGCGTGTCGCAGTTCGTGTGGGCGTCCAAGGGCGAGGAACTCGTGCTGGCGTACCGCGGCCAGCTGTTGCGCTGGAAGGCCGGCAGCGAGCGCGCCGAGCCGCTGCTCGCGACGGGCCGCACGCTGAAGCCGGTGGCCTACGCGCCGGACGACCAGTTCCTGATCGTGCAGGACGAGACACGCGTGCTGCGCGTGCGCCTGGCCACGGCCGGCATCGAGGTGATCAACCGCGAGCTGTTCAATCCGGACGACGAGGACCGCAAGTTCAAGATCGCCCAGACGGCGATGAGCGAGGACGGCCGCTGGATGGCGCTGGTCGCCAACGCGCCGCTGGTCGGCGCCGACGGCAAGCCGCTGCCCAAGCCGGGCCGGCAGGTCGAAATCATGAACTTCAACGACCGCTGGGCGACCGCGAAGAAGGTCGACCGCGAGGTCTCCGACGACAAGCGCGGCGTGCCGTCGATGGCGATCTACATCCGCAAGGTGCCGACGCCCGGTGCCGCGCCGGAACGCCAGCCGCAGCCGGTGTTCACGCATCCGGGCGGCGACAGCTGGTTCGAGATCTCGCCGGTGGTGTGGGCCCGCGACGGCAGCGTCTACGCTTTCACGACCTTCGAACGTGAGAAGGATCAGTTCCGCGTCTACCTCGGCAAGCCGGGCGAGGCGAAGCCCGAGATGGTGCTGGAGCGCCGCGCGCCCATCCACCACGAGCTGGTCAACGTGATGACGCCGTCGTTCACGCCGGACTCCAGGCAACTGGTGCTGATCCTGGCCGACAACGGCTGGCGCCAGCCCTACGCGATGAGTCTGGCGGCCGGCGCCGACCGCTCGGTCAAGCCGCTGCTGACGGGTGAGTTCGAAGCCTTCCAGGTGCTGGGCTTCACGCCGGATGCGAAGACGATGTTCGTCGTCGCCAACAAGGACGACTACGCGGCGATGAACGTCTGGCGCGTCGACCTGAAGGACGGCCGCATGACGGCGCTGGGACGCTCGCCGGACTACCACCGCAACGCGGTGGTGGCGCGCAACGGCCAGTGGGCCGCGGCGGTGGCCGGCAACTGGGCCGAGCGTCCCGAGCTCAAGCTGCTGAAGGGACAGGCCCCGGCGGCCGGCGCGGAGGCGGGCAAGCTGCTGACGCAGAGCCACGACCCCGCCTGGGCGCAGGTCGACGTGCTGCGTCCGGAGCGCTTCAGCTTCAAGAACCGTCATGGCGACACCATCCCCGCCTACGCCTTCAAGCCGCTGGGCTGGGCGCCGAGCGACAAGCGTGCGGCCATCGTCTACACCTACGGCGGCCCGCTCAACGACCGCCACTCGGTGGAGACCGACAGCTTCCAGCCGACCGGCTACGTCTTCGCGATGTACATGGCGGCCAAGCACGGCTACGTCACGGTGACGGTGGACCCGCGCGGCCACTCCAACTACGGCGAGAAGTTCGCCGACGCCAACTGGGAGAAGCCGGGCGCGCCCCAGACCGAGGACCTCGAAGACCTGGCCGCGTACATGAAGACCAACCTGGGCGTCGACGGCTCGCGCATCGGCCTGAACGGCTGGAGCTTCGGCGGCTTCCAGACCCAATACACGATGTACACCAAGCCCGACCTGTTCGCGGCCGGCATCGCGGGCGCAGGCCCGACGGAATGGGAGAACTACAACAGCTGGTACAGCGGACGCACCATCGGCAAGGTCGACCGGACCAAACCCGTGCTGCGCAAGTACTCGCTGCTGCCGCTGGCGAAGAACCTGAAGAAGCCGCTGCTGCTGGTGCACGGGATGCAGGACCCGAACGTCCTCTACCAGGACACGGTCAACGTGTACCGCGCGCTGCTGGAGTCGGGCAAGGAAGGGCTGGTCGAACTCTTCTTGGATCCGGACGGCGAGCACGCCCTCGGCGGCGCAGTGAAGGCCGTGGGCTGGCATCGGAAGTACGAGCAGTTCTGGCTGCGGAACTTGGGAGCGGCGCAGCAGAAGTGATGCTGTAGCGGTTGGCGGTGCGACGCCGACCTGCAGAGGTCAGGGCGTTGGCCGCCAGGTCGCAGGCCTGTCGGACCTGCGGCCCTCCAGCGCTCGCGGGCGTCGTCCAGTCCACTGGACTGGACTCGGTCCCGCTCTCCCCCGGACGCAAGGTCCGAAACCCTGCGACCTGCCGTCCCCCATCAGCCCCGCACTTCACCGGTTTTGCTACCGAGGACTGCGGGGCTTGGCGTCTCTGGGATCAGGGCGCCGCGACGACCGTCTTCACGCGCTCACCCACCTTCGGTGGCGCTTCGCCGCCATAGCGCCCGTTGAGCAGCTTCAGCTGCGCTTCGGTGACCACCGCGGTCTTCGCCATCTCGGCGAAGCCGCCAGCCGGATAGGGCCGCAGCGCGACCTTCCACGGCTTGGCGAGTTTCTTGTCGTCGGCCGTCAACGCGCGGAAGCTTTCCTCCGCCTGCGTGAGCGCAGCGCGACGCGACTGCAGCGACTGGCCGTCCTTCGCCGCGTAGACCAGCGCGTACACCGCGCCCTTGGCGCTCGTGATGAGCGTGATCTCGGCATTGCCGCGCTGGCCCTGCGCGTTCTTGCGCACGCCGCTGAAGTGCGTGGCCTTCAGGCCGTTGATCGTCTTCGCGTCCGTGCGGCCCTGCTCCGCACCCCAGCGGCGCAGGATGTCGTCGTGCACCGTGCCCGCCTTCTCCGGCACCGGCTGCAGGATCAGCGCGGCGTCGCGTTGCGGACTCATCACCGTCAGGGTCTCGCTGCCGTTCTGCAGCGCCCAGCCGGCGGGCGCCGTCAGCGCGATGTCCAGCGTCGGATGCAGGAACTGCTGACCGCGCACCAGCCCCTGCGACGGGCTGTCGCCGAAGACCATGCCGTCGATCGCCTGCAGGAAGGCCGCACGGTTCTCGTCGACCGGCTTGTCGCCGGTCAGCTGCGCGGCCTCGTCGCGGATGCGCTGCAGGCGCTGCTCGTTGCTCGGGTGCGAGGCCAGCCAGCTGTTGCCGCTCTGCGGCTGCTTGCCCTGCGCCTTGGCCTGGTCGGCGGCGAACTGCTCCTGGTCCTTCAGCACCTGGATCACGTCGACCATGTGCTTGGGGTCGTAGCGGTTGCGCGCGAGGTACTCGGCGCCGAGCTGGTCCGCCTGCAGTTCCTGGTCGCGGCTGTAGGAGGCGATGTAGCCCGCCGCGGCGTTCTGCGACACCTGACCCGCGAGGTCCGTTGCGCCGCTGACGCCGCGCGACTCCAGCACCGCGCCGAGCACCGTCGCCGCCAGCACGCCGATGCCGGCGTTCTGCTGCCGCGTCGCGCGCTGCGCGCCGTGGCGCGCTGTCACGTGGCCGATCTCATGGCCCATCACGCCGGCCAGGTCGGCCTCGTTCTCCATGTACGCGAGGATGCCCCGCGTCACGTAGACGTAGCCGCCCGGCAGGGCGAAGGCGTTGACCTCCGGACTGTCGAGCACGGTGAAGTGCCACGCCAGTTCCGCCCGGTGCGACTGCGCCGCCAGCTTGTTGCCCAGCGCAGTGACGTAGGCCTGGAGCTTGGCGTCGTCGACGACCGAGTACTCCTTGAGCACGTCCTGGTGCGCCTGGCGGCCCGTCGCGACTTCCTGCTGCGGGCTCATCGCGCTGCGTTCGGTGCGGCCGGTGACCGGGTTGACGACGTTGGTGCCGCAGCCGGCGATCGTCAGCAAGGCGGCGGTGGCCAGCACCGCGAACGGGAAGTTGCGTTTCATCGGATCCGGCGATGGAGAAGGAAAGGACCGCCCGGTCGCTCGCCCGGGCACAGGGTCAGTCGTTCACTCGGCCTGCGAGCGCAGCGTCCACAGTGTCAGCACGCCTTCCGGCACCTCGCGGCTGAGCGCGTCGCGCCAGTGCAGGTCGGTGAGCTTTTCCTGGTCCTCGGCGCTGAGTTGGCTTTCGTCGCCGCCCAGCAGCGCGATCGGCGCGAGCGCGGCCGCGGTCTTGATGTGGTCGAACAGCGGCGTCCAGGCTTCGCCGTCCTGGTCGACGCCGATCATGAAACCGGTGCACCAGTCCTCGGCGTCCACCAGCTGCTGTTCGCCTTCCTCGGCGACGCTGAAGATGGGCTCCCACTCGTCCTGCTTCGAGGTCCACTGCACCGACAGGCTGTGCACGTGACGAAGCAGCAGCAGGGCGATCTTCTTGCGCTGCTTGCCGCTGGTGAAAGGATCCCCGCCGCCCCAGACGGGGCTCATCCATTCGTCGCCGGGCTTGCCGCTCAGCGCAAGCGGGCTCAGCAGCTGCGCACTGAGGTAGCCGTCCAGCGCCTCGATGTTCATCGCGGCGTCGTTGTCCAGCTCGGACAGGAAGTCGTCCAGGTCCGACAGCTCGTCGTCGGTCAGCGGGGTGTATTGCGCCTTGTCGGGCTGGTACTGCGGAAAGTCCATGTCGGATCCTGGAGAGTCGGGCGAGGTGCGGGTGACGTGAGGGGGAGATTCGGCGCGGTCAGCCGTGGCGGCCGTGACGGCTCTTGGGCTTGCGGCCGTCCATGTCGGTCAGCTGCGTCTTGAGCAGCGCCATCAGCACGCGGGCGTTGGCCTCGGTCATGACGAGCAGGGTGCTCGGCTCGATGCCGTCGACCGGCTCGCGTTCCTTGACGATGGCGTCCAGCTTGAAGGTCACCAGGCCGCTGGTGGAGGAGTTCGAGGCGCCCTTGAGCTTCTGGACTTCGATGTGATGCGTCTTCATGGGCGTCATTCTCGGCGATGACGCAGGCGCTGGATACCGGTGACGACGGCCACCAGCACCGCGCCGGCCAGGATGCCCACGATCGCGTCGCCGAGCATCGCGACCACCGAGGCGGCCAGGCCGGTCAGTCCCCAGTCCTCGACCCGATGCTGGATCGCGTGATGCAGGACCGGTGCGCCGTGCGTCAGGATGCCGCCGCCGACCAGGAACATCGCCGCCGTGCCCGCGACCGACAGCGCCTTCATCAACCACGGCGCCAGCCACAGCAGCCCGCGACCCAGCGCCTGCTGCCAGGCGGCGGCCTTTCGGCTGAGCCAGAGGCCGGCGTCGTCCAGCTTGACGATGCCCGCGACCAGCCCGTAGACGCCGATCGTCATCACGATGGCGATTCCGGAGAGCACCAGCAGCCGCGTGGTGAACGTCGCGTCCGCCACCGTGCCCAGCGTGATCGCGATGATCTCGGCGGACAGGATGAAGTCGGTGCGGATCGCGCCCTTGACCTTGTCGCGTTCCAGCGCGGCGAGGTCGATGGCGGGGTTCTTGACCGCCTCGGACAGCGCCGCCTCGTGGGCATCGTCCTCGGCGGTGTGCAGCCACTTGTGGGCGAGCTTCTCGACCCCTTCGAAGCAGAGGTAGGCGCCGCCGATCATCAGCAGCGGCGTGACCAGCCAGGGCGCCCAGGCGCTGATGGCCAGCGCGGCCGGGACCAGGATGGCCTTGTTGAGCATCGAGCCCTTGAAGACGCCCCAGACCACCGGCAGTTCGCGGTCGGCGCTGACGCCGGTGACCTGCTGCGCGTTGAGCGCCAGATCGTCGCCCAGGACGCCGGACGTCTTCTTGGCGGCCATCTTGGAGAGCAGGGCCACGTCGTCCAGGACCGTGGTGATGTCGTCGAGCAGTGCGAGCAGGCTGGAGGCCATGGCGGAAGAGTCCCGTTCCCTGAAAGTGATGATTTGTGCGAAGCCCGCCTTTGTACCGCAAGCCGTTGGCCTTCCGGAGCCCGAACAGCGGTTTTCCGGTCCGCGCGGCCCCTTGCCGCCGTCACGGAATTGAAGCCGGTGGCACACTCCGGCGTCATGAAACGCCGCACCGCCTCCTTGCTGTTCGCCGCCGCGCTCGCCGCGGTGTCCGTGACCTCGGTCCACGCCGCCGACGCCGTCTCGGGACCCGGTCCCTACGACGAGCAGGCTGACGCCCGCGCCGACATCAACCATGCCGTCGCCCGCGCCGCCAGGGACGGCAAGCAGGTGCTGGTGGTCTACGGCGCCAACTGGTGCAAGGACTGCCTGGCGCTGAACAAGGGCTTCAGCGACGGCCACCTCGGCACTGCCGTGGACAAGCGCTTCGTGACGGTGAAGGTCAACGTCGGGCGCTTCGACAAGAACGTCGACGTCGCCAACCAGATGGGCGTGACGCTGAAGAAAGGCATCCCGACCGTGGCGGTGATCGGCGCGGACGGCCAGGTGCTTGGCACGACCAAGGGCGGGGAACTCGCCGACGCCCGCAACATGGGCGAGGACGCGGTCATGAAGGTGCTGGAGTCGCTCGGGAAGAGCTGAACCGGGACATGGTGCCCGACAGCGGGCGATCCATGCGTAGGCACGGATATCCAGGGCCCGGCCGGGGCTGTTGAGTCCTGACCCCCGCACGCTCCCGGTGAGCTGCAGGGCGGATCGGCGGAGCCTTCTGCACCGCAGCACGAGTCCAGGCCCCGCGATCAGGGGTCAAGTCTTGCGTCGAGGCCGGAATCCCGGCGCGGGCGCTTGTCTTTTGTGCGCTCATCGCCTATTTGTTGGGCATGGCCAGGCCGCTTCGCATCGAATTCCCCGGCGCCGTCTATCACGTGGCGACACGTGGGGATGCGCATGTGTTCTCCGACGACGAGGACCGTCAGGTGATGCTCGGCCTGATCCAGCAGGCGGCGGAACGCTTCGACGCCCAGGTGCTCGCCTACGGGCTGGGCCGGGAACACTACGAGCTGCTGCTCTTCACGCGGCAGGCGAATCTCTCCCGACTGATGCGCCATCTGAACGGCGTGTACACCCAGGCGCATAACCGGCGGCATGGGCAGATCGGGCATGTCTTCCAGGGCCGCTTCAAGGCGGTGCTGGTGGATCGGGAGCATCTGCTGCTCGATGCCTGCCGTTATGTGGAACTGATCGGAAGGCGTGCGGGGCTGGCGTCGTCGCCGACGGCCTGGCGCTGGAGCAGCCTGCAGGCGCACGCCGGCCTGGTGACCGCGCCGGAGTGGCTGGAGATCGACGGCCTCTGGACCAACGTCCTGGGCCGCGTGCCGCAGAACGCGGCGGATCGCCGCAAGGCGGCGCAGCGGTACCAGGCGATCGTGGAGTCGGAACCCGACCTCGACATCTGGAGCCAGCTGCGGCACCAGATCTTCCTGGGCGATGCCGCCTTTGTGCAACGCACCGTGCGGCTGAGCGAGCATCCGCCGCGCTCGCCGCGACCGCGTCGCTGGGGCGATTGGCTCAAGTCCAGCGGCAGCCGGGAAGAGGCGCTGTATCGCGCGCACACCGAAGGCGGTCAGTCGATGACTGAACTCGCGCGTGAGTTGGGACTTTCAGTGTCGCGAGTCAGCCGGCTCATTGCTGGCCATGAACGCCAGCGCTGAAAAGCGGCTGAAGTCTTAATGCAAAGCCCGGGCGGGAGCCGCGGGGCAAGCTGCCACCGAATCGTCTGACTCGGCCGCCTCGTTCCAGGCGGCCGTTGTCATGTCGCGAGCGGCGCTCAGCTGATGACAGAGTTCTGCGACGCCCAGGCCGTCCGCCTGGCCTTCCGGCATCGGCAGGGCCGACACCTCGGCCGGCAGATCTGCCAGCGCGCCCAGCAGCTGGAACAGCAGTTCCAGATCCGGCTCGGCGTCCGGCGCCCGTTGCTGGCGAGCCAGTCCCAGGCTGCGGCACAGGTAGAAGCAGGCTTCCGCGGCCTGATCCGACATCGCGTGCGACATCGCCAACTGCTCCAGCGACTCGGCCCGGGCCGCCTGGGCGGCCGGATCGTCCGAGCGGTCCGCCAACGCGTCCAGCACGGCGGACGCCGGGGGAACGGCGATCGCGTCGTCGTTCTGGGGCAGCAGCTTGGCAGCGGTTTTGGAGTTCGCCATAAGGATTCAGCTGGGGAACAGCGGTTCAGCCAATCAACGAAACGGATCCTAGGCAGTGACTGGCAAACGCGCCTCCCACGGCTCGGGGGGAACGCGCTCCAGTTCGGCCACCAGAGGCCGATACCCGGGAACTTGTCACACTTCGTGACACGAACAAGCCGAGCTTACGGCCTTTCATCGCCGATTTGGGTGAATCACTTCGCTTTCTTGGGGCGGCTCCAGCCCGAAATCACGGTTTGTCGGCCACGCGCCACAGCCAGGCCGCCGGGTTCGACATCCTTGGTGATGGTCGATCCGCCGCCGATGGTGGCCCCGTCGCCCAGGGTGACGGGCGCGACGAGCACGCAGTTCGAGCCCACGTGCACGTCCGCGCCGATGGTCGTGCGGTGCTTGTTGGCGCCGTCGTAGTTGGCCGTGATGCTGCCGGCGCCGTAGTTGACGCGCTCGCCGACGGTCGCGTCGCCCAGGTAGGCCAGGTGGTTGGCCTTGGCGCCCTTGGCCAGCGTCGAGTTCTTCACCTCGACGAAGTTGCCGATGTGGACCTCGGCACCCAGCTGCGCGCCCGGGCGCAGCCGCGCGAACGGGCCGATCAGCGCGCCTTCGCCGACGCTGGCGCCGGCGGCCTCGCCGTCGATGTGGGTGAACTCGTGGATGCGGGCGTTGGCGCCAATGGTGGCGTTGCGGATCACGCAGTTCGCGCCGATGCGCACGCCGTCGCCCAGCGTCACCTGGCCTTCGAAGATGCAGTTGACGTCGATCTCGACGTCCTTGCCGCAGGTGAGGGTGCCCCGCAGGTCGAAGCGGGAGGGGTCGGCCAGGCGCACGCCGGCCGTCATCAGCGCCTCGGCCTGGACAAGCTGGAAGCGACGCTCCAGCTGCGCCAGCTGCGACGGGCTGTTGACGCCCAGCACTTCGGTCTCGTCGCCCGTCTTCACGCCGACGACGGACACGCCTTCCGCCACCGCCATCGCGACGATGTCGGTCAGGTAGTACTCGCCTTGCGCGTTCTTGTTGTCGAGCTGGCTGACCCAGCGCTTCAGCGCTTCGGTTGGCGCGGCCATGATGCCGGTGTAGCACTCGCGGATGCCGCGCTGCGTCTCGCTGGCGTCCTTGTGTTCGACGATGGCCTCGACCTGCTCGCCCTCGCGGACGATGCGGCCGTAGCCGGTCGGATCAGCGTACTCGATGGTCAGCAGCACGAGCTTGTCGCCGCCGCAGGCCTCGACCAGCGCACGCGTGGTCGCGGTGCTGATCAGGGGCGTGTCGCCGCTCAGGATCAGCGTGGTGCCGCCGGCGACCAGCGCGGGGACGGTCTGCTGGATGGCGTGCCCGGTGCCTAGCTGCGGTTCCTGGCGCACGAAGCGCAGGCCCTCGCCGCCGACTGCCGCCTCAACCTGCTCGGCGCCGTGGCCGGTGATCACGATGCGTGCCTGGGCATCCAGCGCGGCGGTGTTGTCCAGCACGTGCCGGAGCAGCGCGCGGCCGGCCAGCTTGTGCAGCACCTTGGGCAGGCCGGACTTCATGCGGGTGCCCTTGCCCGCGGCCATGACGACGATGTTCAGCGACATAAGAAAAATCGCGGTTCCCTGTTGGAGAGACCGCGATTATCGGGGTCGCCGCGAAGCGCTGGACGGCGCTGCCGGAGCGGGCCGTCCTACTTCGACGGCGTCAGCTGCACGGTCACGCGGTGCGGCTCGGGCCGCGTCTGCGGGAAGTCCGTCAGCGAGGCCTCGAAGAGCGCGCCGAAGAGTTCCTTGCCGCCTTCGGTCAAACCGTCGTTGGAGGCGCGAGCCTCATACAGCGGCTCGTTGGTCTTGCGGTCGCGCAGGAGCATGGCGACCTCGCGGTCGTAGCGGCGCTCCATCATGGGGTCCATCGGGTACGAGTAGCCCCAGCGGCTGTAGTACGGACGCCAGGCCGGGCCGTAACGCCAGCCCCAGTAGCTGCCGTTCCAGCGCCACCACAGCGGGTCGTCCCACGGCGCCGGGCCGGAGCGGCTGACGCGCGCGCCCAGCGACACGACGACGTCGGCCGCCTTCGGGTCGGCGGACTCGGTGAAACCGGCCTTCAGCAGCGCGCCGCGGGCGGCGTCTTCGAGCGAGGCCTGGTTGGCCTCGTTGCGCTGCTGCGAGGGCAGGCGCTCGAAGGTGAAGGTGCCGGGCTGCCGGCCCGCCGGCCAGCTGCCGAAAGTCTGCGCATCCGCGGAGACGCTATTCAGGGCGGCGCAGCCGGTGAGGGAGAGCGCCGCCGCGGCGCCCAGGCTCAGCAGGGCGACTCGACGATTCAAGGTGAACATGGAGACCTCCAGTCGGATACCGCGATGGACCGTCGACCAGGGCATGTGTCGCGCCCGGCGACGCCGATCTTCGGCGTGACAGTCCAACGATTGTGGCCCCGGGCGGTTGACCTGCGCGTGTTGACGGCGTGACGGTGCGGTAAGCGGCGGGTTTCTCTTGGTTGGACGTTGTTCAGTCGTCGGCGGCCGAGTAGGCCTCGCCCGCGTCGTCGACGGGGGCCGGGACTTGCCCCTTGGCGCCCGGACGGATGATGTTGACGACGCCGGTGGCCGGCGCCGGGGTACCGCACTGCTCGTCTTCATCGAAGGCGATGTCGCCGTCCGCCACCGGCGCGCCGGTCGCCTTGATCGTCTCGAAGGGGAACAGCTCGCGGTCCATCATGTGCGAGGTCACGATGTTGCCCATCGCGGTGAACATGTTGTCCACGCGGCCGGGGAAGCGCTTGTCCCAGTCCTGCAGCATGGCCTTGACGGTGGCGCGCTGCAGGTTGGGCTGGCTGCCGCAGAGGTTGCACGGGATGATGGGGAATTCGCGATGCTCGGCCCAGCGCTCGAGGTCGGATTCCTTCACGTAGGCCAGCGGGCGGATGACGACGTTCTTGCCGTCGTCGCTGACCAGCTTGGCGGGCATGCCCTTCATGCGGCTGCCGAAGAACATGTTCAGCATCAGCGTGGTGACGATGTCGTCGCGGTGGTGGCCGAGCGCGATCTTGGTCGCGCCGAGCTCGCCCGCCACGCGGTACAGGATGCCGCGGCGCAGGCGCGAGCACAGCGAGCAGGTCGTCTTGCCCTCGGGCACCAGGCGCTTGACGATGGAGTAGGTGTCCTGCTCCTCGATGTGGAAGTCCACGCCGCGCGACTTCAGGTAGGCGGGCAGGATGTCCTCGGGGAAGCCGGGCTGCTTCTGGTCGAGGTTGACGGCCACGATGCTGAACTTGATCGGCGCGCGGTCGCGCAGGTTGATCAGGATGTCCAGCAGCGAGTAGCTGTCCTTGCCGCCGGACACGCAGACCATGACCTTGTCGCCGTCCTCGATCATGTTGAAGTCGCCGATCGCCTGGCCGACCTGGCGGTGCAGGCGCTTCGAGAGCTTGTTCATCTCGTGCGCGTGCTTCTTGGCAGCCTCGGAAGCCTGGATGGCCTCGGCGGCCCTGGCATCGATGTCGGTGGCGGAGGAGAGGATTTCAGTTGTCATGGGATCACCACTGGCCGCATTCGGCAGAGATTGCGACTTGGCAGTCGGGGAAGATTTCGAGCTTGGTCACCTTGATGCGCACGCCCACCACGCCGGGCAGCTTCATCAGCCGGACGCAGAGCTTGCCCAGCAGGGCTTCGAGCAGGTCGGTGTGTTCCGCGGTGCACTCGTCGATGATGATGGTGCGCACGCGGCGATAGTCCAGCACGTGGCCGATGTCGGCGTCGCGCGAGACGATGGTCTGCGCGCCGAGGTTGATCTCGGCGTCGACCAGGATGGGCTGGGGGCCCTCGCGCTCGAAGTCGAGCACGCCGAGGTTGGCGCCGAAGCGCAGCCCGTTGATGTGGATGACCTGGCGGTTGTTGCGGCGCAGCGCCGGGGGCGGCTGCGATTCGCGCAGCGGGCGCAGGAAGGCTTCGATCTGCTTGGCCGCGACGACGCCGTCGCCCAGCGCCGTCTGCACGCAGGGATGCTGGCGGCCGCTGGCGTCGCCGGCGACGAACAGGCCCAGCACGCCGAAACGCGGCTCGTCGCGGAAAGGCTGCGACGGCGCGGTGACGCCGGCGCGCTGCAGCGCATCGGCCACGAGCAGCCAGGCGGAAGGTGCGGGCTCGTAGCCGAGCAGCACGGCGACGTGGTCGAAATGCTCCTCGCCGTAGGCCTTGGAGGTCACGGTCACACCGTCGGGCGAGGCGACCACCGCGGTCGGCAGCGCCTGGGCGGGCCGGCGGCGCAAACCGGGTGCGCCGTCGAGCTGCTGGATCAGATGACTCTGCGCGCGCCATTCGGAGCGCGACCACAGCGTGACCGCGTGACCGCGACCGGCGAGGTACAGCGCGTTCTCGATGGCGTTGTCGCCGCCGCCGAGCAGCAGCACCTTGCCCGGGGGCAGGCGGTCGCGGACGGCGGTCAGCTCGATGGCGTCGAGCACGCGATCGTGGCGGTCCCGCTCGGGATAGAGCGGCGACGGATGACGCGGGGTCAGGCCGGTGGCGAGCAGCAGCGAGCGCGCGCGCAGCGGCCGCAGGTTGCCGGTGGCGGCGGGTTCGGCGGTGTCGCCGGCCTGCGCGGCAAAGGCGGGACCGCCGTCGAGGTAGAGCGTCCACCCCTGCTCGGCCTGCCAGTCGAGGGTGTTCACCGTCTGGCCGAGCACCGTGTGCACGCCCGCTTGCGCGGCGGCGTGGCTGGCATAGCGCTCGCCCAGTTCGGCGAGCGATTCGCCGGGGGCGCCGAGCAGCCAGTCCTGCTGGTAGTCGAGTGGCCGCAGGCTGTCGCACAGGCGCGGGGCCTGCTCGATCAGCGCGACGCTCAGGCCCAGCTGCGTGAGCCAGCTCGCGGCGCTGCAGCCCGCCGGACCGCCGCCGATGATGGCGGCGTCGACGAGCGCGGGCAGGCTGGCGGGCAGTCGGTCTGGCGTGGGCTGGGACATGAGGGGACAAGACGAGGCGGGAGAGGGCGCGGTTGCCGCGGCCGCCGATGGGCGCCGGAGCAAACCCGTGATTATCCCGGAAGGGCGCCGGAATGACCCATCGGGGGCCTTGCTGCGCCGGATTCCGCCACCAGGCCCTCCTGGACGCGCGCCACGACCCAGTCGATGAACACCCGCACGCGCGGCATCATCTGCCGCTGCTTGGCGAACATCACGGAGACCGGCATCGGCGGCGGCGGGGTCTGCGGCAGCAACTCGATCAGTTCGCCGGATGCCAGCAGCGAGGCGACACCGAAGCGCGGGCATTGGATGAGCCCGAGGCCCTGCAGACAGCAGGCGCGATAGGCCGGCGCCGAGGTGACGCAGACGGGGCCGCGCATCGTGAGCGTCTGCAGCTTGTCGTCGACGAGGAACTCGAACGGCGCCACACGACCGGTCGCGCTGGACTGGAAGTTCACCGCCTGATGCTGGCGCAGCGCGTCGATGCTCGCGGGCAGGCCGTGCGCGGCGACGTACTCGCGGCTGGCGCAGGTGACGGACGGGAGGTCGGCGATGCGACGTGCCACCAGGCCTGACTCCTGCGGCGTGCCGCCGCGGAGCACGCAGTCGACGCCTTCGCGGACGAGGTCGACCAGCCGGTCCCCTGTGCCGACGATGAGTTCGATGCCGGGATAGCGCTTGCAGAAATCGCCCAGATGCGGGAACACGAAAGCGGCGGCGAGCCCGGCCTGCAGGTCGACGCGCAGCCGGCCGCGCGGCTGCTGGGCGGCCTCGCCGAGCACGGCTTCAGCCTGCTCGACCTCCTCCAGCACGCGCCGGCAGCGCTCGTAGTAGAGATGGCCTTCAGGCGTCGGGCTCACATGGCGCGTCGAGCGCGCCAGCAGGCGCGCTCCGAGCCGCTTCTCGAGGGCCTGGACGGCGTAGGTCACGTTCGAGCGCGGCAGATCCAGCTCCTCGGCGGCGGCGGTGAAGCTGCCGAGGTCCACGATGCGCGTGAACAGGTGCATGGCGTCGATGCGGTCCATGGGGCCTCCGGACTGAATCCGCCGATTGTGCAATTCAGTTGGACATTGATGTCGATATTGAACGATTTATCTGTCCGATCGAAACGCTCAGCATTCGGGCTTCTTCCTCACTGCCTTCAAGGAGTCCGACCATGAGCATCAACGCCAACGCCGCAACCACTGCCGCAGCGACTTCCACTCGCATCGCACTGATCACTGGCGCCAACCGCGGCATCGGCCGAGCCACAGCTATGCGGTTGGCCCGCGATGGCTTCGACGTGATCGTCACCTACCGCTCGCACCGTGAGGAGGCCGAGGAGGTCGTCCGCGAGATCGGCCAGCTCGGACGCCGCGCGGTGGCGCTGCCGCTGGACGTGTCGCGCGTGGCGGGCTTCGGTGCATTCGTCGACGGCGTGCACGACGTGCTGCGCGAGACCTGGCACCGCGAGGCCTTCGACGTCCTGATCAACAACGGCGGCGTGCAGGTCGCGCAACCGACGCTGCAGGCGACGCCCGAGGCCTTCGATCAACTGGTCGACGTGCACTTCAAGGGCGTGTTCTTCCTGACGCAGCAACTGGTGCCGCTGATCGCAAATCCGGGCGCGATCGTCAACATCTCCAGCGGCACCGCGCGCTTCTACGTGCCGGAGCGTGCCATCTACAGTGCGGTGAAGGGCGCGGTGGAGGTGCTGTCGCGTTACCTGGCGACCGAGCTGGGACCGCGCGGCATCACGGTGAACGTCATCGCGCCGGGCGCGGTGGCGACCGATTTCAGCGGCGGGATGCTGCGCTCCAGCGAGCAGCTGCAGAAGCACATCGCGTCGCTGACGCCGCTGGGTCGCTTCGGTGTCGCCGACGACGTCGCCGGCGCGATCGCCGCGCTGGTGAGCGAAGGCAACCGCTTCGTCACCGGGCAGCGGATCGAGGTGTCGGGCGGGGTGCACCTCTGAAGCGTCCGGAACGGCGGAGGCTACCGGTGCGCCGCCTCAGAAACACTCGTCGAGCAGCAGGTGGAAGTCGAGCTTGCGCAGGTCCGGCTCGGCAATCCCGTACGCGCTGAACAGCGTGTTGCGCAGCGCCGGATCGAATTCGTCGAGGCAGTTCGCCAGGATCGCGAGATCGCGGTAGCGATCCGCGATGCCTGCCCGGCCGAGATCGATCACGCCGACGACGTCACCGGCTTCATTCATGAGGATGTTGTCGAGCGAGAAGTCGCCGTGGCTCACCACCGGGTCTTCGGTAAACGGCAGCATGGCGTTGATCGCGGCCCAGACTTGCTGCGGCGTCCAACCTTGACGCGCCTCATCGAAGTCGTCGGCATCGATGAGTCCTGCGTCGAGGCGCTGCTGAGCGAGATCGAGTTCCAGGAGGTGGTTCGCACTGAACGGGCAGGACTGGACAGGCAGTCCGTGCAGGTCGCGAAGCAGGCGTCCAAGGGCGGTCACGATCGCTGCGGCGCGCGCGGGATCGTCGGCGAGCCATTCGTAGGCGGTGCGGCCGGGCAGGGCGCGGGTCAGCAACCGGGCGGAGCCGTCGGTCCAGTCGAAGTGCTCGATGCGAGGCGTCGGCCAGCGATCGGCGAACCACCGCAGGCGGGCGAATTCATCCACGATGGCGTCTGCCGCGTCGCTGTCGCCGACCTTGAGGTACAGCGTCGGTGCGCCGGATCGATGCAGCCGGTACACGGTCGCGCCGGCTTCTCCGACGAGGTTGCGGTGCCAGTCGTAGCCGGCGAGTCTGGCCGCGAGGGCCGATGGCAATTCAGGCGCGTGGGTCGGGATCTCTCTCGGAGCGTCGGACGCGTCGTGGTCGGTCATGAAGCGCGGTGATGCGTGGAGGACCGGATGAGTATCGGCGGGCGGCGCTGATTCGCCGTTCAGCGCCCCGGCGCCCGGCACTCGAAATACAGCATGTCCTCCCACTCGTCGTGGAGCTGGAAGCTGCGTGTCGAGCGGCCGAATTCGGTGAAACCGTTGCGTTGCAGGACCTGGATCGAGCCCGCATTCCCGGCGCGTGCCTTGGCCTCGACGCGGACCAGGCCCAGCTCGCCGAATGCTTTCTCAAGCACGAGGCGAACCGCCTCCTTTGCGTAGCCCTTGCCGTTCTCGCTCTCCGCGATGCGGTAGCCGAGTTCGCACGAGTGGTAGTGCTTGCGCTTGATCTGGCTGAGATTGATGCGGCCGATCAGCGCGCCCGCGATGTCGCGGATCAGGAACTGATGCCCCGTGTCCGCCTCAGCCTCCCGACGCGCGGTCGCGATGGCGGACTCGATGCCGCCGTCGGCGTAGTACGACGCCGGCCTCGCGTTGATGTGGGCCTCGAAGAACGCGCGGTTGCCGACTTCGAATCGGCGCAGGTCGGAAAGGTCCCGCTCGGAGACAGGGTGGAGGTTCAGCATGGGCGCCGAGCATAGCGGCGCATGGATCCACCTGCCGTCAGGTCACCGCTTGACGCGCTTCCACACCCGCCACCCGAGCAGCACCGCCAGGATCGTCCCGTACACGATGGGTTCGGCGAAGTTGTTCTTCCCCGCGCGCATCCAGATGAAGTGCATGAGGCCGACGATCGCGATCGCGTAGACCAGCTTGTGCAGCATCTGCCAGCGTGCGGCGCCCAGCGCCTTGATCGCCCGGTTGAACGAGGTCGCCGCCAGCGGCACCAGCAGCAGCCAAGCCACAAAGCCCATCAGGATGAACGGCCGCTTGGCGATGTCGCGCAGGATGTCGGGGAAGTCCAGGCTCTTGTCGAGCCAGCCGTAGGCCAACAGGTGCAGGCTCGCGTAGAAGAACGCGAACAGGCCCAGCATCCGCCTGAAACGTGCCAGCGTCGGCTGGTTGAACCAGGTGCGCACCGGCGTCACCGCGAGCGTGATCCACAGGAAACGCAGCGTCCAGTCGCCCAGGCCCCGGATCAGCGTCTCCGCCGGATTCGCTCCGAGCAGGTCCGGCTGCGCGACCGCCCCGAACACGTACCAGCCCAGCGGCAGCAGGCACAGCACGAAGAGCACGACCTTCGCTGCCGGATGCAGCAGCGGATGACGCTTCTTCATCAGAAGTTCTTCTTCAGATCCATGCCGGCATACAGCTGCCCGACCTGCGCCTCGTAGCCGTTGAACATCAAGGTCTGGCGGCGCTTGGCGAAGAGCCCGTCCTCGCCGATGCGGCGCTCGGTGGCCTGGCTCCAGCGCGGGTGGTCCACCTGCGGGTTCACGTTGGAGAAGAAGCCGTACTCCTGCTGCGCCGCCTTGGTCCAGCTGCTCACCGGCTGCTTCTCGACGAAGCGGATCTTGACGATGGACTTGGCCGACTTGAAGCCGTACTTCCACGGCACCACCAGCCGCAGCGGCGCGCCGTTCTGGTTCGGCAGCACTTCGCCGTACAGACCGAAGGCCATCAGCGTCAGCGGGTTCATGGCCTCGTCGATGCGCAGGCCCTCGACATACGGCCAGTCCAGCACGCCCGAGCGCACGCCCGGCATCTGCGCCTTGTCCGCCAGCGTCGTGAACTCGACGTACTTCGCCTTGCCCGTTGGCTCCGCCTTCTTCAGCAGCTCCGCCAGCGAATACCCCACCCACGGGATCACCATCGACCAGCCCTCGACGCAGCGCAGCCGATAGACGCGCTCTTCCATCGGGGCGACCTTCAGCAGGTCCTCCAGGCCGAAGCGGCCAGGCTTGGCGCACTCGCCCTCGATGACGACCGACCAGGGCCGCGGCTTGAGCGTGTGCGCGTTCTCGGCGGGATCCGACTTGTCGGTGCCAAACTCGTAGAAGTTGTTGTACGAGGTGACGTCCTTGTAGGCCGTCAGCTTCTCCATCACGGTCGCGCCCGGAACGGTGCTCTTCACGCCGGGCAGCTTCGCCAGCTTGCCGGGGCCGGCGGTCTGCGCGCCGGCGGCATCGGACAGGCCGCTCAGGCCCAGGCCGGTCAGCCCGAGCGCGCCGGCCGACTTCAGCCAGTCGCGGCGGCTGTCGTAAAGCTCGCGGGAAGTGATCTCGGAAGACGGGATGCGCTGACCGTCGCGGGGCTTGTGGAAATGCATGGCGGACCTCGAGGGAAGGAAGGTTCGAACCTTACGCTGCTGGCTGAAGGTTTTCATGAGGGCGTGCTTAAGCAGCCCCTCCGCCCCCCCGGTTCGGGCGCCCCGTGCGCCTTACAGCGTCCCGTACGAGTGCAGCCCCGACAGGAACATGTTCACGCCCAGGAAGGCGAAGGTGGTGACCAGCAACCCGATCAGCGCCCACCAGGCGCTGACCACGCCGCGCAGGCCTTTCATCAGTCGCATGTGCAGCCAGGCCGCGTAGTTCAGCCAGACGATCAGCGCCCAGGTTTCCTTCGGGTCCCAGCTCCAGTAGCCGCCCCAGGCTTCCGCCGCCCAGAACGCGCCCAGGATGGTCGCGATGGTGAAGAACGCGAAGCCCAGCGCGATGGCCTTGTAGGCCAGGTCGTCCAGCACCGTCAGCGACGGCAGACGCGCCGTCAGCGGCCCGCGCAGCGCGACGCTCGCCGCCAGGAACACCGCCACGCCGGCCATCTTGCCGGCCCAGCCGTTCAGACCCGTGGCGATCTCCGGCGAGACGTTCGCGCCGAAGCGGAAACCCACCAGCACCAGCACCAGACCCACCGGCACGCCGATCAGTCCGATCACCAGCGCGCGCGGCGTCGCCGTCTTCAGCAGCGTCGCCAGGGCCACCATCGCCGCCATCGCGAAGCTGCCGTACCCGATGAAGTTCGCAGGGACGTGGATCTTCATCCACCAGCTCTGCAGCGCCGGAACCAACGGCTGGATCTCGTGCGCCTCGCGGGCCATCGTGTACCAGAGCAGGAAACCCACCGCCGCGCTCACCACCAGCATCACGTACGCCCCCAGCGCCCGCGTCGCGAAACGCTGCTCGTAGTAGAGGTACATCAGCGTCGTCAGCCAGGTGAAGAGGACGAACACCTCGTACAGGTTGCTGACCGGGATGTGACCGATGTCGGGCGCGATCTGGTGACTCTCGAACCAGCGCACCATGGTGCCGATCAGCGCCATGCCGACGGCGCCCCAGGCCAGCCGGGTGCCGATCGCCTCGGCCGCGCTCTCGCCGTCCTTCTTCAGGAAGCCCATCCAGTAGAACAAGGTGCTCATCCACACCAGCACGCTCATCCACAGGATCGCGCTCTGGCTGGACAGCATGTACTTCAGGAAGAACACCTTCTCGCCGGCCGCCAGGTCGGCGCCGAAGCCGTCGGTCTGGCGCAGGTAGAGCTGGATCGCGAAGAGGCTGGTCGCCCCCACGATCAGGCAGAGCAGCCGCAGCGGCCGCCAGAACCAGCCCAGCGCGATCAGCGCCGGCGTGGCGCCGGCCAGGATGCCCTTCTCGTAGACGTCCATCGAGGCGTGGTAGCGGCTGAACGCGAAACCGGCGCCCAGCAGCACCAGCGCCGCGAAGATCCAGTCGAAGGCATTGCGACCCTGGAAGTAGCCGCGCTTGCCGATGACCAGCGAGCGCGTCGGGGTGCCTTCGCTGGCCCCCGGCATCTGCGACGGCAGTTGCGAGGACGGGTGGGACGGCAGGTGGGACGGATCCGCGGTGGTGGTGTTCATGTCAGGCCTCCTCATGCAGCAGGCGCTGCTTGAGCGATTCGAATTCGACGGGCAGGTCGGGGGTGTCCCGGTTGCTGGACAGCGCCATGCGGATCCGGGTCTGTTCGTTGCGGCCCGGGGCGGCTTCCAGCCACAGCCACAGGCGACGTTCCTTGACGTAGAGCATCGCAAACACGCCGATGATCAGCAATACCGCTCCGAGGTAGACCAGTGTCTGCCCTGGTGCGCGGGTCACCTGGAACACGCTGGCCTGCACCTGCTGGAAGTCGTCCAGTTGGATGACCACCGGCGAGGGGTAGAACATCGCGTCCGACAGCGACAGCACCGACTGCGTCATGAAGGTCTGCGTGGCTTCGCCCGGCCCGGGCGCGGGGCGGCCGAGCTGCTCCTCGGCCTGCTTGTGGAGTTCGAACAGCGCGCCGTTGAGGATACGCAGCAGGACCTCGGACACACGCGAGCGTTCGCCTTCCGGCACTTCACGTTCGACGAACTGCGACAGCGCCGGCAGGCCGCCCATCGCCGCGCCCTGCGCGGGCGCGTCGGCCTTCAGCCCTTCCGCGCCGGCGAACAGCGTCAGCGTGCGCAAGGCGGTCGCTTCCAGCTGCGCCTGCATCGCCGGCTTGTCCGCCGGGCTGGCGCCCAGCGCATAGCGCCGGGCCGCCTGCAGCCGCTGCGCCGGATCGGCCAGCGCGCGCCGCAGCGCCAGCCAGCCTTCCATGCTGTCCTTGGCGTCCACCGGCACCCGCAGGTAGCGGAAGCTGTCCGACAGCGTGTCGCGCACGCCGAGCAGGTAGACCCGGTGGCCGTCCAGCTCCAGCGGCAGCATGTAGTTGCTGTATTCGCGGGCCTGGCCGCTGGCGTCGCGCAGCTTGTAGCTGAACGACGGACCGACGTTGCGCAGCGTCTTCTTGCCTTCGTTGTTGGCGCCCGAACCCAGGTGCTGCTCCAGCCGGCCGACCAGGTCGACCTTGCGCACGTCGGTGCCGTTCTTGTCCTTGCCGTCGTCGGCGAAGTTCTCGACGTTGATGACGCGCAGTCCGGTGAATTCGAGCCCGTACTTCTCGCCGTCCGCCGTCAGCGTCGTCGTGCCGTTGACCTTGCCGTCCAGCGGCGTGTCATGCGGCGCCTGCAGCGCGCGCAGCTTCAGCTTCAGCGAGGAACCGCCGTCCTCGAAGCTGCTCTGGTAGAGCGTGACGCCGCGGTAGGTCACCGGCTCGTTGACCTTGACCGTGGCCGTGGTCGAACTGCCGTCGCGGCGGTCGTGCAGGACGACGTCGCTCGCGAACAGCTTGGGCATGCCGGTCGAGTAGTACTCGACGATGAACTTCTTCAGCTCGACGTCGAAGGGCAGGTCCTGCACCACGACGCCGCTGGGCATGGAGATCAGCGCGTTGGACGAACGGCTGCCCTCGGGCACGTACAGGTTGCCGCGGAAGCTGGGGTTGGCTGGGGTCAGCCGGTTGACGTCGGTGACCTGGGTGAGGTCGTCGCCCTGGTAGATCTGCTTGCCCTGCGCCCACATCATGACGCGCACGACCAGGTCGCCGTCGAACAGCCCGCCCAGGCAGATCAGCACGATGGCCGAATGCGCGGCCAGATAGCCGATCTTGTGCGCCGAGCCCTTGCGCGCGCCGATCATGACGCCGCCGTTGCGCACCTGCGCGCGAGCCTTCCAGCCCTCGGCGCTCAGCCAGGCGTTGACTTGCCCGAGCGCGGCCTCCGGATTCATGTGCAGGTAACCCAGCGCCTTGTGCTTGAAGGCCTGGATCGATTGCTCGCGCATCGTCTCCTTGTAGGTCTTCAGGTCGCGCAGGATCTTGGGCGTATGCCGCGCGATGCACAGGCTGGTCGAGACGACCAGGAAACCCAGCATCAGCAGGAACCACCAGGCGCTGTAGACCGTGTAGAGGTCGAACTTGCCGAACAGCTCCGACCAGAACGGTCCGAACTGGTTGACGTAGTTCGGCATCGGCTGGCGCTGCTGCACCACGGTGCCGATCACGGAGGCGATGCACAGCACCGTCAGCAGCGCGATGGCGAAGCGCATCGACGCCACCAGCTCCATCGCGTCGTCGAGCGCGACGCGCGCAACCGCCTGGGCTGTCAGCCTGCGGGAACTCTCGGGGGACTTCTCGGTCATGGCCGGCATTCTCGTTGCCCCGGGTGACGAATCGGGCGAGGGCCGGCAAAAGCGAAGGCCGGTGATCGGATCACCGGCCTCGTTCGTCGGAACCTTCCCCGAAAGGTGCCCCGCGGGCGATCGCTCAGCGCAGGCCGGCGATGTAGTCCGAGACCGCCTTGATCTCGCGGTCGCTCATCTTGGCGGCGATCGCCAGCATCTGCGGGCTGTTGGGGCGGCCGCCAGCGCGGAACGCCGTCAGCTGGGCCTCGGTGTAGTCGCTGTGCTGGCCGCCCAGGCGCGGGTACTGCGCCGGGATGCCGGCGCCGTTGGGGCTGTGACAGCCGGCACAGGCGGGCACCTGCTTGTCGGCGATGCCGCCCCGATAGATCTTCTCGCCCAGGGTGATCAGCTCCTTGTTCTTCGCGAAGCCGGGCTTGGAGCCCTTGCTGGCGTAGAACGCGGACACGTTGCGGATGTCGTCGTCCGTCAACGGCGCGGCCATGCCCGACATCACCGCGTTCTTGCGCTTGCCCGACTTGAACTCGTGCAATTGCTTGGCGAGGTAGTCGGCGTGCTGGCCGGCGATGATGGGATTGGCAGGACTGCCACGGGTGCCGTCGGCCGTATGGCAGGCGGCACAGACTTGCGAACTGATGGCCTGACCCTTGGTCAGATCGGGCTTGGCCGCCGCAGCGGGTTCATTGGCGTTGGCGGCGCCGGACATCAAAACCATGCTCGACAACAAGAAAGCGGCAGTCTTCATGAATGTTGAGGGTTGGGTGAGCGCAACCGCAGGATCTTACAATGCACCTCTTTAGAGCCCCGCAGCCCGATGACCGATTCCAACAAGAAACCCGCCCCTGCGGCCCCAGGGAAACCCGCAGGCCGTGGCGCGGGGCGCGCTGGAGCGTCAAAGAAGAAGCAGGGTCCTGGAAAAACGGGTATGCGCGCGGCCGCCAAGGCCCGCGCGAAGAACGCCGAGAAGGCGAAGGCGCAAGGCCTGCCCCCGCCGGTGAAGAAGACCGCCAGCACCGAGCCCATGACCCCGGGCAAGCGGGCGCTGGCCTGGACGCACACCGCGCGTTTCCTGACCACCGCCAGCCAGCTCAAGCACCTGCCGGTCAACGGCGTGCTGCCGGCGGACGCGCAGGCGCGGGCCGAGGCGGAGGCGGAAGCGGCGCTGGCCGGCGCGGAAGCCACCGGGTTCGATGAGATCGACGAGGTCGACGACGACCTGCTGGACGACGCCGACGTCGGCGCGCCGGAGGCGGATTCCGGCTCCGGATCGGTGGCCGAGGGCGAAGCGCTCGCGCAAGACCTGGCCCCGCGCCGGTTGCCGGAGATCGCCTTCGTCGGTCGTTCCAACGCCGGCAAGTCCACGGCGGTCAACACGCTGGCGCAGCAGAAGCGCCTGGCCTTCGCGTCGAAGACGCCGGGCCGCACGCAGCACATCAACCTGTTCGCGGTGGGCCCGCGCGACGCGCCGAACGCGCTGTTCGCCGACCTGCCCGGCTACGGCTACGCGGCCGTCGCGCGCGACGCCAAGCTGCGCTGGCAGCGCGTCATGGCCGACTACCTCGGCCAGCGCGAATCGCTGTCGGGCGTGGTGCTGATGGTCGATTCCCGGCTCGGGCTGACCGACCTCGACAAGCAGCTGCTCGAATTCGTCTCCGACCGCGTCACCGCCGGCGAGGTCAGCCTGCTGGTCGTGCTGACCAAGGCCGACAAGCTCAACCGCAAGGAAGGCGCCGCCATCCTGGCGCAGGTGCAGAAGGACCTGGGCGTGCTGGCGACGGAGGATTCCGACATCGGCGTCACGCTGTTCTCGGCGCTGAGCAAGCAGGGGCTGGAGGACGTCGCCGAGGTGATCTACGACTGGGCGCACGCCGAGCCGCGGACCCCGGACGGCGACGATGAGGACGACGACGCGGCGTCGGACGACACCGCCTCCATCGGCGACGAGGCCGACCAGACCTGACCCCGGGCCTCGCCGGCCCCGGGGCCGGCGATGACGCTCAGGGCCGGCCGATGAACACGTAGAACGCGGTCCCGCCGCGCGGCGCGTAGCCGACGCCCACGTACAGCGGCCCCAGCCCCGTGTCGGAGCCCAGGAACACGCTGCTCGCGTAACGCAGGTCCTTGGGACTGAAGTCGCGACGCGAGAGCCAGGTGTTGCCGGCCTCCAGCGTGCCGCCGATGAAGAAGCCGCGCGACAGGAAGGGCTGGTCGTTCAGGCGCCGGTAGTAGGTCGCCCGCGTGAACAGCAGCGAGTTGCCGCTGAGCTGGTTCGGGTTGTAGCCCGACAGCTGGTGGAAGCCGCCCAGCGTGTAGCCGCCCAGTCCGGTGTCGTCCGGCTGCTGCGACGCGACGGCCCGCGCGTACAGGCTGACCGTGTGCCCGCCGAAGCTGCGCACCACGTTCCCGTCCATGTTCAGCCGCAGGAAGCGGCCGCTGCTGAGGTTGCGGTTGTCCTGGCGGCCACCTTGCGCCTCGACGGTGAACCGGTAGCCGTGCTGCGGGAAATTGGCGTAGTCCAGCTGGTCCACCACGGTGCGCAGGCGGAAGCCTCGCTCGTAGCTGGTCCAGCGCAGCTTGCCGGCCTCCGGCGCGAGCAGGGTGATCAGATCCGGCTTCGCATGGCGGATCTGGCTGATCGCCCCGAGCCGCACCTCGCCCCAGCGTCCCCACGGCTGGCCGATGTCCAGACCCAGGGAGGCGTCGCGCCGCACCAGCCGCGCCTGGCCGAGGGCGGCATCGTCCGGGTCGTTGTCGTTGTAGACGATCTGCTTGCGCTGGTTGGCTTCGCCCCAGGCGCTGACGAACCAGTCGTCGGCCACGCCCAGCTTCAGGCCCAGCGGGTGGTAGAGCTCGGTGTAGAGCCGCGGCGTCTCGCCGATCGTGATCTGGTTGCGCCACTCGGTGCCCTTGTCGGTCAGCCAGTGGCGGTTGTGGCTCAGGCGCAGATTGAAGAAGCTGTCGCCGCTCGAATCGGTCGACAGGTCCATCCCGACCCGGAAGTAGTTCGGTCCCCAGGGCTTGTCTTCCATGTTGAAGACCAGCGTCTCGCCCTCGGGGCGTTGCTCGACGTGGTAATCGACGCGGTTGTAGTCGCCGCTGGAGGACAGGAAGCGCATGTCGCGCTCGGCCGTCTCGTTGTTGAAGGGCTGGCCGGGCTTCGATTCGAGCTGGCTGCGGAAGCGTTCCGGATTGGTGTTGTCGGAGCCCTCCAGCTTGACCGCGGCGATGAACACGCCGGGCGCCTTGGTGCCGATGCGGGCGATCTGCCAGTCGGTGTAGGTGCGCTCGTCGACGGCGTAGGCGCGCAGCTGCGGGAGCAGCGCCTCGGCGGCCTCCTCCCCGGCGCGGATCAGTTCCCGGGCCTTGTCGAAGTCGCCGGAGGTCAGCTTGCCCAGCGCCGGCGTGACCAGCAGGTCCTCGCCGGCGGACATGCTGGCGATGGAGCGCTGCACGTTCTGCTCGGTGAGGATGTTGATCATCTGGGCGGTCAGCCCGAGCAGGGAATTCAGCGTCTCGCGCCCGCCCACCGGCGTGCCGACGTTGACCGCGATGAGCCGGGTCGCCCCCATCTCGCGGGCGACGTCGACCGGGAGGTTGTTGACCAGCCCGCCGTCGCCCAGGATGCGGTCCTCCCATTCGACCGGCGCGAACACGCCGGGCACGCTCATGCTGGAGCGCAGCGCCAGCGCCAGGTCACCCTCGGCCAGGATGCGCTCGCGGCCGTTCTCCATGTCGGTGGCGATGGCGCGGAAGGGCGTCGGCAGGCGGTCGAACTGCTTCACGTCGCGCACCGGCAGCGTCAGCCGGCGCAGCAGCGCTTCCAGCCCGCGGCTGGAGAGCGTGCCGGTGGGGACGCGGACCTCGCCGTCGCGCAGGCCGAACTCGATCGTGGCGGAGAACTCGAAATCCTCCTCCTTGCGACGCTGCGACAGATCCTGGCGGTCGACGCGGCTCGCGAACAGCCGGTCCCAGGCGATCCGCGAGAGTTCGCGGTCCAGGTCGTCGGCGGACATGCCACTGGCGTAGAGGCCGCCGATGATCGCGCCCATGGAGGTGCCGGTGACGATGTCGACGGGGATGCGCTCGCGCTCCAGCACCTTCAGCACGCCGACGTGCGCCAGGCCCCGGGCGCCGCCGCCCGAGAGCACCAGGCCCAGCTTGGGTCGCTGGGCCTGGTCGGCCGCGGGCGTGGCCACGGGGCCCGGCGGCGGATTCGGCGGCACCGTCTGCGCGAGCAGCACGACCGGCGTGGCGAGGGCCGCCGCGGCGACGGCCAGCATCACGCGGCGGAGCCGGTCAAGGTGACGGATTCGGCGGCAGGACCAGCGGTGGCGGCCGGGAAGGGGGGAGAGAGGGGCGCTGGAATCTCGGAACACGGCGGACATCGGGCTGACGGCACAGGCCCTGCGGCAACGGCGCGAGGCGGGCGCATTGTGACCCGAAGCGGCTCGACGTCGCACGCGGCATCGAGCCGGCGGACGTCCGTCAGTGGTCGTTGCCGTTGTGGGGCGCCCGGTCCAGGTCCAGCATCAGCGTGCCGATCGCGCGCTGCAGCAGCGGCTGGTCTTCCAGCTGCGTGATCAGGCCGTTGGCGACGAGCTGCTCCAGCGCGCCGCGTGTCACCGAATGGCGATCCTCGGCGACCTGCCCGATGAACAGGAACATCTGCCGGCTGTCGCTGATCCACGCCACCTGCGCGGTGATCCATTCGCTGCGATGGAAGAAGTGGTACCAGCCGCCGATGTGCACGCCGGCGATCCAGTCCTGCAGTGCCGCGTGCGCGTGCGGGGAGTGCTCCTCGCTGTAGAGCGCCACCGGCACCGTGGGCAGCTGACCGCGATCGACGCGCTCATGGGCCCAGCGCGACGGGAGTTGCGACTCGCGCTCGTCCAGCAGCACCTGCAGCAGCTCTTCCGGCGTCTGCGCCGGACGACGCGGCGCGGGCGCCGCCGGGGCGTTCTCCTGCACCGCGGGCAGTCCGCGCAGCACGCGGCCGTGCTGGCGCATCAGTTCGTCGAGGAAGGCCTGCCGCTGCATCGGCGGCAGCGCGATGGCGTCCATGCCGCGTTCCAGCGCGCGGATCAGATCCGGCAACTGGCCGCGCAGGCGCAGGCGCGCCGCGTCGTCCGGCTGCGGCGACACGCTGTGCAGCAGCGCATCCACGAGCTCGATGTAGACCTGCGGTTCGGCGGCGTCGCGACCGTGGTGGACCATCGCCTGCGCGATGACCTCGACCCAGGGGCCGAGCAGGAAACGGCGCATCAGCTTGCCGGCCTGGGCATCGTCGAGCTGGTGCTGCAACTGGTCGCGCAGCATGCGCTGCCACTCCTGGCGGCGCTGCTCGCGGTCCAGCCGTTCCAGCGCGACGGCGCTGCGCTGGCCGCGGGCCTCGGCCTGGGCACGGATGTGGGACTCGACTTCGGTCAGCGCCTGCTGGAACTGCAGTGCCGACGGATGCGCGGCGTCCAGCAGCGGCTGGATCACGCGTTCGAGGAACTGCAGGAAGGCTTTCAGCGCCGCGTCGTCGCTGCGCTGGAAGCCCGCGCCGTGCGCGGCCAGGCGGTTCAACAGCTGCCAGGTCGGATGGTCCTGGCGCCGCAGCAGCGTGGGATCGGCCTTGGACAGTCGAACGATCGCGACCTGCAGTCGACCCATCAGCACCTTCAGCGGCGGCTGCAGGCTGCCGTCGGCGAGGATCTGGTCATACAGGCGCGATAACAGGTCCGAGCCCGGCGCGCCGATGCCCGGGCCCAACCGGGCCGGTGCCGCGGCCAGCGCGCCCGGGGTCGACGGCGTCGCGGCGCGCACCGATCCGAGTTCCGCGGCCCGCGTGTTCATCAGGTCCAGCTTCATCGCGACCTGATCGAGCGTCGCGTTCTGCGTCGGCGTGTCCGTCAGCGTCTTGAACTGGCGCAGGCGCAGGTCCGATTCCTTGATTGCCGAGCCGTGGCTGGTCAGCATCCCGGTCAACTGCGCCTGTCTCAGGCTCTGGCAGAGCAGGGTGTAGATCGGCTGCAGCCGGACGGCCAGCGGATGCGCGGCCATGCGCATCAGCGCATAGCGGCCGTCGGCGTCGAGGTCCACGCCTTCGATGGCGCGTGCCAGCGCCTGCGCGAACAGCGCCGCCCGCAAGGGGTTGTCGTTCTTCAGCGGTCGGGCGATGCCGCGCAGCGCGGCGAAGAAGTTGCTCAGCTGGTGCAGCTCCGCCCGGGACTGGTCTTCGATCGCGGTGATCACATGGGAGATCGCGACGTCCTTCAGCGCCTGGCCTTCGTCGACCAGACTCAGCGCGAAATCGCCGCGGCCGCGCTGCGCCGTCCGGTCCCGCTGCAGCGGGTCGCCGCCGTCGCGGGCGATCTTCAGCAACAGGCTGAGCGAGCCCTCGAAGTCGGCGGCAAAGCTGGCGCGCCGCTTGGACCAGCCGGCGAGTAGCTGGTGGTATTCCAGTCGGCTCTTGAGTTCGTCCTGCAGACCGTTGTAGACCGCATGCGCCAGGGTGGGCACATGCGCGAGCATGTCGTCGAGCAGGGACTGCTGGGAGGGCGAAGACGCTTGGACCATCATTTGTGACAAGTTGTCAGCCGCATTATGGTCGCCCCACATTCAGGTGACATCCCCTGGGGCACGGGGACGTGCGACCTGGGGAAAGCCCGGTGCTGGCGCGACCACGCGACCGGCGGGGTCGAATGATTCTGGGCGATTGGCGCGCCCGGTTTCGGCAAGGCGCCAGCCGACTTCGTATCGAATCGCAACGGCGTGTTGCCGTGCGAACGAAAAAAGGGGTCGCCGAAGCGACCCCTTTCGAGAACGTGAGTCCCGGGCCTGAAGCGCGGTGGGCGCACCGCGCGACGGGCTCAGGCGGACATCACATGTCCATGCCCATGCCGCCCATGCCGCCGGGCATGGCCGGGCCGGCGGACTCGTCCTTCGGCGCTTCGGCGACCATGCATTCGGTCGTCAGCATCAGCGAGGCCACGGACGCGGCGTTCTGCAGCGCGGTGCGGGTCACCTTGGTCGGGTCCAGGATGCCCATCTCGATCATGTCGCCGTAGGTGCCGTTGGCCGCGTTGTAGCCGTGGTTGCCGGAGCCGGCCAGCACGGTGTTGACGACGACCGACGACTCTTCACCGGCGTTGTAGACGATCTCGCGCAGCGGGGCTTCGATGGCCTTCAGGATCAGCTTGATGCCGGCGTCCTGGTCGGCGTTGTCGCCCTGGATGGTGCCAGCGGCCTGACGGGCGCGCAGCAGCGCGACGCCGCCGCCGGCCACGATGCCTTCTTCAACGGCGGCACGGGTGGCGTGCAGCGCGTCTTCGACACGGGCCTTCTTTTCCTTCATCTCGACTTCGGTGGCGGCACCGACCTTGATGACGGCGACGCCGCCGGCCAGCTTGGCCACGCGCTCTTGCAGCTTCTCGCGGTCGTAGTCGCTGGTGGCTTCCTCGATCTGGACGCGGATCTGCTTGACGCGCGCCTGGATGTCGTCGTTGGAACCGTTGCCGTCGATGACGGTGGTGTTTTCCTTGCCCACTTCGACGCGCTTGGCCTGGCCCAGGTCAGCCAGCGTGACCTTCTCGAGCGACATGCCGACTTCCTCGGCGATCACCTTGCCGCCGGTCAGGATGGCCAGGTCTTCCAGCATCGCCTTGCGGCGGTCGCCGAAGCCCGGGGCCTTCACGGCGACGACCTTCAGGATGCCGCGGATCGTGTTGACGACCAGGGTCGCCAGCGCTTCGCCGTCGACTTCTTCAGCAATGATCAGCAGCGGGCGGCCCGACTTCGCGACGGCTTCCAGGGTCGGCAGCAGATCGCGGATGTTCGAGATCTTCTTGTCGTAGAGCAGGACAAACGGGTTGTCCAGGATCGCCGACTGCTTTTCCGGGTTGTTGATGAAGTACGGCGACAGGTAGCCGCGGTCGAACTGCATGCCTTCGACGATGTCGAGTTCGTTGTCCAGGCTCTTGCCGTCTTCGACGGTGATGACGCCTTCCTTGCCGACCTTCTCCATCGCGTCCGCGATGATCTTGCCGATGGATTCGTCGGAGTTGGCCGAGATCGTGCCGACCTGGGCGATTTCCTTGGACGTGGTGGTGGCCTTGGAGGCCGCCTTCAGCTGGGTGACCAGGGCGGTGACCGCCTTGTCGATGCCGCGCTTCAGGTCCATCGGGTTCATGCCCGCGGCCACGTACTTCATGCCTTCGCGGACGATGGCCTGGGCCAGGACGGTGGCGGTGGTGGTGCCGTCACCGGCGTTGTCCGAGGTCTTGGAAGCGACTTCCTTGACCATCTGGGCGCCCATGTTCTGCAGCTTGTCCTTGAGCTCGATCTCCTTGGCGACCGAGACACCGTCCTTCGTGACGGTGGGGGCGCCGAACGAGCGCTCCAGCACCACGTTACGGCCCTTGGGGCCCAGCGTGACCTTGACCGCGTTGGCCAGGATGTTCACGCCTTCGACCATGCGGGCACGGGCCTCGCCGCCGAAGACAACGTCTTTTGCTGCCATGTGTATTTCTCCGAATTCTCTATCTGGATGAATGTCTGTCGCGGTCGCCGATTACTTGGCGATGACGGCGAACAGATCTTCCTCGCGCATGACGAGCAGCTCGTCGCCGTCGACCTTGACGGTCTGGCCGCTGTACTTGCCGAACAGGACGCGGTCGCCGACGGCGACGTTCAGGGCGACGAACTCACCCTTGTCGTTGCGCTTGCCCGGGCCGACGGCCAGCACTTCACCCTGGTCGGGCTTCTCGGCGGCGTTGTCGGGGATGACGATGCCGGAGGCCGTCTTGGTTTCGTTTTCCAGGCGCTTAACGATCACGCGATCGTGCAGAGGACGCAGTTTCATCAGATCTCCTTGACTATGCAGACTTGCTTCAATGACCCGCCGTGCGCTGAACGCACAAGCCAGTCCATCACAAGAAGTAAGCCCCTCAGCCAGGGCCGCGGGGCTTGTTAGCACTCGACCTTCGCGAGTGCTAGCAGGGAGATTATATGGACGGGTGGTGACGTTTCAAGGGCGCGGCTGAAGCCGTAGATGCCGGGAGGAGATTCGCAGGGCGGCGGGGGAGGGATTGTCCGTACGGGAAACACACCAGCCGTTGGGCGTGCGGCATTCGATTCAACCCGCCGCAAAACGCCGTCGTGAAGCGGCGTCTCGTGACATCAAGGTTGAGGGCACACGTGACGGGATCGCAAGCGTCATGGCGGGTTCCTAGGAGTATTGGTCGGAAAGGCCGTCACGATTTGGCCGATGAAGTGTCCGCGTTGGGAAAGCGCGCCCTTGCGATAAAACGTTTCTGGTTGAGCAGCGGGCACCCGGCCTATCCGGTGTTCTGGGACTTCGCCTATGCTTTCCTGGAAGAACGGTCGGCGACGATCTTGATCGGATCGAGTTCGGACTAGCGTTCCTCAATGAGGGCCTGATCGGCGGCCGGCGCATCGCGATGAGAAGATCCGGAGCAATGGCCAAACAGTTCAGCTACCACGCAACGGACAGCGACGTCGCTGCGATTCAGGACCTCCTGGTCGCTTCCGGGGACGTCGACGTCCTGTCAGACACTGCGACGGACGATCTGGCGGATCTGTTGCCGCTGGAGCGGTTGGCCATCCCTGTGTCCGCCGCGGGTCAGGTTTCCCTGACCAGCTACCTGCCGCCGAAGTCGCTACCGCGCAGGGTCATCTTGAAACGGCTGAGCCCGGTGAAGACGCACGTCGATCTTGAGAATTCCCATCTGATCGAATTGATCCGCCCGTACTACACCGGGTCGGAGATGCGCTGGGGACGGCTGTACTTCCACAACCGGGTCTTCGTCGACGGCAAGTGGGTCGCCAAGGATCCGGCCTTCTGCAAGTGGGCAGACGGCGTCATGACACGCGTGCGCAAATCGCTGCGCTACGACGGGCCGTCGGTCTACACGGCCAAGGCCGCAGCGGCCGCCTTCGCAGCGGGGACGTTGAAGGACATCTCCTGACGGTGCTGGGGTCAGCGCCGCCACGGACCGATTGCCTTTGACGCGAGCAGATGGTCCAGCGACCATCGGCCCGGCCCCCGACCGACCAGATAGAGCATCGGCGCCGCCCAGCTCAGGTGGGTCGGCCAGCCCGACGGATAGACGAAGGTCTGGATCACCGCCGTCATCCCCAGCACGCCGAGCGCCGCGACCCGCGTGCACAGCCCCAGCACGAGCAGGATGGGCAGCACGTGCTCCGCCCCCGTGGCGAGGTAGGCCGCCACCTCCGGCGGGATCAGCGGGAGCTTGTAGTCCTGGCGGAACAGCAGGAAGGTCGTGTCGGTCAGGGTGAACCAGCCTTCGACCTTGGTGCGGCCGGACAGCCAGAAGACGCCCGCGATGCTGAAGCGGCAGGCCAGTGCGATGAGGTCGGGCGAGATGAGGCGCTCCAGGCGATCGCGGATGGCCGCCAGGAACCCGGCGGAGTCGCGCCCGGCGCGAGAGGTGGCAGTGATGGTGTTCATGACGGGATCTCCATGACGCCCGTGAAGGCGCCGTGATTGAGCAGGCGGCCCAGCGCGGTGCCGGGAGTGAAAGCAGGGAAGCGGTCTTGGACCGCGTCGAGGGCGGGTCCGAGCGGCTCACCGGCGGCGCAGGCATCGAGCAGCGCGCACTCGGCGGCGGCGACCTCCAGCGCGACGACCGCGCCCGACGGCCGCGTGAGCAGCGCGCCCTGTCCGAGCCAGTGCGGCGGGTTGGGGTCGTCGGCGCCGGTGCGGGCGGCATGCCACAGGCTGAATGCGGGCCAGTCCTCAGACCAGCGCCATCGCGCCGCGGGGTGGGGCACCAGCCGCGACGCGGCCAGCCGTTCGGGGTCGAAACGCGCCAGCGACGTCGGGTCGAGCACCGGTGCGTCGACCGCGACATGACTTTCGCCCCAGAAGCGATCCAGACGGGCCACGTCGCCGAGCCAGGGCAGCTCGCCGCCGGCGAGCGCAGCATCGAGGAAGGCCGGGAAGGACGCGCCGTAGTGCTGGAGGTCGCCGCCCGACGGCGGATCGGCCCGCACGGCGTCCAGCGCCACCGCCTGCATCCAGGCGTCGCCGGTCAGGCGATGGACCGATGGATACAGCGAGATCAACGCGTCCGCGCAGCCTTTGAGCACGGTGTTGCGATACACGGCGAAGCCAGGCTGGGCAGCCACACCCGAGCCGGCAACGCCATCTTCCGGGTCGGCCCACAGGTCGCGCCAGAAGGACTCCTGGAGTTCGATGAGTCTCATGCCGGCACCTCTTGAGGCGCAGACAAGCGGACGTCGAGCACGGACTGCGCGTCACCGCGCTCAGCCAGGAGCTCGGCGAAGGGCGGCAGGTTGCCGTCGCGCTCGACGAGCGTCGGTCTGGGCCCGATGCGCATCGTCAATCGTTCCAGCAGCGCCCACACCGGCGCCGCGACTGCGGCATCGTGGCTGTCGATCAACAGCCCCGTGGTGGCGTCGCCATCGAGGCGATGTCCGGCGACATGGATCTCCATCACCGCATCGCCGTCGATCGCGTCGATCCAGGTCCCGGTGTCGATGCCGAGATTGCTGGCGGACACGAACACGTTGTTCACATCGACCAGCAGCCCGCAGCCGGTGCGGCGCACGAGTTCATGCAGGAAATCGACCTCGCCCCACTCGTGGGACAGGGTCAGGTAATGGGTGGGGTTCTCGATGGCGACGCGGCGCTGCAGCGCGTCCTGCATCCGGGAGAGGTTGGCCGCGACGCGGTGCAGCGCTTCCGTCGTGCGCGGCACCGGGAGCAGGTCCGGCGCATAGGCGCCGCCGAAGCGACTCCACGCCAAGTGCTCCGACACCAGCACAGGTTGCAGCCGTTCCGCCAGGGCGGCGAAGCGGCGCAGGTGCTCCGCATCCGGCGGCGCGGCGCCGCCCAGCGACATCGACACCCCATGCAGCGACAGCGGATGCGTCGCCCGCAGGGTCTCGAGCAAGGCCAGCCGCGGTCCGCCCGCCACGAGGTAGTTCTCGGGATGGACCTCGAACCAGAGTCCGGGCGCGCGCGCGGCGAGCGCGTCCTCCGCGAACTCGGGCTTGAAGCCGAGGCCGGCGCCCAGCGCGTGCGTCATGGCGATGCGAGGGTCAGGACTTGACCGGGGCCAGCGAACCCATGCCCTTGGGCGTCTTGATCGTGGTGCAGGTGCCGGCCGGGACGTACTTCCAGGCGTTGGCCTGATAGTCCATCTTGGACGTGCCGGCGCAGGAGGTGCCCGGGCCGGCGGCGCAGTCGTTCTTGCCGGCCATCGAGACGCCGTAGCAACGCTCCTTCTCGGCGGCGGGCTTGGCGTCCTGCGCCATCGCGGAGGCGGACAGGGCGGTCAGGGTCACGAGGGCGAGGCTGAGGGTGGTCGACTTCATGGGGGCACTCCTTGTGCATGGATGCGGGTTGAGGGTCGGACGAGGCGGTCTGTCCGTCACGTTCCGCAAGCTAGTTCGCCGCCGATCGGCCAAGGGTTACATCGCACCTGAAAAATTTTTCACTCTCTTTTTTCAGACCCCCTGTAACCTTTCGGCCCCATTAAGCGAATAGATCCCGTGATCGCGACAGAGCATGAGTTGCACGACCTTTTCGTGGCCGGGCTGGACGGGGACGCGGGGGCTTACCACCGCTTCCTCCAGCGTCTGGGGGCGTTGCTTCGCGGGTACTTCCGCCGGCGGCTGCAGCAATTGCCGGACGAGGTGGAAGATCTGGTGCAGGAGACGCTGATGGCCGTGCATAACCAGCGCCAGACCTATCGCCGCGGCGAACCGCTGACGGCCTGGGTCCACGCGGTCGCGCGCTACAAGCTGGTGGACCTCTGGCGCCGGCGCGAACGGCACGAGGCGCTGAACGAGCCTCTCGATGACGATCTCGCGGTGTTCGCGAGCGCGGATCACGAAGCCGGCGATTCGCGCCGCGACCTGAGCCGGCTGCTGGATCAATTGCCGACGAACCAGCGGCTGCCGATCCTGCACACGAAGGTCGAAGGGCTGTCGGTCCAGGAGACCGCCCAGCTCACCGGACTGAGCGAGTCGGCGGTGAAGGTCGGCGTACACCGGGGACTGAAGACGCTCGCGCGGCTGTGGAAGGACATGACATGAAAACCGACGACCTGATCGGACTGTTGGCGCAGGACGCCGCCCCAGTGCCGACGCGCACGGGAGAGCGGCGCTTCGCGGTCGCGCTGCTCGTTGGCATCGCCTTGGCGCTGGCGTGGGTGCAGGGAGCCTTCGGCATCCGCGCCGACCTGGCCGAGGTGATGGGCACGGCCGCGTTCTGGCGGAAGGTCGCGATGCCGCTGGCGGTGGCGGCGACCGGCCTGATCGTGGTGTTCCGCCTCGGGCACCCCGGCGCGCGCATGAACGGCTGGTGGCTGGGCGTGTGGCTGCCGGTGTCGTTGCTGTGGATCTGGGCGGCGGTGGTGCTCTGGATGGCCGAGCCCGCTGCGCGCGTGCCGCTGATGCTGGGCACGACCTGGCGCGTGTGCGTGTTCAACGTGACGGCGACGTCGCTGCCGATTGGCGTCGGCCTGCTGTGGGCCCTGCGCGGTCTGGCGCCGACGCGGCCCGTGCTGACCGGCGCGGCGGCGGGCTGGCTGGCGGGCGCGGTGGGGGCGTGTGTCTACTCGCTGCACTGCCCCGAGATGGAAGCCCCCTTCGTGGCGATCTGGTACGTGCTCGGGATGGGCATGTCGGCGGCGCTGGGAGCGCTCGCCGGAAAGCATTGGTTGAGATGGTGAGCGGGCCGTCCTCGCGGCCTTTCACGCGATATACGACAACGGCAACGCCGTCGTGAACTTCAGCTC